>JBBRIE010000001.1:0-49818 GCA_038221545.1 Lysobacterales bacterium
ACCCGGCTGCGTGGTGCCGTCGATCACGGCGGCCCCGCCGTTGAAGACCACAAAGCCTGCGCCCGCCGGCGTGATCGTGCAAACACCGGTGGCCGCCACGCAGCCCGCATCGGACATCGGAATATTGAAGTTGACGTTGTCGAGGCCCGCGGCGCTGTTCGCCGCGGCAATCGCCCCACGCAGCGAACAGTCATTGGCGGCGGCGGTGCAGGCAGATAGCGAGACGTCCGAAGTCGTATCGACCACGAACGTGGCGGCGTGCGCGGCATTCGCGCCCAGCAGCAGAAAGAGCAGCATGTAAGCTCGCATCACGGAGTGCTCCAGTGGAGAAGTTCTTCTCAAATAACCCCAACTTGCGAACGAACCCGCCAGACGCGTTGTGCGGCGTCTGGCTGTCACGTCCGAAAGCTGCCTGTCGCCGCACGGCTTCGCCCTGACCGCCGACGACGAGCAGCGCTCTCAGCATGCTCGCGCTGGCGGCCGGCGAGCTCGCCCAGGAGTATTTTGCGGCGTGGCGGCGTGCCAACACCGCATTGGCGACTGCTCTCTGTGCGACCGTCTGTTGACAGTCGATCGCGATCGGCGTCGCCCCCCGTTGGGGCCAGCGCACGGCGGTCGCGCATTCGCAGCTGCGTCGCTTCGATTCGAAAGATCGGACGGGTAGTACGCTCTGCGCATGAAATCGCGCATCGCCGTACAGGAAGGCGACATCACGACGCTTGCGGTGGACGCGATCGTCAATGCGGCCGACCAGGCGCTGCTGGGCGGCGGCGGTGTCGACGGCGCGATCCATCGTGCGGCGGGGCCCGCACTGCTGCGCGCCTGCCGGGAACTGCCCGAAGCGTCTGCCGGCGTGCGCTGCCCCACCGGCGAGGCGCGGATGACGCCCGGCTTTGCGCTGCCCGCCCCTTTCGTGATCCACACGGTCGGGCCGATCTGGCAAGGCGGCGGCAAGGGCGAAGCGGACCTGCTCGCGCGTTGCCATCGGTCCGCGCTGGCATTGGCCGCGCAGCACAAGTTGGCCAGCATCGCGTTCCCCGCGATCTCGTGCGGGATCTATGGTTACCCGCTGGCGCAGGCCGTCGCGATAGCGGTGCGCGAGGTGCGAGTGTGGCTCGACGCCAACATACTGCCCGGGCGCGTGGTCTTCTGCGCTTTCGGCGCAGCGGCTGGAAACGCGTATCGCTCGGCACTGGGAGAGTCACGATCGACCCGTGAATCGGACGCGAGTCTCGACCGATGATCGCCTGGCTCGAGGCGCGGCGCGCAGGTCTGCTGCGACGCGAGCACTGGTTGCGCAACGCCATGGCAGGGCTGGTGGTCGGCGTGGTCGCGCTGCCGCTGGCGATGGCGTTCGCGATCGCGTCCGGCGCGAAGCCCGAGCAGGGCATCTACACCGCGATCGTCGCGGGCGTCGTGGTCTCGATTGCAGGCGGCAGCCGCTTCCAGATCGCGGGGCCGACCGGCGCCTTCATCGTGATCCTCGCCGCGGTGACGGCCGAGCACGGCATCGAAGGCCTGCAGATCGCCACGTTGATGGCGGGCGTGATGCTGCTGCTGTTTGGAATCGCGCGCGTCGGCGCCGCGATCAAGTTCATTCCCGCCCCGGTCATCCTTGGATTCACGGCCGGCATCGCGGTCATCATCTTCGTCGGGCAATGGGAGGCGTTCTTCGGTCTCACCCACATTGCCGGCGAGCACTTTCATGACAAGCTCGCGAACATCATCGCGGCGCTGCCTCACCTGAATCCCGCGACCACCGCGCTGGCGGCGGGGTCCCTGGCCATTTTGCTGGTGATGCCGCGGGTACCGGTGATTGGAAAGATACCGGCTCCGTTGATCGCCTTGGTGGCCGCGACGTGCGTGCAGGCCGCCGCACATTTCGACGGTGTCGCAACTATTGGTTCCGCGTTCGGCGGCGTCCCGCAGGGGTTGCCGGGCTTTGCGCTCCCGCACTTTTCCGTGAGCAGGGTGCTGGAACTCCTCGGCCCGGCTTTCACCATTGCGATGCTCGGCGCAATCGAGTCGCTGCTCTCGGCAGTGGTGGCGGACGGCATGACGGGCACGCGGCACGATTCGAACCAGGAACTGATAGGGCAAGGTCTCGCCAACATCGCGGCACCATTGTTCGGTGGCTTCGCGGCGACAGGCGCGCTCGCGCGCACCGCCACCAATGTACGCAATGGCGGCAACAGTCCAATCGCCGGCATCGTGCATGCGGCGGTGCTGGTGCTGGTGCTGGTGTCGCTCGCGCCGCTGGCCGTGCACATCCCGCTGGCGGTGCTCGCGGCGATCCTGTTCGTGGTCGCGTGGAACATGAGCGAGGCCAGGCACTTCGTGCGCATGCTACGGCGCGCGCCGCGTGCCGACGTGGTCATCCTGCTGGTGACGTTCGGGCTCACGGTGTTCGCCGACCTGGTGATCGCGGTCAACATCGGGGTGATCCTTGCCATGCTGCAATTCATGCGGCGCATGGCGTCGAGCGTTGCAGTCACGCAGGCGACCGGCGCGGAACTCCAGAATGCGCTGGCGTTGCGCGGCCAATCCTTGCCCGAAGGCGTGGTGGTGTTCACCGTCAGTGGACCGCTGTTCTTCGGCGCGGTCGAGAACTTCGATCGCGCGCTGGCGCATACGCACACCGATCCCAAAGCCGTGATCGTGCGCATGGATGGCATACCCTTTATCGATATCACGGGCATGCAGAGCCTGGAGGAAGCCATCGGCGATTTGCAGAAGCGCGGCGTACGCGTGGTCCTGGCAGGAGCCAATCCGCGCGTCGCCGCCAAGCTTCGACGCGCGGGCGTGATCCGCCTCGTCGGGCCAAGCAATTTCGTCGACGACCTTGTAGAGGCGGTCGCGGTGCTGGAACCCAGCAGCGAAGATCCTGCGGTCGTTTCACCGCATTTGCAGGTGCAGCGCAAACCGCGATAACAGCCTCGCTCGCCACGTCACTCGCAATGGCGCGTCGCACTCGATATCGCGCCTCGCTGCGCTCCTACAATCCTGGCGAGGGTCGGGGGGCGACGACGCCGCCACGCAGTTGCCAGGTGGTGAGGCGCGCGAGGCCCTCGGCGAAATTGACGCGGGGCTTGTAGCCGAGGTCGCGCTTCGCGGCGGTGAGGTTGAACCAGTGCGCGGTCGACAACTGCTCCGCGATGAAGCGCGTCATCGGCGGCTCGCCGCCGAGCCGGAACACGCGCCACGCGCCCTCCAGCACGACGCCGAGCGCGTGCGCGGTGCGCCGGGAAATGCAGCGCGTCTCGGTGGGCGCGGCGGCGGTGCGCAGCAGCGCGTTGACCACGTCCATGATCGGCATCGGCTGGTTCTGCGTGAGGAAATACGCATGGCCCGAACAGGCCGCACCGACGTCGAGGCGGTCGAGCGCCGCGAGGTGCGCGTCCACCGCGTTGTCGATGAAAATCGTGTCGATGCGGTTCTGGCCGTCGCCCACGAAGCGCAGGCGTCCCGCGCGCGCGCGCGCGACCAGCCGCGGCAACAAGTGGTTGTCGCCCGGCCCCCAGATCAGGTGCGGGCGCAGTGCCACGGTCGCGAGCGTGGCGCCGTTGGCCGCGAGCACGCGCTTCTCCGCGATCGACTTGGTCGCCGGATAGTGCGCGTGGTAGCGCTCGGGATACGGCGCCGACTCGTCGACGCCTTCCAGGTCGCGGCCCGCGTGCACGACTGCGGGCGACGAGGTGTACACGAGCCGGCGGATATCGTTCATGTCGCAGGCGGCCAGCACATTGTCGGTGCCGGCGACGTTGGTGGAATAGAAGTCCTCGATCCTGCCCCAGGCGCCGGCCTTGGCCGCGGTGTGCACGATCGCGTCGACGCCGAGACTCGCCTCGATGACTGCGTCGAGATTGGCGATGTCGCCCGCGAACTGCTCGACACCGAGCGCGGACAGCATGGGCGATGGCGTTCGCGACAGGCCGCGCACTTCGTCGCCGCGTGCGCGCAAGGCGCGGCAGACGGCCGCCCCGAGGAAGCCGGTGCTGCCGGTGACGAGGACCTTCATCGAGACGCTCTTATGCGCATTCGCCGCAAACTCGCGTTGCGGTGCTGCGCGCCATCTCGCTTCGCGCGCCGCCTTCGCTTCGCTTGGGCGCAAGCGGCGCACTTTCGCCCCGCAGGTAGAAGGGTCAAGCGTTGCATCTCGGATTACACGCGGTAGGCGACGAAGCGCATGACGTTGGCGGCAGCGGCCATGAGCGCGGGCACCGGCCAGGGCAGGCGCGACGCACCGCGCGCATCGGCAGCCTCGGCGTGCGCAGCTTCGTCCTGCTTCATTTGCGCGAGCACGGCGCGGCTGCGCGCGTCCGACGGCGGCAGGCGCTTCAGATGTTCGTGCAGGTGCGCCTCGACCTGGCGTTCGGTCTCGACCACGAAGCCGAGGCTGCGCCGGTCGTCGCCGAGCGCGGCCAATGCGCCGATCGCGAAGCTGCCGGCGAACCAGAGGGGATTGAGCAGGCTCGGCCTGTCCTCGAGCGCATCGAGGCGCGACGCGCACCAGGCCAGGTGCTCGCCTTCCTCATCGGCGGCGTCGAGCAGGTGCGCACGCGTATCGGGATCGCGCGCGAGTGCCGCCTGCCCGAGGTAGAGCGCCTGGGCGCACACCTCGCCCACATGGTTGACTCGCATGAGTCCCGCGGCGTGCCGGCGCTCGGCCTCGTCGAGCACGCCCTCGGCCTTGCCGGCGGCAGGATCCACGCGCCGGGGCGCAGGCGCCGGACCGAAAGTGGTGGCGAGCGCACGCTGCAGGCCGCTCAACAGGCGGTCGGTGGTGTCGAACTGGCGGGTTTCCTTCATGCGGGCGATTCTCGCAGCGACAGCGCCAGCAGGGTAATCGGATGTATCACCGGCGCCTCGACCGCGGCGTCTGCCAACCCCGCGGCGAGGTGCAGTCGGCAGCCGATGTTGGTGGTCAGCACGCGCGCGGGCCTGAGGGCGCCGATCTGCGCGACGCGTTCGGTGCGCAGCGCGTTCGCGATCCGTGGGTGGTCGGCGAAGTAGGTGCCAGCCGCACCGCAGCAGGCAGGCTCCTCGGGCAGGCGCTCGATCGCGAGCGCTGGAATGCGCGCGAGTACGCGCCGCAGCGCGGCATCCGCGCCTGCCACGTCGCGCTGCGTGCAGGGCAGGTGCAGCACGACGTTGAGCGGCAGCGGAGCGTGCCCGAGCGTCGGCAGGAGTTCATCGCGATCCAGGAACGCGAACAGGTCGTCGAACGCGATCGACGCACCGGTGAAGACATGGTCGCGCAGTTGCGCATGGCATCCGGATACCGTGCCGAGCGCCTGCGACACGGGCAACGATTGATAGCGGGTGCACGCATCCGCGGCGCGCGCGCCGGCCTCGCGCGCACGGCCGTGGTGGCGATCGAGCGCACCGCAGCAGTGGTCCTGCGCAGGCATGTGCACGTCGTAACGGAGTCGCGCGAGCACCTCGACAGCCGCGCGCTGCGTGTCCGCGTCGAGGCTGCCGGCCACGCACCCGCGGAACAGGGCCACGCTGCCCCGACGCGGCCCCATCGCAGGGGTGAAGACCGGTGCCGGGCGGGCGTCCGCGTTGGCGGGCGCGGGCGCGCGCGCGAGCGCTTCGATCATCGCGGTCGTGGCCGGGCCGGACCGGAGTGCGCGGCGCAACGGACTGCGCACCACGGCACGCGCAAGCGGCCGCAGTGCGCGCAGCGCCCCGCGGTGCCGCGTCAGCCAGCGCGCCGCGGTGCGCGGCGCCTGCTCCGGCGCAGGGAACGTCGCGCGGGCGAGATCGATGAGACGGCTGTAGTCGACGTCCGCGGGACAGACGCGCGTGCAGGTGCCGCAGTCGAGACAGCGGTCGAGCGCGGCGAGCGCGGTCGGGTCATCGGCTGCGAGCAGGCCGCGCGCCATCGCATCGGCCACCGCGATGCGGCCGCGCGGGGAATCCTGCTCGCGCTGCAACACGCGGTAGCTTGGGCAGCGCTCGATGCAGAGTCCGCACTTGACGCACGTATCCGCGATCGCGCGGATCTCGGCGGCGGCGTCGCTGTCGGCAAAGGTTGCGAGTTCGATCATCGCCGGCAGCGTAGTGGAAGGCTCAACCCCGCAGGCGCGACGCGAGTCGCGACCCCGGTCACCCTTCCCGGGCGGGAGGGATCAAGACCGGCCTCGCCGGTGGTCAACACCTGCGTCGCTCCTGCAGCGTTGGACCCTCGGCAATCGCGACGTTTGGCGCTTCTGCTGGGGAACGGCCAGCCGCCGGCGCAGCGGCTATTCGCCGGCGGCGTTGTCCTCGCGGCTTTCGCTGTCGGCGCGGGCGGTGATCCAGGCATCCATGCGCGCTTCCAGCACGGAGAGCGGCACGGAGCCCGAGGCCAGCAGTTCGTCGTGGAACGCGCGCAGGTCGAAGTCTTCACCCAGTGTCGACTCGGCGCGCGCGCGCAGCGCGCTGATCCTGAGCTGTCCGATCTTGTACGCGAGTGCCTGACCCGGCGTGCCGATGTAGCGGTCGATCTCGTTGACGATGTCCTGCTCGGTCTTGGGCGCGTTGTCCTTGAAGTAGGCGATCGCGCGGTCGCGGCTCCAGCCCTTCGCATGCAGTCCGGTGTCGACCACCAGCCGCACCGCGCGCCACATGTCGTAGGCGAGCTGGCCCATGCGGTCGTACGGATCGTCGTACAAGCCCATGTCGTAGCCAAGCCGTTCCGCGTACAGGCCCCAGCCTTCGGAGTACGCGGTGAAGTACGCGGTGCGCCGGAACATCGGCAGCTCCGGCTGCTCGAGCGCGAGCGCGAACTGAAGGTGATGGCCCGGCACCGCCTCGTGCAGCGACAAAGGCATCATTTCCCAGATCGGTCGCGTCGAAGGCTTGTACAGGTTCACGTAGTAGTAGCCGGCGCGGCTGCCGTCGGCGGCGGCGCCGCTGTAGTACGCGGTGGTGGTGTCGGGTGCGGTGCTGTCGGGGATCGGCACCACGCCATAGGGCGTGCGTGGCAGCTTGCCGAACACCTTCACCAGCTCCGGGTCGATGCGCCGCGTGAGCGCGCGGTAAGCCGTCAGCAACGCCTCCGGCGTCGCGTGGAAGAACTTCGGATCGGTGCGCAGGTGCACGAAGAAGGCGGCGAGATCGCCGTCAAACTTCACCTCCTTGCGGATCTTCTCCATCTCGCCGCGGATGCGCGCGACTTCCCGGAGGCCGATCGCGTGGATCTCGTCCGCGCCGAGCGAAGTGGTGGTGTAACTGCGCGCCAGGTATTCGTAGTACGCGCGGCCGTCCGGCAATTCGCCAGCGGCCACGGATTCGCGCGTCTTCGGGAAATACTCGTCGTTGAAGAACGCCTGGAAGCGCTTGAGCGCCGGCAGCACCACGTCCTCGACTGCGGCGCGGCCGTCGGCGCGCAGTGTCGCCTGGTCCGCGGCCGGGATTGACGACGGCATTTTTGAGAAGGGCGCATAGAAACTGCTGGCTTCGGGGCTGGCGCCGGCCTGCTCGGCGATTTGCGCCGGCACGCGGCTCATGATCGCGCGCGGCGGCGTCCAGCCACTGCGCATGCCCTCGCGCATCAGCGCGATGGTCTGGTCGGTCAGCACTCCGTACGCGCGCAGCCGCGCGGTCCAGTCGCGGTAGTCCTTCGCCGTCGCGAACGGCAGCACCTGCATGGCGGAAACCGCGAACGAGTGGATGCCGCCCTGGTGGTCGACGGGCATCCACTCGGTATGGAACGCGTAACCGGCGATCGCGTCCTGAAGCAGCGTGCGATAGATGTCGTAGTCGAGTTGGTCATCCTCCGCCAGGGCGTCGCGGTCGATCCCTTCGAGCGTCGCGAGCGACGCACGCACCGCCGCCTGCTGAGACTTGATGGCGTCGGGGCTGCGGTCGGGGAGTCGATCGTTGTAGCGCGAGTCGCCGTAGTAGCTCGCGGTCATCGGGCTCTCGCGCAGCTGGCGTTGCCAGTCGGCTTCGAACAGCGCCTCGAGGCGCTGCGTTTCGATTCCCGACCGCGTGTTTGCAGGCTTGCTGGCCGCGCCCAGCGCCGGGCTGAGCACGAGCAGAACGAGTGCAAGCAGGAAGGCGTGGCGATTCATGCGGAAACTCCGGAGTGGCGGTGCGTGCGAACCCACCCATCTTCCCTCGTTCCGCCCTGCGCTGCAGCGCCACGGGCGAACACCCCTTTCCGCGTCTGGGACACGGGGCACGGGGCATCGATGGCTGGTGACGACGATGCCCTCCGTCCAAGACCTTTGTGTTGGACAGGGTCGTTGCGGGCGTGGTCCGACCAACATCCAGTCTGTGACGCGCGCTCAATGGATTGCTCGCTTGTACAACTTTCCGTACAAGTCCGGACATGCGAACCCTGGCGTTTTCCGACGCGCGCAACAACCTGAAGGACCTGCTTGACCGGGTCACGGAGGACCATGTCGCGACGATCATCAAACGCCGCGATGCCGAAGACGCGGTCGTGATGTCGCTCAGCGACTACAACGCCATGCAGGAAACGATGTACCTGCTCAGCACGCCAGCCAATGCGCGGCATCTCATGGGATCGATCGCGCAGCTGCGTGGGATTCAGGTCGCGCCTCGTCTGTCGCGCCACGCCGGCAGCGATCGAGTTCGTGGCCTGCCGCTTCCGCTACGGCGACCGGTGATTGTTACCTCAGGAGCCAGCCTTGCCCGCGTGACCCGCCCGGCAAGGATTGTGTCAATCGTGCCTTCAGCGGTAGGTGACGGCTGCCGGGCCGTGGGGCTCGAGCCAGCCGAAATCATTGAGGGTGACGACGCGCAGCGCATCGCCTTCGACTGCGAAGCGGGTGATGCCGACGTTCGCGAGGCCGAGGTTGAGCGGGAACACGCCCGCATCGGGTAGCGCGGCGGCAAGTGCGCAGGCGGTCGCGATCACGCCGCCGGAAGTCAGCACCAGCGCGTCGCCGCGCGTGTCGCGCATCTGCTCCACCATGCCCCGCAACGCGCGCGCGACCCGATCCCGGAAATCCGGCCAGGTCTCGTGGTACTCGTGTTCGAAATCCCCGCCCTGCCAGCGCGACAGCGCGTGCTGGAACATGCGCAGGAACGCGCGCTCGGGCGCGGTCTCCGCCGCCAGCGCGCGGCGCAATGCTGCGATGTTCTCGTGCTCGGGTGCGTGCGCGCGCAACAGCGCGACCGCGTCGATCTCGTCCCAGTCTGCATCGACCATCGCAATGGCCGGCGCCTCGAGCTCGGCCAGTGCCAGCGACAGCGTGTCGCGCTGGCGGTTGAGCGTGCCCGAACACGCGAGCGCCGGCGCGAAGCCGCGCGCGCGCAGGTTGAGGCCGAGCAGCCGCGCCTGCTCGCGCCCGTGCGTCGACAGGCAGTCGTAGTCGTCGGCGTCGATCGACGCCTGCGCGTGGCGAACCAGCCAGAGCTGGCTCATCGGTGCACTCGCGGCCTAGAGTCGGCTGCTGACACTTCATCCATCATTCCGTGGGTCTCAGGACCTCGACGTGATTGAGGTTCGGCAGCTCAACCGCGATAGGCAAGTCGCCGTTGGTGAGTTGCCGGGCGAGATCGGGCACCGTACACGCCTTCCGGAGCGCGTCCTCGCCCGACTTGACCGCCTCCGCGGAAAGCGACTTGCGAAACTTCGAACCCCAGAGTGGCATCGCAAGACTCGTCATGTAGCGAGCCTCGCGAGGGGTGCCCGGTAGCGGCTTGAACTCGGGGAGCACGTCGAAGAAGCCGGACATCAGCGCCGACACGATTCGCTGCTGCGAGCTTTTCGGACCGGCTAACCCTTGGGCGAGAAGCCCTCCGGGACCCTCGACTTTGCCGCTGCCACGGACAGTGAACACGGCGTTAATGCAGCCGTAGTCCAGTCGGGACCCGGTCGACAGCGTCATGCTGACAGCAACCGGCGTCGCGTCGACGTCGAAGCGCCGGGACAACTGGTCCCAAGGGAGAATCTGGACCTGGTACTCCTCTGCGGACACTGCTGCGTTTGCGATGCAGAGGCAGGCGGCGAGCGCGTTCGAGCGTCGAAGCAGCGGCGCAACTCGCCGGCGTGGTGCTCGCATGTGGCGGCTCGTCGAATCAATTGACCGCACGATAGCCGGATGCACGCCGAGTGGCACTCGACGCGAGTCCATTAGCCGGCCCGCATGCGCTGCAGGCAGCGTCGTTCGAGGTAGTGCACCAGCAGCCAGAAGTTGCGGAACGCGGGATTGCGCGTCTGTTTGCGGTGGTAGCGGTAGTAGATCTGCTGCACGATCACCGCCAGCCGGAACAGGCCGTACACCTCGTAAAAGGCCCAGTGCGCGCTGCGGCGTCCACTCGCGCGGGCGTAGTGATCGATGACTTCCGCGCGCGTGAGCATGCCGGGCAGGTGTGTCGGCTGCCGGCGCATCGAGCGGATGAAGCGGTCGTCGTCGGCCTGCACCCAGTACGCGAGCGAGTTGCCCAGGTCCATGAGCGGGTCGCCGAGTGTCGCCATCTCCCAGTCGCGCACGCCGACGATGCGCGTCGGGTCGGCGCGGTCGAGCACGAGGTTGTCGAATCGGAAGTCGTTGTGGATGACGCAGGTGTCGCTGTCGGCGGGAACTTCGGCGGCGAGCCAGCGCATCACCGCGGTGAAACGCGGCACGTTCCAGGTGCGCGCCTTGCCGAAACGTTCGCTCCAGCCTGCGATCTGCCGCTCGGCGTAGCCGCTGCCCTTGCCGAACGCGGCGAGCGCCGGCGTGGTCGCATCCACTGCGTGCAGCGCGACCAGGGCGTCGAGCGCGCCGATACAGAGCCTGCGCGTGCCCACAGCGTCGAGCTGCGCCTCGCGCGGCATTTCCTTGCGCGGGATCGGGCCGTCGATCCGCTGCATCACGTAGAACGGGCTACCGATCAGCTCGCCGTCGTCGCACATCGCAAGCATGCTCGGGACGAGGTCGTAGGCGGGCTTGAGCGCCTGCTGGAAACGGAATTCGCGCGCCATGTCGTGCGCCCCCGCGGCCTTGGTGCCGGCGGGCGCGCGGCGCAGCACCACGTCATCGTTGGCGTAGCGCAGGCGATAGGTCCAGTTCGATGCGCCGCCGGAATACTGCGTGATCGCAGGCGCGCCTTCGAGGTGCGGCAGGCGCTCCTTGAGCCACCCGTCGACCACGGCCGCATCGAGCGCCTCGCCCTCGCGCACCGAGCCCTCTTCCCGGCGCGCCGACCCGCTCACGGCGAGGCGCATGCCTGGTGCCCGGCGATTTCGAGTTTTGCGAGCGTCTGCCGGTGCACCGCATCCGGGCCGTCGGCAATTCGCAGCGCGCGCGCCTGCACGAAGAAGGCGGCGAGCGGCAGGTCGTGCGCGAGCCCCGCCGCGCCGAACAGTTGCATGGCCTCGTCGACCACGCGTTGCAACACGCTCGGCACCACCAGCTTGATGGCGGCGATGGCGCGCTGCGCGCCGCGCGCGCCGACCCGGTCGATCTGCCAGGCCGCGTGCAGCGTCAGCAGCCGCGCCTGGTCTATGGCGACGCGGAGGTCCGCGATGCGCTCGCGGTTACCGCCGAGGTCCAGCAGCGGTTTGCCAAAGGCATGGCGCGCGAGTCCGCGCTCGAGCATCAACGACAGCGCCCGCTCGGCCGCGCCGATGCAGCGCATGCAATGGTGGATGCGGCCGGGGCCGAGCCGGCCCTGCGCAATCTCGAAACCGCGACCGCGGCCAAGGATCACGTTCGCAGCCGGCACGCGCACCTCATCGAATACGACTTCGCCGTGCCCGTACGGGGCATCGACCTCGCCGAACACCGAAAGCATGCGTTCGATGCGGATCCCGGGCGTATCCATCGGTACCAGCACGAGCGAATGCTGCCGATGACGTTCCGCCTGCGGGTCCGAGCGGCCGAGGAAGAGTGCGAACGCGCAACGCGGGTGGCCGATTCCGGTGATCCACCACTTGCGCCCGTTGACCAGCACCTCGTCGCCCTCGAAGTCGATGTCGCCGGCGATGTTGGTCGCGTCGCTGGACGCGACCGCGGGCTCGGTCATGCAGAACGCCGAACGGATGCGGGCGTCGAGCAGGGGTTCGAGCCAGCGATGCTGCTGCTCGGGGGATCCGAAATAATGCAGGACTTCCATGTTGCCGGTGTCGGGCGCGTTGCAGTTGAAGAGTTCGGGCGCGAACGGCACGCGACCCATCGCCTCGGCGACGGGCGCGTAGTCGAGCGTGGTGAGTCCGGCGCCGTGTTCGGTGTCGGGCAGGAACAGGTTCCAGAGGCCCTGCGCGCGGGCCGCGTCGCGCAGGCGCGCGATCTCATCGCTCTCGCGCCACTGGCGCCAGTCGTTGCCGAGCGCCGCGTATTCGGCCAGCACCGCGTGCTCGACCGGTAGCACTTCGGTGTCGATGAAGGCGGTGACGCGTGCAAGATATTCGCGCGCCCGCGCGCTCGGTTCGAAGTCCATGCCATCGCCCCTGCTGCCAGCGCGCATCGTAAGTCAAGCGCGGCGTGAAAACGCAGCTAGACACTAGCTCTTGTAGAGCGGAGCTTGCTGCGATGCTTTGCAGGGCCATGAAAACTTCAAGCTGTGCAGCCGAGCGAGCTCGGCTCTACAGAAGCGGGAAAGCCGCGTCGTTACTGAGCCGCGGCGAAAAACTTCTTCCAGCGGCGCAGCCGAGCGAGCTCGGCTCTAGAAGCGGCACGGCAATAGCTCGCGCAGCGAGCGAAACGCTGTTGAATCAGCGCTTCATCGCGGCGAAGAACTCGTCGTTCGACTTGGTGGTCTTCATCTTGTCGAGCATGAATTCCATTGCGGACAGTTCATCCATCGGATGCAGGAGCTTTCGGAGGATCCAGATGCGCTGCAGCCGCTCGGCATCGATCAGCAATTCTTCGCGCCGGGTGCCGGAGCGATTGATGTTGATGGCCGGGTACACGCGCTTCTCGGCGATGCGGCGGTCCATGTGCACTTCCATGTTGCCGGTGCCCTTGAACTCCTCGTAGATCACCTCGTCCATCTTCGAGCCGGTCTCGACCAGCGCCGTCGCGATGATGGTGAGCGAGCCGCCTTCCTCGGCCTTGCGCGCCGCGCCAAAGAACCGCTTCGGACGCTGCAGCGCGTTGGCATCGACGCCGCCGGTCAACACCTTGCCGGAGGACGGCACCACGGTGTTGTAGGCACGCGCGAGACGCGTGATCGAGTCGAGCAGGATGATGACGTCGCGCTTGTGCTCGACCAGTCGCTTGGCGCGCTCGATCACCATTTCGGCGACCTGCACGTGGCGCACTGCCGGTTCGTCGAAGGTCGAGGAGATGACTTCGCCACGCACGCTGCGCTGCATCTCGGTGACTTCTTCTGGGCGCTCGTCGATCAGCAGGATGATGAGGTGCGCATCCGGATGGTTGTGCATGATCGCCTGCGCGATGTTCTGCAGCATCATGGTCTTGCCGGCTTTCGGCGGCGACACGATCAGGCCGCGCTGGCCCTTGCCGATCGGCGAGACCAGGTCGAGGATGCGGCCGGTGATGTCTTCGCTCGAGCCGTTGCCGCGTTCGAGGTGGAACACCTCGCGCGGGAACAACGCCGTCAGGTTCTCGAACAACACCTTGTTCTTGGACGCTTCCGGCGGCTCGCCGTTGATCTCGTCGACCTTGAGCAGCGCGAAGTAACGTTCGCCGTCCTTCGGCTGGCGGATCTTGCCGGTGATGTAGTCGCCGGTGCGCAGGTTGAAGCGGCGGATCTGCGAGGGCGACACGTAGATGTCGTCCGGGCCGGCGAGATAGCTCTCCTCGGCGGCGCGCAGGAAGCCGAAGCCGTCCTGCAGGATCTCGAGCACGCCTTCGCCGTCGATGCCTTCCTGGGTGCGGCACAGCACTTTCAGCAGGTTGAAGATGACGTCCTGCTTGCGTGCGCGGGCCACCACTTCGCCCATGCCGATCTCATCGGCCAGCGCGACGAGTTGCGTCGCGCTCATGCGCTTGAGCGCCGTCAGGGAAGTCGGTGCGTTGGGCGGCAGCGGCGGCAGTTCGCGACGCGGTTCGTTGCGCGCGGGACCATCCGGATCGTCGTGATCTTCCTCGGCGCGGTTGCCGCGCTCGGGACGCTCGACGCGTTCGCCGCCGCCCGCACTACCACCACCGCCACCACGCTTGCGGTCACGGAACCGGCTGCGCCGGTCGCGTCGGCCGCGGCCATCGGCACCGGCGTCGCCGCCCTCGGCGTTGTCGCCGCCGCCGCTGTCGCCGCTGTCGCCGGAGGGCTGGCCGCCGGACGCGTTGCCGCCTTCGTCGGGCTGGGAATTGTCGCCGCGGGCGCGCCGCGGGTTCGGAGCATCGCCGGCATCGGAGCCGGACGGATCGGGGTTTTCGAGCACGTATGCCTCGCGCATCTAGCGCATGGAAGATCTGGGAAGATCGGGGGGATTTTGCTTTCGCAGGTCCGCGAGCGGGCGCGTTTCGCGCTCCGGGGGACGGGGAAACCTTACACTGCCAGCGCACGCTCAGCAACCATGCGCCTCGCGAACCCGGCGCCTGTAGAGCCTTCGCGCAGTCTTCGCCGGCGCGCTGTCGCGCAAGAATCTCGAGGATCGCCGGCTTTTCCGGCGGGTTGGTGTTTGATGAGAGCAGCGCCCTGTGCCGCTGTTCTTTCCGGCGCGGCCGTAGAAACAGCAGCCGGACGCAAGTCCGGCTCTGCGGCTGGAGCCGCCGGCTCTGCGGCGGCAGATGCGTCGCTTAGATCGTGCGGTCGATCAGCTGGGTCAGCTGCGTGCGGTTCACGGCGCCGATCTGCGTCGCCTCGACCTTGCCGTTCTTGAAGATCATGAGCGTAGGAATGCCGCGGACGTTGTAGTTGCGCGGGGTCTTCTGGTGCTGGTCGATGTTGACCTTGGCGACCTTGAGCCTGCCTTCGTAGGCCTTCGCCACCTCGTCCAGCATCGGCGCGATCATTTTGCACGGCCCACACCACTCGGCCCAGAAATCCACCAGCACAGGCTCGGCCGAATTGAGGACCTCGGCATCGAAATCATTGTCGCCGACGTGGGTGATGAGGTCGCTCATGGAGTGCTCCTGGGTTGGGGGTGGGCGGGCTGCGCTACAATCGCACGCTCGGGCCTGGGGCCAGCGCGCCTGTTCGCGAACGTCGACCGCAGTTTCAGCACGAGGCTCGGACGATCCCTCGATTGTGGTGACCCCCCCGAGACGATTCAAGCCGCGCGTTGACGCGCGTTCACTCCAAGGCCATCGCCGCGCCCAAAGCGCCGGCGCCGCCCCGCCCATCCGGATCCGCATGACTCTCGCCGCAATTCCTGTCGCACCCACCGATTCCAAACCCCTCACCGAGCTCAGGTTCGACACGCTCGACCTGCATCCGCTGCTGTCGGAGGGCCTGCGCGAAGCAGGCTTCGAGTTCGCGACGCCGATCCAGGAGCTGACGCTGCCGCTGGCGCTGGCCGGCCGCGACGTAGCGGGGCAAGCGCAGACCGGCACCGGCAAGACGCTCGCGTTCCTGGTCGCGCTGATGAACCGCCTGCTGACGAAGCCGGCGCTGGCCGAGCGCAAGCCCGAGGATCCGCGCGCGCTGATCCTCGCACCGACACGCGAACTCGCGATCCAGATCCACAAGGACGCGCTCAAGTTCGGCTCCAGCACGGGCATCAGGTTCGCCCTGGTGTACGGCGGCGTCGACTACGACAAGCAGCGCGAGCTGCTGCAGAAGGGCGTCGACGTCATCATCGCGACCCCGGGGCGCCTCATCGACTACGTCAAGCAGCACAAGGTCGTGTCCCTGCATGCCTGCGAGGTCTGCGTGCTCGACGAGGCCGACCGCATGTTCGACCTCGGTTTCATCAAGGACATCCGCTTCCTGCTGCGGCGCATGCCGATCCGCACCGAACGGCAAACGCTGCTGTTCTCGGCGACGCTCTCGCACCGCGTACTCGAGCTCGCCTACGAGCACATGAACGAGCCCGAGAAGATCACGGTCGAGACCGAGTTCGTGACCGCCGATCGGGTGCGCCAGATGGTGTACTTCCCGGCCAACGACGAAAAGATCTCGCTGCTGATCGGCCTGCTCAACCACATGGACGCGAGCCGCACGATGGTGTTCGTCAACACCAAGATCTGGGCGGAGAAGATCGCGTACGCACTCGAGCGCCGGCACTTCCGCGTTGCGCTCCTGTCGGGGGACGTGCCGCAGAAAAAGCGCGAGCGGCTGCTCGCGAAGTTCCAGATGGGCGACGTGCAGGTGCTGGTGGCGACCGACGTCGCCGCGCGCGGCCTGCACATCGACGAGGTTTCGCACGTCTTCAATTTCGACCTGCCGCAGGACGCCGAGGACTACGTGCACCGCATCGGCCGCACCGCGCGGCTCGGCGCGGAGGGCGACGCCATCAGCTTCGCCTGCGAGCGCTACGCGTTCTCGCTGCCCGCGATCGAGGAGTTCATCGGCCAGAAACTGCCGGTCGGCACCGTCGATCCCGCGATGCTGGCGCCGGTCGAGCGCGCGCCGCTCGATCCGTCGCAGAAGATGTCGGCCTCGGACGATCCGGACGACGTGTTGCCGCGCCACATCCGCGAGAAGCAGGCGTTGCGCGCCGGCGCGGGCGGCTCCGGCAGCAGTTCACGTTCGCGCTCGGGTCCCCCGTCGCGCACGCGCAGCGGCTCCGGGTCCGCCGGTGCGCGCACGCATACTCGCAGCGAGCACGCCGAGCCGGACGCCGCCAGTGCAACGGCAGCAGCAGGTGAGCCAGCAGCCGTCGTCCCGCGCCCGCGCGCTCCGCGCCGTGCCCCGGATGCCGCGAAGATCCAGGCGGACGCCCAACCCTTGGTCACAGACCCGGTCGCCGCGGCCGCGGCTTCGCCCTCCGGCGAAGCCGCCGACGGCGCGAAGAAGCGTCGCCGGCGCGGTGGCCGTGGCCGCAATCGCGCGCGTGACGGCGCCTCGCCGGTCGAGGCGGCGGTCGGCGCGAGCAATGCCCGCGCGTCGACCGCGGTCCGCGCCCATAAAGACAAGCGGGTCGGCAACGAGACGGGTGCGGCGCGCGCGCCTTCCTCCCGAACCGGCTCCAGTCGCGGCAAGCCTGCGCGTCCGCCAGAGTCCAGTCCCGGCATCCTCGGCACGCTCAAGCGCGGTTTCGGACTCCTCGCCCGCGGCCTCGGGCTCGGCAAGAAGCCCTGACGCAGCGACCCCGTTCGCGGCCAGTCGCAGACCCCGCGCGCCGATCCCGCGGGGCTTGGTAGTCTTGCGGCTTGAGCGCTGAAGCAATCTCCGCATGAACCTCGATCTTCGCGACTGGCTGCTGCACGACGCGCGCGCGCGTCCGCTGGCGCTGGCCATCATGGCGCTGGCCGGCGCGGCGTGCCTCTACCTGCTGGTGCAGTGGTTGTGGCTGGTGCTGCGCTGGACCGACGACGACGTCCTCCCCGCTGCGCCCGCGCTGGCGTCGCCGCTGGTGGCCGCGCCCACCGACCGGCTTTCCCGCCTGCACGTATTCGGTACTTCCGCACCGCTGGTCGATTCCCGCTCGGTGGTGGAAAACGCGCCCGATTCCTCGACGCAACTGGTGCTGCGCGGCGTGTTCGCCACCAGCGATCCACGCGGCGGCCGCGCGATCATCGCCGGCGCCGACCAGAAGGAAGGCCACTACGCGGTCGGTGCGATGTTGCCGGGCAACGTGGAGCTGGCGGGCGTGTACGCCGATCGCGTCGTGATTTCGAACAGCGGCGTGATGGAGGTTCTGCGTTTGCCAGGATACGGCGCGAGCGGCACCGCGCGGGGCGTCGCCGACCCCGCCCGCGGCACCTCGCCTTCGACGCTGCCGAGTGCGGGTCCTGCCGCGACGACTTCTCCCTACAACCTGCTGGCGGGCGCGGGCAGCGCCGCGCCGGTGATGGCACCGATGCCGGCCAACGCCTTCGGCGCGGCGGCCACGGGACTCGGCATCGACCCCTCCGCGCTCGCTCGCGACGTGCGCCTCGAGCCGGTCGTCGCCGATGGTCGGCAGACCGGCGTGCGCGTGGTCAGCAACAATGCCGAATTGCTCGGCAAGCTCGGCCTCCAGGCCGGCGACGAGGTGACGTCGGTCAATGGCATCGCGCTCGACAATCCGCTGCGCGGGGTCGAGGTGATGCAGGCGCTCGGCACGGCGCAAAGCGCCAACATCACGGTCAGGCGCGGCGGCCAGGAGCAGACCCTGTCGGTGGTGCTGCGCTGATCCTCCCGCAGCGCGTGGACGCTGGAGCGCGTGCATGAGCCATCGCGGCAGTTGCCATTGCGGCAGGGTCGCCTTCGAAGTGAAAGGCGAGGTCGACGGGCGCTGGGCTGCAACTGCTCGATCTGTTCGCGCAGGGGGTCGCTGCTCCGGTTCGTGCCGCGCGACCGGCTGCGATTGACGACCGGGGAAGCGGACCTCGCCACGTACACCTTCAACAGGCACGTCATCCGGCATCGTTCCTGCCCGACCTGCGGCCTCCACCTGTTCGGGGAAGGCGTCGACCCCAGGGGCAAGCTCATTGCCGCGTTGATCCTGCGCTGCCTCGAGGATTTCAACCTTGCGTCGGTGACCGTGACCGAGTTCGACGGCCGCGCGCTGTAACGGCATCGCCCGGGCCCGGTTTTGCGGCCCGCGGGTGAACGTGCGGTAATCTCGGTGGTCAAGGCCCAGCGCCACCACCACCACCAGCTTCGGGGTTTCCAGATCGTGTCCAGATTGTCGAGCGGTGTGTGCGGCGCGTGCGCGATGTGGCTGCTGGCCTGGCCGGTGGCTGCGTGGTCGCAATCGCCCGAACCCTTGCCGGTGTTCGTGCCGACCGCTGCCACGGTGCCTGCCCAATTGCCCGCACAGCTGTCGGCGCAGGCGTTCGCGCAGGCGCAGGGACAGGTCGCGGTGCCCGCGAACGTCGCAGGCGCCGGCGGCACCGGTCAGACGCTCAACTTCAAGGATGCCGACATCCGCGAGTTCATCGCGGCGATCTCGGACATCACCGGGCGCGCCTTCATCGTCGATCCGCGCGTCGAGGGCAAGGTCAACGTGATCTCGGCGCGGCCGATGGCCCCGGACGAGATCTACCAGGTGTTCGAATCCGTGCTGCGCGTGCATGGCTTCGCCACGGTGGCCGCGGGCAACATGACCAAGATCGTGCCCGAAGCGCTCGCCAAGCAGGACGGCAGTGCGTCGCCGGTGGTCAGCGGCCCGGACACGCTGGTCACCAAGCTCATCCCCTTGCGTTTCGTGTCGGCGCAGGAACTGGTGCCGATCCTGACGCAACTGGTGCCGCAGAGCGGGCAGGTCAGCGTGCACCAGGGCAGCAACTCACTGCTCATCACCGATCGTGCGGGCAACCTCGCGCGCATCGAGGGCATCGTGCGCCGCATCGACCAGGCGTCGGACGCGTCGGTCGAGGTCATCGCACTGAGTCACGCCAACGCGTCGGAACTTGCGCGCACCATCGCGCTGCTGGACGAAGGCAAGGCCGGCGCGCTCGGCGTCGGGCCGACCACGGCCAGGGTGCTGGCCGACACGCGCACGAACTCCCTGCTGGTGTCGGGCGACCGCGCCGCGCGCCTGCGCACGCGCGCGCTGGTCAGCCACCTCGACACACCGCTCGAATCCGGCGAGAGCACGCAGGTGGTGTACCTGCGTTACGCGACCGCGAAGGATCTGGTGCCGATTCTCGAGGCGACCGCGGCCACGCTCGCGGGCGACTCGAGCGCCAAGGACCAGGCGCGCAAAGCCACGGTGCAGGCGCACGACGAGACCAACGCGGTGGTCATCACCGCCGATCCGGCGGTGTATCGCGCGCTGGTCGCGGTGGTGCGCCAGCTCGACATCCGCCGCGCGCAGGTGCTCATCGAAGGCGTGATCGCCGAGTTGACCGACGACCGCAACCGCGAGATCGGCGTGCAATGGCAGGCCACCGACATCAATGTCCAGCCCGACGGCACGCTCGGCTCGGGCGTGTTCGGCGGCACCAATTTCCCGCGCGCGGGCGGCAGCGGCAGCATCATCGGCGCGGCGGTCAATCCGCTGTCGCTGGGTTCCGGTCTCAGCCTCGGCTACGTGCGCGGCGCCATCACCTTGCCCGGCAGCGACACGCCCATTCTCGATATCGGCGCGCTGGTTTCGGCGCTGGCCAGCGACGGGCGCAGCAATATCCTGTCGACGCCCAACATCGTCACGCTCGACCACCACGAAGCCGAGATCAAGGTCGGCCAGAAAGTACCGTTCCTGACTGGTCAGTTCACCAACACCTCGACCGGCGGCGGTGCCGGTCAGCCGACCAATCCGTTCCAGACCATCGAACGCGAAGACGTGGGCCTCAAGCTCAAAGTCACGCCGCACATCAACGAAGGCGACAGCGTGCGGCTCGACATCCTGCAGGAGGTGTCGTCGCTGGCGCCCTCGCCGATCGGCGCGGTCGACCTCGTCACCAACAACCGCCAGATCAGCACCAGCGTGCTGGTGCCCGACGGCGTGATGCTGGTGCTCGGCGGCCTCATCTCGGACGAAGTACGCAACAGCGTCAGCAAGGTGCCGGCACTCGGCGACATCCCGGTGCTGGGCAATCTTTTCCGCTACCGCAATTCGACGCGCCTGCGCCGCAATCTCATGGTGTTCCTGCGGCCGACGATCCTGCGCGACGCGTTTCTCGAGCAGGCGGTGTCGAGCGAGAAGTACAACTACATCCGCACCGAACAGCTCAAGCGGCGCGATCTGGATGGCCGCGATGGGCGCGAGAACGCAATCCTGCCGCCGCTCACGCAGCCGCCGCTGCCACCGTCGGCAGCCGGCGAGCGCCTTCCGCAAGGCGCTTCGAACGAACCCGCGGCCACTGGTACGCGGCTACCGCGCGACCGTGCGGATGTAGTGCCTGCAACACCGGTCGCGCCATCACGATGACTGCCGAGCCGGCCAGTGTCGGCGTGCGTCCGTCGCGGCCGAGTTTTGCGTTTGCCAAGCGGCAGGGCGGCACCGTCATCGACTGGCAGGGCGACGTGCCCACGGTCGCACTGGCGCCGCACGCGACGCTTGCGACCTACGCCGAGCTGCAACGCTATCTCGGCGTGTCGCCGGCCATCGAACGCTTTGACGCGACGGCGTACGAACGCCTGCTGCGCGATTTGTACGAACAGGGCGGCACCGACGCGCGGGACCTGGCCGACAGCATCGATTCGGGCATCGACCTGCGCGCGCTGGCCGAGGAGCTGCCGGAACCGCAGGACCTCATGGAGTCGGACGACGACGCGCTCGTCATCCGGCTCATCAATGCGCTGCTGACCGAGGCGGTCAAGGAAAACGCCTCGGACATCCACGTCGAGCCCTACGAAAATCGCCTGGTCGTGCGCTTCCGCATCGACGGCGTCTTGCGGGAGGTGCTGGCACCGCCGCGTTCGATCGCAGCGCCGGTGGTCTCGCGCATCAAGGTCATGGCCAAGCTCGACATCGCCGAGAAGCGATTGCCCCAGGACGGGCGCATTGGCCTGCGCATCGCCGGGCGTCCGGTCGACGTGCGCGTCTCCACGATTCCCGCGGGCCACGGCGAACGCGTGGTGCTGCGCCTGCTCGACAAGCAGGCGGGGCGCCTCGACCTCGAGAAGCTCGGCATGGGCGCGACCATGCACGCGCGCCTCGACGAACTCATCCATCGGCCGCACGGCATCATCCTGGTCACGGGTCCGACGGGTTCCGGCAAGACGACGACGCTATACGCCGCCCTCTCCCGCCTCAACGATGCCACGCGCAACATCCTGACGGTCGAGGATCCGATCGAGTACCACCTCGACGGCGTCGGCCAGACGCAGGTCAACACGCGCGTCGACATGACCTTCGCACGCGGGCTGCGCGCGATCCTGCGACAGGATCCGGACGTGGTGATGGTCGGCGAAATCCGCGACCTCGAGACCGCGCAAGTCGCGGTGCAGGCCTCGCTCACCGGACATCTCGTGATGTCGACCCTGCACACCAATTCCGCGATCGGCGCGATGACGCGCCTGCGCGACATGGGCGTCGAGCCGTTCCTGCTTGCGTCGTCGTTGATCGGCGTGCTGTCGCAGCGCCTGGTGCGGGTGCTCGATCCCGCGACGCGCGAAGCCTACCCGGCGACGCCGACCGAGCTCGCGGCGTTCGGCCGCGATCCGAGCGAGCAGGTCACGCTGTATCGCCCACGCGGCGACCTCGTCGGCAAGAACGCGGGCTATCGGGGCCGCACCGGCGTCTACGAGCTCATCGCCATCGACGAGCCGGTGCGCGCGCTGATCCACGCCGGCGCCAGCGAGGCGGCGCTTGAGGCACAGGTTCGCCCGCATTCACCCTCCCTCGCAAGCGGCGGCTGGGCGCGCTGTGTCGCCGGCGTCACCTCGGTCGAGGAAGTCCTGCGCGTCACGCGCGAGGAGTAACTCTTCCGCGCATCGATCGCCGCGGTCGCGCACGGGCACAGCGTTGCGTGCACGGCCGCCGGAGACTCGTTGACCACCCTTGATCGCCGCGGTGATTCCATTCCCGAGTGGACGAAGGCATGCGTCAGCATGGGAATTACGACGCACCTGCGGAGTTAAACCAGGGCATGCACTGCGTGGGGTCGACGCGCCGCCGCCATGAGGTCATCATTCCCGCCATCCCCTGAAATCGGAATGACGCAAATGCGCCACGGATTTCCTTGTGCCGCTTTTCTGGGTCTGACCCTGTCCAGCCTCGCGGCAGCACCGCAATGCGTGAGCGCGGCGTCGGTCGCAAACGACGAAGCGGCGATCGCCACCCCGCGCACGCTGCCGCCAATGCCCGCGCAGGTCATGGACTTCCAGCCCAACGTCGGACAGTTCGATGCGCGTGTCGCATTCACCATCGAGCGCGCGGGCATCGAGTCCATCGTCACGCGCGACGGCGCGCTGGTGCACCGACTGCCTGCGGACGCCGCGCGCGACTGGATCCTCGTCGAGCGTTTCGGGCAGCCGATCCCAGCCGGCTCGCCCGTGCCGAAGGGCGATGGGCCGGCCAGCACCGGCGTGACCCGGCTTGCCGGCGAGCACGCCGCCGCCTTGTCGGACTCGACGTATCGGCGCGTCGACCTCGGCGAATCCTGGCCAGGCGTGCGCACCGAACTGGTTGCCCGCGCCACCGGGATCGAAAAGCGTTTTCGGGTCGCGCCCGGCGTGAGCGCCGCTCGCATTCGCGTCGATCTTGCCGGTGTCGAAGGCATCGAACATGCGCGCGACGGACGCCTCCTGCTGGCGACAGGACCGGGAACGGTCGCGCTGAGCGCACCCCTCGCATGGCAAGACATCGATGGCGCACGTCGCGCCGTCGAGGTGGCCTACACCGTCCACGACGGTGCAGCTTACGGTTTCCGCCTTGGTCGGCACGACCGGCGGCACGGCGTCACCATCGACCCGATACTGCGCTCCACTTTCGTTGGCGGCAGCAGCACCGAGCAGTTCTTCACCGACATCGAAGTCGCCGACGACAGCGTCTACATCGCCGGCTTCAGCCAGTCGGCCAATTTCCCGGGCACCAGCGGCGGCTACCAGTCAGCGCTGGTCACCAACACGTCTCTCGGCGGCAACCAGTTCATCGCCCGTTACTCGCTCGACCTCACCACGCTGTTGCAGTCGACGTACTACGGCGCCTACGAGCCAATCAGCGGCGGCATGAGCAGGACGACGGACGCGCGCGAACTCGCGGTCGACGCCGACGGCGTCTATCTGGTGGGACAGACGCCCGATGGCTCGACCACAATCGTTCCCGGCACCGCCGGTGGTGCGCAACCCGCATCCGGTGGCAGGTCCGACGGATTTGCGGCGCGCTTTGCGCGCGACCTGCGCAGCCTGCAGCAGGCCACCTTCTTCGGTGGCGCCGGCGACGAGGCGGCACTCGCGGTCGCGCTCTCGTCCGATGCGGTCTACATCGGCGGTAGCGTGTTCAGCACCACCGCGGCCCCGCTGCCGGGAACGGCCGGCGCGGCGATCACCACCTACAGCAACAGCGACGGCTTCGTGGCCCGGCTGACGCGGGATCTGCGCACGCTGGTCCGCGCGACACTGGTCACCGGATCGCCGCACGACGGCGTGCTGGCGCTGGCCACCGACGGAACGGACGTCTACGCTGCGGGCGGAACTGCAGGCGCGCTGACGCAGACCACTGGCGCGTTCCAGCCGGCGCGCGGGTCCGGCGGTGGCTTCACGGATGGTTACGTCGTGCGCCTGGATGCTGCGCTGACCAGCATCGCGCGCTCCACTTTCCTCGGTGGTAGCGGCCACGAGCGCGTGGACTTCCTGACACTCACGCCGTCATCGGTCTATGCGAGCGGCTTCACGGCGTCAGGTAATTTCCCCGTGGGGCCCGTGGCCGCCGACGGCAGCCTGCAAGGCGCGACCGATCTGTTCGCGCTGGCGCTCACGCGCGATCTATCAACGCGCAACGGTGGCACCTTCTCTGGCGGGTCCGGATCCGAAGGCGGTGGAAGCCTCGCCGTGGTGGGCAACAGCGTGTTCCTCGCGGGCACCACCAACGCCACCGACCTGCCGGGCACCGCGGGCGGTGCCGAGGCGAACAATCCGAATGCGCAGACCACAGGCTTCGTCGGCGAGTTCGACCTGGCGCTGACTACACTGCGGCAGGCGAGCTACTACGGCACGACCACGCCGGGCACCAAGCAGTTGTTCGGACTTTCGGCGAATGCCGACACGGTGTACATCGCCGGCAGCACGCAGTCCGCGACGCTGCCGGGCACCGCCGGCAGTGCACAACCGAATACCGGCGGCGGCTTCGACCATTTCATCGCCGCGTTCCGTGGAGGCCTGTCCGGCCCGCGCCCGCCGTCAGACCTTGCCGCGACCAAGAGCGGCGGCGACTGGCGTCTGGTCGACAACCGCTACGTGCTTTATCGCGTGACCTTTGCCAACTTCGGCACCGATCCTGCCGTGGCGGCACGCTTCGTCGACACGCTGCCTGCGGATACGCTCAGCGCCGCCAACTGGAGCTGCGTCGGCACGAACTGCCCCGCCGCGAGCGGCTCCGGTTCGCTCGACTTCACACGTGATCTGCCCACGGGTGCGTCCATGGCGTTCGATTTCTGCGCGCGCCACATTGGCAGCGGGGCAGACGTGGTGAATACCGCCACCGCGTCCGTCTCGGGCGCGAACATGGATCCGGTCGCCGGCAACAATGCGGCGACGCACGTCATCGTGGACCCTTCGCTGTTCAACGATGGTTTCGAGGAGCGCGTGGTACCTGCGCTCTGCCCGCCGGATGCCTGAGGTACAGCAGACTTCGCAGTGACCGGCACGCTGTCGCAGTGCGTCGCCGGCATCAGTTCGGAGAAGGAGTCCTGCGCGTCACGCGCGAGGAGTGGGCGCCGCACAGGCGCAGCCGCTCGTGATTCCGGTTGTGGCGAAGGCATGCGCGGCGTTGGCGCATGCAATGGTTCTGCGTGCTCTTGCAGGATCGTCGCCGCGCGCGAAGCCCGACTCGCGCGCGTTGCCGATCGCGTCTTGCGGCGCTCATACAAAAAATCTTCCATCCTTGATCGCGATGCTGCGGTGTCCTATCCCGACCTGTTCAACGGGCACGCGCACCGGAAGCACTTGAGCTGATGACGCACGAATCCGGTTCCGGCACGGAATCGGGCGCGCAGACCACATCCGTGTCACAGGAGTCGGTGACTGCCCTATAGCCATCGAGGTCCAGAGCGACGTCGCGCGCGCATTCGATTCGCGCGAAGTCGGGATCGGGGGGAGGTGGGGACCTGTCGGCTCGCGAGGTTCGGAAGGAGATGGGCACCCCGACCCAGGAGTCGCGTGGCCTGCCGCCGCACGAAGCGGGACGGAATCGCCACTGGCCGATCGATTCGGTGGCGGCGCGATCAAGGTCGCTGCGGCCACTCGAGTGGATCACCTTCAGCGCCTGGGGTTGTCCGCGAGAATCGATACAGGCGAACACCAGCACGTCGCCGTTGGCCCGGGCCATGACGGCGGCATGGGGAAAGTCGGGCGTTGGAGTCATAAGGTACGCAGGAGCCTGCACCGCCGGCGCGCCCGCCGCCAATCGTCGGGTCGATGAATTGGCGCGCAAGTCGCGAACCTCGAACATGTCGAAAAGCAGGCTTGTCGCGAGCGGCGGCAGGCCTTCGCCGGCAAGACTGTGCTTGCCTCCTGCTCGCTTCGAAATCTCGGAGGCCTCGAACCACTGCAGGCCAAGTGCGCGCTGCTCGACACGCCAATAGGCAAGAGCAAGCGTGTGCGGATACCACTCGGGCTTGCCGCCGTGCAGCGCGGCGGCGTCGCGCCAATCAATTAATGCGCCTTCGTTGTCGCCCGAGTACAGGCGCGCCCAGCCGCGGCTCCAGAGCACGTGGCGGAGGCGCTTTACATCTTTGCCCGCGGCATCGACGGCGCGCTGGTAACGTGCTTCAGCGGCGGCACGATCGCCGCCCAGGTGTTCCATCTGCCCAACCAGCGCCTGCAATCTCCAGTGGCGCGGCTTGCGGTCGGCGCGCTCGCGCATCGGCGCAAGATCGACGTGACCGCTCAATCCGAGTTCCTGCAGGGTCGGCTGACGCGCCACATCATCGCGATCGGTGTAGGGAGGAGCTGGCACCAGTGTCGGCAGCAATCGGGCTGCTGCGTGCGGCCCCGCCGTAGTCGGTTCCAATCCGGCCGATTCCGCGGTTTGCGCCGGTGCGACACTTCCGCAAAGCATCCCCAGCGCCAACAGCATCCCTGCGATCTGACGGTTCATCTCGATTTTTCATCGGTCCGGGTTGACTGGCGATGTTAGCGACCGCGGCGCGCGGCGTGCGTTCCGCAGGCTAAGCTTCGCGCCCATGCCCGCCTTTTCCTTTGAAGCGCTCAACCCCGCCGGCGCCACGCAACGCGGGGTGCTGGAAGCCGACACGCCGCGCGCGGCGCGGGCTCTGCTGCGCGAGCGCGGCCTTGCGCCGCTCGCGGTCGCCCCCGTGTCGGAGTCAAGCGCACGCGGATCCTTCTCCTGGCATCGTGGCCTGTCGCCCGCGCAACTCGCGACGCTGGCGCGCCAGCTCGCGACCCTCATCGGCGCGGGCCTGCCGATCGACGAGGCTCTGTCGGCGCTGGCGGAGCAGAACGACGAGCCGCGTGTGCGCGCCGTGGTCGCCAGCGTGCGCGCGCGGGTGCTGGAAGGGCGCACGCTGGCAGCAGCGCTTGGTGAATTCCCCGACAGCTTTCCCGAGATGTTCCGCGCATCGGTGGCCGCCGGCGAGCAGTCGGGCCACCTCGACGGCGTTCTCGAACGACTCGCCGACCACGCGGAAAGCCGCGAGGCGCTGTCGCGGCAGGTCTGGGCAGCGCTCGCGTACCCCGTGCTGCTGACCATAGTGTCGCTGCTGATCGTCACCGGGCTGCTGACCTGGGTGGTCCCGAAAGTCGTCGGCGTGTTCGAGAACCTGCAGCAGGAACTGCCGCTGCTCACGCGCCTGCTCATCGCCCTGTCGGGACTGCTGGTCGAGTGGGGCTGGCTGCTCGCGCTCGGCGGCGTCGCTGTGGTGTTCGCGCTGCGCTGGGCGTTGCGCGATCCGCTCACGCGTGCGCGCTGGCACGCATGGCGGCTGCGACTGCCGCTGGTCGGCAAGCTGCTGCGCGGCGCGGATACCGCGCGCATGACGCGCACGCTCTCGATGTTGACGGCGAGCGGCGTGCCGGTGCTCGACGCGCTGCGGCTGGCCGCGCCGACCGTGCGCAACCTGCCGATGCAGGCCGCGCTGCGGCAGGCGGCCGCCCGCGTGCGCGAAGGTGGCGGCTTCGCACGGGCGCTGGCCGACAGCGGTCAGTTCCCGCCGGTGACGGTGCGGCTGATCGCCAGCGGCGAGCGCACCGGCAAGCTCGACGAGATGCTCGAACAGGCAGCGCGCGCGCAGACGCGCGAAGTCGAGGGCATGCTGTCAACCGTGAGCGCGGTGCTCGGTCCCGCGATCATCCTCGGTGTCGGGCTGATGGTGATGCTGATCGTGCTTGCGATCCTGCTGCCGATCTTCCAGCTCAATTCCCTGATCGCGTGATTGATCGATGCGCAACGCTTTTCCCTTCTGCCCGCGTGCGCGGAGAAGGTGGCGCGCAGTGCCGGATGTGGGTCCGCCCGTTGCGAGGAGCGCCTCTCATCCACCTTGCTCGCGCGATAGTTCGCGCTCGCCCTCCGGGCCAGCTTCGCTGTTCGCAGGCGCCTCACGCCTGCAGTCGGCCCCTTCTCCCCGTGCACGGGGAGAAAGGGCCCGCGTGTGCGAGATGATCCGTTTCGAGCATGTGGCCAAGAGTTACGCGAGCGGGCAGGCCGCTCTGCGCGATCTCACGTTCTCGATCGCACCCGGGGAAATGCTGTTCGTCACCGGGCACTCCGGCGCCGGCAAGAGCACCCTGCTGCGATTGATCGCGCTGGAGGAGCGCGCGACGCGCGGCAGCATCACACTCGGCGGCACGCCACTCGACAAGGTAAGGAAGCGCGGCGTACCCGCGTTGCGACGCCGCCTCGGCATGGTCTTCCAGGACCATCGCCTGCTGCTCGACCGGACCGTGTTCGACAACGTGGCGTTGCCGCTGGTAATCGCCGGCACGCCGCGCGCGGAAATCGACGGGCGTGTGCGCGCCGCGCTCGATCGCGTCGGCCTG
This sequence comes from Lysobacterales bacterium, assembly GCA_038221545.1. Classification (GTDB taxonomy): domain Bacteria; phylum Pseudomonadota; class Gammaproteobacteria; order Xanthomonadales; family Ahniellaceae; genus JBBQNY01. The sequence goes on from JBBRIE010000001.1 coordinate 28,552, forward strand.
CTCGAGCGCGTGCGCTCGCAGCCGCTGGCGCTCTCGGGGGGCGAGCAGCAACGCGTGGGCATCGCGCGGGCGATCGTCGCGAAGCCGGCGCTGATCCTTGCCGACGAGCCGACCGGCAACCTCGACCCCCAGCTCTCGGTTGAAATTTTCAACCTGTTCGGCGCGCTCTCGCAGACCGGCACCACCATCCTGATCGCGAGCCACGACCTGCACCTGATCCAGCGCATGCGACGCCGGGTACTGGTGCTCGATCACGGCGCATTGATCGACGACTACCGGCCGGAGCCCGGCCGGTGACCACGCGCGATGCGGACGGCAACCGGGGCACGGGGCAGGAAGCGGAGCCGGGGCCGCCGGGCAGGCCACTCGCCGCGGCGAGGCAACGCAAGGCAGGCGCGACGCCGTTCGCAGTGGGATTCTCCATGACTGCCTGGCGCGAGCAGCACCTGTACGGCCTGTTCTCGAGCCTCGGCTACCTCTGGCGGCGACGACGGTCGACGCTGTTGACGGTGTGCGTGATGGCGCTCGCGCTGCTGCTGCCCCTGCTGCTGCAGGTCGTGCTGCGCAATCTCGAGGACTTCGGCGACGGCCTGCGCGACGCGCGCGAGATTTCGGTGTTCCTGCAGCCGCGACTCGCGCTTGCGGAGGTCGAAGCCGCAAATTCGACGATCTCCCAGGCCGCAGGGGTCGTGGAAGTGCGCATGCGCACGCCGGCGGACGGCCTGGACGAGTTGCGCGCGCTCGAGGGCTTCGAAGGCGCCGCGGCGTTGCTGGACGACAACCCGTTACCGCACGTACTGCTCGTCGCGCCCGCCGCAGGGCTCGACGACGGCGGCATGCGCGCGCTCGCCGCGCAGCTCGGCAAATTGCCGGGCGTCGACTTCGTCCAGTTCGAACTTGCGTGGCGCGACCGACTGGGCAGGGTGCTGGCGTTCGCCCGCCGGATGGCCCTGATCGCCGGAGTGCTGTTCGCGCTGGCCGCATTGCTGGTGGTCGGCAACACCATCCGCCTCGACGTCGCCGCGCGCTCCCGCGAGATTTCCGTCGTGCAGTTGCTCGGCGGCACCGATGGTTTCGTGCGGCGACCGTTCCTGTATGCCGGCGTCTGGTACGGCCTTGGCGCGGGGCTGCTGGCCGTGATCGTGGCGAGCGTGCTGATCGGCTTCGCGCGCGAACCCACTCTCGCGCTGGCCGCGGACTACGCGCGGCAGTTCGAGTTGCGCGGCGTTTCTGCGACGCTGGCGGTGGCGGCGCTCGCCGGCGGGGCCATGTTAGGCTGGCTTGGCGCCTGGGCAGCGTGCACCAGCTGGCTCGCGCGCGGACGGCCGCGATAGTCGGCGCACGCTTTTGTTCGAGGCAAGAATGGACGACCAGATCACCCGCCACATCGCTTCCGACGCGCCGCGCGTGCTGGTGGTCGATGGTTCCAAGGTCACGCGCATGATGATCGAACAGGTGCTGCGCCAGCAGCTGCCGAGCGCGGTGGTCATCGCATGCGAGAGCGGGGCTTGCGCGGCGCGCGCGCTCGAGGAAGGCATCGTCGACCTCATCACCACCGCGCTCGACCTGCCCGACATGGACGGCATCGCGCTCGCCAAGCACGTGCGCGAGAACTCGCCGCAGGCCTACATCCCGATCGTCGTCATTTCCGGCAACGTGCAGGAGCGACTCGAGGCGGCGGGCATGACCGATGACGTCACCGATTATTTCGACAAGGGGCTCGGCTTCCGCGCACTCGCCGAGTTCATCTCCGGCTACGTGGCGCCGGTCGATTCCGCGCAGGGCCGAGTGCTGTACGTCGAGGACAGCCGCGTGGTCGCGATGGCCACGCGCAGGATGCTCGAGAAATACGGTTTCACCGTGCAGCACGTCACCAGTGTCAGGGATGCGGTCGCCGCGATCGACAGCGCTCGCGCGGAAGGCCGCGACGTGGCGGACATCGTGCTGACCGACGTCTACCTCAAGGACGGCGAAAACGGCCGCGACCTGCTCGACAAGCTGCGCGGAGAATACGGCTACGGTCGCGGCGACCTGCCGGTGCTGGTGATGACGGCCGACGACAACCTCGGCAACCAGTCGGCGCTGCTCCGCGCCGGCGCCAACGACCTCGTGCACAAGCCGGTCGAGGAGCGCCTGTTGGTGACCAAGCTGAGTTTCCAGCTGCGCGTCGCGCGCGGTCGCCACAAGGCCCACTGAGGCCGCAGGCGGTGCCGCATCCGGTGCAGCTGTCCGCGTCGTGGCTGGCGCAGATCGGCGATCTGTTCGAACAGGATTCGATGCGTGCGCTCGCTGCGTTCCTGCGCGCGGAGAAGGCACGCGGCCGCGTGATCCATCCGCCCGGGCCATCGATCTTCGCGGCCTTCGAAGCGACGCCGTTCGAGGCGGTGAAGGTCGTGATCCTCGGCCAGGACCCCTACCACGGCGCCGGCCAGGCGCATGGCCTCTGCTTTTCCGTGCCGCAGGGCGTGCCCCCGCCGCCGTCGCTGGTCAACATCCTCACCGAACTGGAACGGGACACGGGTTTGCCTCGCCCGCCCCACGGCAACCTCTCTGCGTGGGCGGCGCGCGGCGTACTGCTGCTCAACTCGGTGCTCACTGTCGAAAGCGGCCTCCCCGGTTCGCACCAGGGCCAGGGCTGGGAAGGCTTCACCGACGCGGTCATCGAGCGGCTCGCGGCGTCGCGCGACGGCCTGGTATTCATGCTGTGGGGTGCCTACGCTCAGGCAAAGGGGCGCCTGCTGGACCGCTCGCGGCACTGCATCCTGCGCGCGCCGCATCCCTCGCCGCTGTCCGCACACCGCGGCTTCTTGCGGTGCGGGCACTTTGGCGCCGCCAACCGCTACCTGGCCGGACGCGGCCTCGGCAGCATCGACTGGGGACTGCCGCCCGCGTCCTAGAGCGCATGTTCAGCCGTGCCGGGTGATCATGCCCGGGTCTCCAGAGTTTTCCGGTCTCCCCGCGGCTTTGCAGCGCCCCCCGGCGAGCAGGCCCCACGCTAAACGGAACTTCGGCAGGCTTTAGCACTCACAGTGTTCGAGTGCTAAACTTCACTCGTACCTTTCAGGAGTTGAGGATGACCGTGCAGGCCCTGGTTGCCAGCAATTTCCCGATCCCGGCGATGACCGGTTCGCTGGAGTCGTACATCGCGTCCGTGAACCGCGTGCCGGTGCTCACCGTCGAGCACGAGCAGGAACTGGCGCGGCGCCATACTGACGAGGGCGACCTCGATGCCGCCAAGCAGCTGATTCTCGCGCACCTGCGCTTCGTCGTGCACGTCGCGCGTGGCTACAAGGGCTACGGCCTGCCGCTGGGCGATCTCATCCAGGAAGGCAACATCGGCCTCATGAAGGCCGTGAAGCGCTTCGACCCGGACCACGGCGTGCGGCTGGTGAGCTTCGCCGTGCACTGGATCCGCGCCGAAATGCACGAATTCATCCTGAAGAACTGGCGCATCGTCAAGGTGGCCACCACCAAGGCGCAGCGCAAGCTGTTCTTCAACCTGCGCAAATCGAAGAAGCGCCTGGGCTGGCTGAACGCCGAGGAAGTCCGCAACGTCGCGCGCGACCTCAAGGTCCCCGAAGCGACGGTGCGTGAGATGGAATCGCGCCTGTCCGGCCGCGACATCGGGTTCGACAACGCCAACAACGACGATGACGATGCACCGCCATCGCCCGCGGCCTATCTCATCGACCCGAAGGCGTCGCCCGACGTGCAACTGGCGAGCGAGCGGCAGGGCGAGCATCAGGTCGGGATCCTGCACGAGGGCCTCAAGGAACTCGACGCCCGCTCGCGCGACATCCTCGTGCGTCGCTGGCTGGCCGAGGACAAGGCCACGCTGCAGGACCTCGCCACCGAGTACGGCGTGTCTGCGGAACGCATCCGCCAGGTCGAGGCGAACGCGATGAAGAAGATCAAGGCGATGCTCGTCGCCTGAATGCGGCAAGCGAGCATGCCGGACCAGGCGGCAGCACCGACTGGTTCGCGACGCGCACCTGCAGGAATGAGGCCTGCCACGAGGACGACGTGGCAGGTCCTTCGACGCGCCTCGTTGCCGCGATCCCAAGGGCGTCGCCGCCGCGACGGCAGGCGAACAGTTGTCCGCCCTCAAGTCCAGTCGACCGGGTCGACATCCAGCGACCAGCGCACGCGGCGCGCACTCGATAGCGCGTGCAGCTTCGGTACCCAGTCCTGGAGCGCCGCCTGCAGCACCGGGCGCCGCGGCGCCTCGAGCAGCAGTTGCGCACGCAGGAATCCCGCGCGGCGTGGCTGGGGCGCGGGCAGCGGACCGAAGGCACGCACCGACTCGGAAGCGTCCGCCGACCGGCCCATCGACCCCTCCGGACCGGAAGCCGCATCGAGCGCCGCCAGCGCATCCGCGAGGAATGCGTCCACCGGACCCTGCTGCTTCGCCTCCGCCCGCAGCAAAGCCTGTGCGGCGAACGGCGGCAGGCGTGCCGCCTCCCGCAGTTCGAGCTCTGCGAGCGCGAACGCGCGGTACCCGCCCGCGAGCACCTGCTGCAACAACGGGTGCTGCGGCTGGTGCGTCTGCAGGATCACGCGCCCGGGCCGCGTGCTGCGTCCGACGCGACCCGAAACCTGGATCAGCAGCTGCGCGAAGCGTTCCGGCGCACGGAAATCGGCCGCCGCCAGGGCGCTGTCGACGCCGAGCACGACAGCCAGCGTCAACAGTGGCAGGTCGTGCCCTTTCGCGAGCATCTGCGTGCCGACGAGCAGGGCCGGGTCGCCCGCGACCAGCGGTGCCAGCAGGCGGCCGATGCCGCCGGGCGCGCGCGTGCTGTCGGCGTCGATGCGGACCACGCGGGTGGCGGGGAAGAATGCGGCGAGCGCGGCTTCGAGCCGCTGTGTGCCGAAGCCCGTCGGCGCGAGCGCAAGCCCGCCACACGCGGCGCAGGTCTGCGGGACGGGGGTGTTGAAGCCGCAATGGTGGCAGCGCAGTCGCGCGGCGCTGCGGTGCCAGATCAGCGCGCGGCGTTCCGTGTCGCTGGTCGAACAGCGCGGGCACGCGGGATACCAGCCGCAGTCGTGACACAGCAGCACCGGGGCGAAGCCACGCTGGTTGCGGAACACCAGTGCCTGCTCGCCGCGCGCGACGCACGCAGCGAGTGCTGCGCGCGTCTCTCCGAGCAGGCCCTCCTGCAGCGGCTGGCCGCGCAGGTCGAGGACGCGCACCGCCGGCGGCCGGGCGCTGCCTGCGCGCTCGGGCAGGGCGAGCCTGCGGTAGCGGCCCTGCGCGATGTTCGCGATCGTCTCGATGGACGGCGTGGCGGAACCGAGCACGATCGGGATCGCGAGCGCCTGCGCGCGCACGATCGCGAAATCCCGCGCGTGGTACCGGAATCCGTCCTGCTGCTTGAACGCGGTGTCGTGTTCCTCGTCGACGACGATGAGCCCCGCGCGCGGCAAGGGCACGAACGTGGCGGAACGCGTTCCGAGGATGACCTTGAGATCGCCGCTGGCCGCGCCTTGCCACACCTTGGCGCGCGCACCGGCGGCGAGGCCCGAGTGGATGACACCGATGGCGACGCCCAGCCGCGCCTGCATGCGCGCCAGCACCTGCGGCGTCAGTCCGATCTCCGGCACCAGCACGAGGCTCTGACGTCCCGCGGCCAGCTGCGCGAGGATGAGTTGCAGGTAGACCTCGGTCTTTCCGGAGCCGGTGACGCCATCGAGCACGCAGGTAGAAAACCCCGGTTGGCCCAGCACGGCCTCGACCGCGGCCGCCTGCGCGGGATTGAGCGCCGGCCCGGGCTGGGTTGGAGCATCCGCAGGTATCGAAGGCACGAGCCAGCCCTTGTGGCGCCACCCCCGCGCGACGCGCGCCCGCGCGGGGGTGGCGGCCCATTCGGCGCGCGACACCGGGCCGTGCTCGAGCACGGCGCGGAGTTCGGCGGCCGCCGTACGCAGGCGCGGCGGCGTAGCGAGGAGCGCCGCGCGACCCGCCTCCGCGAGCGACAGCCAGGCGCCAGCCTCGGAGGACGTGCGCTCGCGTCGACGCAGCCACGCGGGCAGCGCGGTCGCGAGTACCTCGCCGAGCGGATGTGCGTAGTACTGCGCGGCCCAATGCAGGCTGTGCCACAGCTCGCCGTGCAGCAGCGCAACCCGATCCAGGCGCTCCTCGACGGCGCGCAGCGGATGCACGCCGTCGTGCAGGCCAATGGACGTCACCACGCCGACCAGGCTGCGGGAGCCGAATCGCACGCGCACGCGGCAGCCGATCCAGTCGCCGTCGATCGAGCCGTGGCCCTCGCTCGTGTAGTCGAATTGCTGCAGGAGAGGCACCGGCAGCGCAACGCGCAGCACCTCGACGGGAACGTTCGCGATCATCGCGCCATGAGAACAGAACGGCGTCGCCCCACACCAGTTCGGAGCAGTCGGGAGCCCCCTCAAGCACGGCGATTACGCCTCCGGAAAGGTGTCCGTGCTGCCGCCTTCCAAGGTTAGCGCGCGTTGCTCATCTTTTTTGCATGAAGTTGGTCCAAGTGAATGCTGGCGTGGGAGTTTTTTGCTTATCCACACCGAGTGTGGATAACTCTGTGGACGAACGCCCGCAGTGACTGCCCGGAGGCCCGCAGGAAGCGCCCGGGGCTGTCTTGGTCAAAAAATAGCCATATTGGGAATCTTCCATATTTTCAGTTACTTGCGCCGCGTCAAACGAAAGGTGGAGGGCGATCTTCGCAGTCCCTTCACGAATGTGCGGAATGCCGGGCCGCCTGTGAACAACGACGCGGTGGAGCGAAGATTTGCCCGCTTGTCAAGCACTGCGAAGCGGGTGCCGGCGAGCCCTTCCCCAGTCCGCACCCGACCTGCCCGCATCCCGCGCGAGGACGTGGCTGGTCAACCATCGCCCCCCGAGCGCGTTGTCCCGGCCATCGATGACACACTCGTGACCAGCGCGAGCGGGAGCCTCACCCGTGTACCGACGATGTTCGTGGTAGCCGATTCCCTCGCCGCGATCAGCGAAGGCGAGGCGCGGGACGCGCCGCCGCGTACGCTCGCGTCTTTCCTCGAGGGCATCGAACGGCGGGCGCTGTTCATCGCGCGACTCGGCGTCGACGGGCGCGATGATGCGCTTGACGTCGTGCAGGACGCGATGCTGGCATTCGTGCGCAGCTATTCGCGACGTCCCGCGACGGAGTGGGCACCCTTGTTCCACCGCGTGCTCGAAAGCCGCGTCCGCGACCACCAGCGGCGGCGTGCGGTGCGGCAGCGTTTCCGCGTCTGGTTCTCGCGGCATCCGGTGGACGAGGAGGACGCAGGCGATCCGCTCGCGCGGATCGCCGACGAGTCCGAGGCAGGACCGTTGCAGCGCGCCGCCGACCGCGACACGCGGACCGCGCTGACGCAGGCGATGCGCGAGTTGCCCGGCCGCCAGCGCCAGGCGTTCACGCTGCGCGTCTGGGAAGGTCTCGACGTCGCGGCCACCGCACGCGCGATGGGTTGCAGCGAAGGCAGCGTCAAGACCCATCTTGCTCGCGCGCTCGCGGCGCTACGCCGCAAACTGGAGGCATGCCGATGAAAGCCGAACCCTCCCGCGCGATGGACGAATCGACGGAGTCCGCGGCACTTGCCGACCTCCGAGCCCGACTCGAGCGGGAGGCCGACGCGATCGACGCGGTGATCGCAGCGCGCCTTGCAGCGGCGCGCCATCGGGCGCTGGCGGCACAATCCGAGAGGCCCGGGGCACGCGGGTTGCCGTGGTTCGGCACCGCGCTCGCCGCTTCGCTGCTGCTGGCGGTGGTGCTCGGACGGGGCCCGCGCGACCCGACTCCTGCCGTTCCGCACGCCGTCGTCGCCACCTCCAACGTCCAGGCCGCGGGGCAGGAGCCCCCCAAGGCCCTCATCGAGAGCGACGTCGCAGTGATCGCCGATATCGAGTTCTACGACTGGCTGGAGGCACAGGATGCGATCCTGTAACGCTGGCGGATGGCTGGCGTTCGCCTTCGCGATGCTGCTCGCCGGCGTGGCGCCCTTGCGTGCGGAGGATGCCTGGACTGCGCTCACGGAGCAGGAGCGCGCGGTGCTCTCGCCGTTCGCGGCGGAGTGGGCGACGCTGGACGGCCCGATGCGGGCACGCCTGCGGGTGCTCGCGGATCGCTGGAGTGGCATGCCGGACTCCAGGCGCGCAGCAGAGATGCAGAAGTTCCGGCGCTGGCAGGCGTTGCCCCCCGCGCAGCGTGAACTGCTGCGCGACCGTCATCGCGCGTTCCAGCAACTCGACCAGGCCGAGCGTGCCCGGGTGCGCGACGAGTACCGCCACTGGCGGCAGATGTCGCCGCGGGAGCGTCGGGCGATGCGCGGCGCGACCGGGTCGATGCCGGCGCCGTGGCGAGCCGCTGTGGACGGAATGGATCCTGCATCGCGGCAGCGGTTGCGCGCCGTGATCGCGGAGTTGCCGCCGGACGCGCGGTTCACGTTGCAGCGTCACCTGCGCGCCGCCGGGCCCGAGGCCGCGGGAGATGCACTGCGCGGATTGCTCGAGCAACCCGCCGCTGCGCGGGTCGACTACATCGCGCGCCTGCCGGATCGCGTCGAGGCGCCGCGCTGACGGCTCATTCGACCGCCTCGAGCACGCGCCGGGTTGCAGTGAACGACTCGCCGAAGCGTGCGTGGCCCGCAGCGCGCAGGCGCTGGGCATGCTCCGCCAGGTAGTGGTCGAGCGCGGCGCGGTCGCGCAGCTGGTAGTGGACCGTCCAGTGCAGGTTTGCGCCCCTGTCGCGGCCGTCCGCTGCCCTCGAGTCGGGGTCGGCATCGCGGCGATAGCGCGCGACGCCCAGGAAACCCGGCAGGGCGAGGATCTCGGCGATGTGCGCTTCGAGCCACACGGCGAAGTCGTCCGCGATCCCGGGATCGACGTCGATGTTGACCTCGTACACGATCACATCAGCACCAGGCTCAGCGCCAGCGCGACCGTGGCGCCGCACGCGAGCAGGACCAGATATGCGATGCCGAGCACGAAGAACTTGAGCAGCGTCATGATCCAGCCCTGACCGTACACGCGCTTCTGCATCAGCATCAGGTACAGCGGCAGCCAGATCCAGAGCGCCGCGATCGAAAAGTTGAGGATCGTCTTTAGGGTGCCCGCGGCGAGCGCCTCGCCCAGCGCATACACGCAAATGATGAGGATCAGCCACATCGCGATGAAGGCGTGGCTGTGCAGCGCCACGATCATGTGCTCCATGTACAGACGGCGCTTGAAGACGTAGAACAGCTTGAGCAGCACCGCGAACAGCGGCAGCAGCACGAACAGTGTCTGCGGGGCCACGCTGAAGAACGCCTCGGCAAGCAGCCTCGGGTTGTCGCGGATGCGGTCGCCGTTGTCGTACGCGCGACGGCCCCAGGCGCTGAGGGCCTCGTTGGCGAAGTCGGGCAGCCACGCGATCGTGACCGGCGTCTTGTGCGGATCCCAGTTGCCGAACTGCACGCCATTGCGACGCGACTTCGGCTCCGGCGGCACGGGCTGGCCCGCCTTGAGCGCCGCGTCACGGGCTCGCAGCCACTCGATCCTCGCGTCGGCAATCTCGCGCACCTCGTCCTCGGCGGCCTCGAGGCCGACGCCGACGCCGACGCCGACGCCGGGCACGTTGGCGGCTTCCTCGCGGGCAGTGGCAAGCTCCGCCAGTGCCGCGTCGCGCGCGGCGGTGGCCGCTTCGACGGTGTTTGCCCGCGTGAAGTCGGCGGCGCGGCGCTTGCGCTGCTTGCGCGCGTCATCGTCGTCGCGCTCGCCCACGCCCACGGCGATCACGTCCTCGTCGCCATCTGCCTCGACGGCGTTCTCAACGTCGAGCGCGAGGTTCGACACGAAGAACGCGATGAGGACCAGGAACACGAACATCCGCACCGGCGTCACGTAGCGCACGCGCCGGCCCGCGAAATATTCGCGCGTCAGGAAACCGGGCCGGAAGAACAGCGGGCCCAGCGTCTGCAGCGTGCGCGAATCGAGGTTGAACACGGAGTCGAGGAAGTCGCCGACCACGCTGCTGAAGTGCCGCACCAGGCCGCGCACCGGTTGGCCGCAGCGATAGCAATGGTCGCCCAGCAGCTCCGCGCCGCAATTGCCGCAGAGCGGCGCGTAGCCGTCCTGCGGTGTCGCGCCCTTGCCGAGCGCGGGGCCGGTCGGCACGCGCGGTGCCACGGCATCGCCGAGCGGAGCGGCGGGTTCGCCGCCAGGCGTGACCGGGTCGGCAGGCTCCACGTTGCTCACGCCGCGGCCCCGACCGGTTGCAGGTAGCCGGTGGATCGCATCCAGCCGAGCGTATCGTCGACCAGTCGTGAGAGCTTGACGATGCGGAAGTCGAGTTCGCCGATCGCCTTGCTGGAATCCACGCGCAGGTCGTGGCAGATGAGCGCCGCGCCCTCTGGCGTCAGTCGCGGTTCGCGGCGCGTGACGAGGCTCCAGAGATCCTGCACGCGCGCGACCGCATGCAGCAGGTTGGGCGACATCGCCTTCGCCGGCACGCGTCGGCCGAGCCGGCGCGCAGCCAACGTGAGCAGGTGCATGAACGAGGCGTGCTCGCCGCCGAGCAGATAGCACTCGCCGAAGCGCTGTCGCTCCCAGGCGCGAACGTGCGCAAGCGCCACTTCGCGCACGTCGGCGAACGGCCCCGAGCCCGGCGGCACGCCGGGCAGCGAATCCTGCTCGATCATGCGGAACATGCGCGACCAATTCTGCGTGTCGCCGGGGCCGAGCAGGTGCGAGGGGTAGGTCACGATCACCTTGAGGCCGTGGTCGTCCGCCGCCGCCCACACGAGTTCCTCGGCCAGTGCCTTGGTGCGTGCGTAGTTGATGCTCGATCCGGTGGTCACGAGCGGCGCGTCGTCGCGCAGCATCTGGTTGTTGCCGACGCCGAGCGCGGAAACCGACGAGGTGTGGACGAACTCCGCCACCTGGTATCGCCTGGCTGCCTCCAGCACGATGCGCGTGCCCTCGACGTTGACGAGCGTCTGCCGCGCGTTGCGCTGCCGCCAGACGTTGGTGTCGGCGGCAATATGGAAAATGACATCCGCGCCGCGCGCAACCGCGAGGTCGATGCTGGCGGCGTCCGTGACATCACCCGGCAGCGGCACCGCGCCGAGGTTGCGCAGCACCTGCGCCTGGGCCGGCTGGCGGAACAACGCGTTCACCACCACGCCGCGCGCCACCAGTTCGCGCACCACGTGTCGTCCAAGGAACCCCGTGGCGCCCGTGACCAGCGCCGTGCTCTTGCCCATGCGTCCGCTCCACTCTTTCCCGGTCGCTAAGATACGCCGTTCATGTCCCTCGCTGCGCCCCCCTCCCCCACACGATTGCGCACCGAGGTGCTGGCGACTTTCTGGCTGGCGCTGCCGATCGTCGGTGGACAATTGCTCAGCGTCGCGATGAACGTCGCCGACACCCTGCTCGCCGGCCATCTCTCGACGCGCGTGCTCGCAGCGGTCGCGATGGGTTACCAGATCTGGGTACTGGCGCTGCTCGCGGTGCTCGGCCTGATGCTGGCGTTGACGCCGACGGTGGCGCAACTCGACGGCGGCGGACGGCGGGCCGAAGCGGGCGCGGTCTTCCGACAGGCGCTGTGGCTGGCAATGCTGCTCGGGGTGGTGCTGTTCGCGGCGATACGGGCCTCGCGACCGCTCCTCGATGCGTTCGGCGTCGATGCCGAGATCGTGCCGGAAGCCGTGGCATTCCTCGACGCGATGGCCTGGGGCACGTTCCCGCTCGCGATCTTCTTCGCCTGCCGCTACTTCAGCGAGGGCCTTTCGCTGACCAGACCCGCGATGTATTTCGGCATCGTCGGCCTGGCCGCACTGGTGCCGCTGGCATGGGCGCTGATGTACGGCCGCCTCGGCCTGCCGGCACTCGGCGCGCGCGGCGCGGGCATCGCGCACGCGGCGGTGCTGTGGCTGCAGGCGATCGCGTTTCTCGTGTACATCGCGCGTCGCCGCCACTACCGCGACGCGCACCCGTTCGCGCGCTTCGACGCGCCCGATTTTCCCGCGCTCGGCGCACTCATGCGCATTGGCCTGCCCATGGGCATCGCGATCCTCATGGAGGGCGGCCTGTTCGTGTCGACCGCACTGCTCGCGGGATCGCTCGGCACCCTGGCGGCCGGCGCGCACCAGATCGCGATCAACGTGGCGTCGATCGCCTTCATGCTGCCGCTCGGCATCGGCATGGCAACCACGGTACGCATCGGCAACGCGGTTGGTCGCGGTGATCCTGAGGGCATCGCCTGGGCCGCACGCGCGGGCATCGCGATCACGCTGGCGACGCAGGCGGTGTCGGCGGCCCTGCTCGTCGCGCTACCCGCGCTCATCGTCGCTGCCTACACCCGGGACGCCGGTGTCGCGGAGCTTGCGATCGCGTTGCTCTGGCTCGCCGCGATCTTCCAGTTCGCCGACGGCCTGCAGGCTTTCTTCAACGGTGCGCTGCGCGGCCTCAAGGACACGCTGGTGCCGATGGTGATCACGATCGTTGCGTACTGGGGCGTCGGTTTCGGGCTCGGCTGGTGGCTCGGCATCGCGCGCGGCGGTGGCGTGCGTGGGCTCTGGATCGGGCTCATTGCCGGACTGACGGTCGCGGCGATCGGCCTTGGATGGCGCTTCGCGAGCCAGCTGCGCCTGCGTCTTGGCAGTCCGTCCGACGCCGCGCACGCCTGAACCCTGGCGCGGGCGGTCCGTTATGCTCCGCGCCGCGTTGCCGCAGCGGCCATGAGTCAGGGTGACCTTTGAACGATGCCGGCCGGCCCCATACCCGCTAGCCTCGCCCCATTCCCCGTAGCGAATCCTCGATGAACACTGCAGTCGACGCGCCACCGCGCAAGTTGTTTTTCCCCTTCCGCGTGATCCGTGGCTTCTGGCGCGGGCTCGACTTCTCGCGCCGGGTCGTGTTCAACATCATCTTCCTGCTCATCGTGCTGGCGATTCTCGCGGCGATCGGCAAGGACGCGGCTCCCGTGGTCGAGAAGACCGCGCTGGTGGTCAATCCCGAAGGCGCGATCGTCGAGCAGTACACCGTCGACCCTGCCTCGCGCATGCTCGCGAAGGCACTTGGCGAGGAGACCGGCGAGGTGCAGCTGCGCGACATCGTGCGCGCCATCGACGTGGCGGCGAAGGACGGCAACATCACGCGCCTGGTCATCATCCCCGACGGCATCCTCAGCGTCGGCATGGCGCAGCTGCATGAGATCTCCGCCGCGATCGGCCGCTTCCGCGCCACCGGCAAACCGGTCATCGCCTTCTCCGAGGGCATGGAGCAGAAGGGCTATTTCCTCGCCGCCCAGGCCGACAAGGTCTACCTCGATCCCGACGGCGGCATGATCCTGCAGGGACTCGAGCGCTATCGCACCTATTTCAAGGATGGCCTCGAAAAGCTGGGCATCGAGATGAAGCTGTTCCGCGTCGGCGAGTTCAAGTCCGCGGGCGAGCCGTACATCCTGAATGCGCAGTCTGCGGAAGCGCGCGAAGCCGATCTCTACTGGATGAATGATTTGTGGCAACGCTACCTTGTGGAGGTCGGCGCCCGCCGCAAGCTCTCGCCCGCGGCCATGACCGCCCAGATCGAGAATGCGGTCGAGGGCCTCAAGGCCGTGGACGGCGACCTCGCGAAGTTCGCGCTCGCGAACCGCTGGGTCGACGCGCTCAAGACGCGTGACGAGTTTCGCAAGGAGCTGATGGCCGCCGGCGCGCGCGACGAGCGGGAAGACACGTTCCGACAGGTGCATTTCCAGCGCTATGCCGACCAGGCCGCGGCGCTCGACTTGACCAGGGGCGGCGACGGCGTCGCGGTGGTCGTGGCGCAGGGCGAGATCGTCTACGGCGAGCAGCCTCCGGGGCTGGTCGGTGGCGAGTCGGTTGCCAAGCTGATCGAGGAGGCGCGTGAAGACGAACACGTCAAGGCGCTGGTGCTGCGCGTCGATTCGCCCGGCGGTGGCGTGTTCCCGTCCGAGCAGATCCGGCGGCAGGTCGTCCTGACCAGGGCGGCCGGCAAACCGGTGATCGTCTCGATGGGCAACGTGGCGGCGTCGGGCGGCTACTGGATCAGCATGAATGCAGACCAGATCATTGCGGACCCGAGCACCATCACCGGGTCGATCGGCATCTTCGGCCTGATCCCGAACGCCGTCGGCACCATGGAGAAACTGGGGCTCAACACCGATGGTGTCGGCACCACGTGGCTCGCCGGCGCCGGCGATCCGACGCAGCCGTGGGATCCGAGAGTCGGCGAACTCATCCAGTCCATCATCAACAACGGCTACGCGAAGTTCATCGACAATGTCGCCGACGCCCGCAAGAAGCCGGTCGCCGCGGTCGACGAAGTCGCGCGCGGGCGCGTCTGGAGCGGCGAGCAGGCACGCGCGCGCGGACTGGTCGACCGCATGGGCACCTTGCGCGAAGCGATCGCGCTCGCCGGCGAACGCGCCAAGCTCGGCGCCGACTTCCCGGTGCGTTACGTCGAGAAGCAGCTTTCGCCGTTCGAACGCTTTGTCACCGGTTGGGGAACGTCGCGCATCGGCGCCTTCATCGCGGGCAGGATGATCGGCCCCGAAGCCGCGTTCCTGCCGGAACGCCAGCGCGCAGAACTCGCGGGACTGTTGCGCATGGCCGAACGGGCGCAATCCACGCGCGGCGTTTCACTGATCGCGCATTGCGAGTGCACGCTGTAGGGCGCACCAGATCCTGAGGCCGGCGCCGCGCTGCTCGCATGCCCGCGCAATCGCTTGTGGCCGTCACGCACTGCGTGACGGCTTTTCTTCATGCGGGTCTGGCTGGCCGGACCAACATCGCGCCCGCCAGCAAGAGGGTGGCCAGCAGCCACTTCAACGATGGCGACAGCGGCACCGCTGCAGCGAACGGCGCGCCGCCCGACGAATAGCTGCCCAGGTCGCGGAGATAGACATCCACTCCCTCGCCGTTGGCGTCGCTGGCAACGAGGTTGGTCCCGAACGAGTGGAAGCCGACGAAGCGACCGTCGCCCGAGATCGTCGGGCTCAGTTCGGGCAGCCGGATGCTGCCGGGGAAGCAGCCGGAGGGCGTCACCGTTTCGCAAAGGTCGGAAGTCGATCCCATGCTCGCAGGCACGCCTTCGTCGTTCTGCGAGACAAGGGTGAACTGCCGCGTCGAGGTGTCGTACACGAATGCGTGCGGCGCAATGCTCGTCTGGCCGGGGAAGGCGCCGCGAATCGCGATGCGGGTTCCGTCATCGGACAGGTGCGGCGAATCGCCGTACCAGGGATTCCCCTGCGCGTCGCGCAGCGCGTCGGAGCGCTGCTGGTCGACGTAATGGATGATCGGTGCGTATTCACCGGCACCCTGTACGAGATTGGTCGCATACGATTCGTACACCAGCACGCTGCCATCCCGGTTGAGACTGGGTCGCGCGAGGCGGCCATTCGAGAAGCCTCCATCGAGCGCCCTGCTCACGAGCCGGGTCCGCCCGGTATCGATGTCGAACACGTACATCTGGTTCCAGACGACCGTGTCGGGCACGTCGGGCTGTCGGCCGATGAAAGCGACTCGACGCCCGTCTCCGGAGAGCGCGAAATCCCCTGGGCGGCCGAGCAGCACCGATTCGCCAGTGGCGAGGTCGTACAGGCGAAGTTCGGGGTTCGGCCTACCGACGAGCATCGCCACGCGCCTGCCGGAGTCGTCCACGCGGGGCACGAAGGCTTCGGTGGCGGCGCTCGGCCCGATCAGCCGTACCTGGCCCTGTTGCCGATCGAGGAAGTAGACGCGGGCTCGCGCAGTGCTGGCGACCGGATCGATGTTGCATGCGTACGAGGAAAACACGACGTAACGCGCATCCGCACTCATGTCGGCGGCGGCCGACCCGCCATACGCGCCGGCACACGCTGCGGGCTCGCCGGCATGGTTGCGCGTGACCAGTTCAGTGGTCCCCGCCTGGCGGTCGCGCAGGTACCAGCCCTCGGGATCGTTGGCGGAGCCGCCCTGACCCGTCCAGTGGTTCTGGAACAGTACGAAGCGTCCGTTGGAGGAGACGACCGCCTGGGTGGCCCGGTCCGCCTGGATGCCGGCACGGGAGATGCTCACCAGTTCGGTGGACTGCGCATGCGCGGCCGCGACTGCGCACAGGGTCAACGCAATGCCGCACAGTCGCAGCACGTCAGCCGCCCTCCGCTTCCTCGAGGGCCGCGTCGGCGCGGTCCTTCGTGGCCTGCAGGGTGGCTTCGACCGATTTCGCCCTCTCGATCGCGCGCAACTGGTCGTCGAGGATCGTGGCCTGCGGCGTGGGCGGCGCAGGCGGCGGCGGGGCATCCGCGCTGCATGAGGCGAGCGCGACCAGTGCGGCGGCACCGGTCAGTATACGACTGGACATGGCGCGCTCCGTGGCGTGATCCCGGCGCAGATCGCCGCGCGCTTGTCGCACGGCGCCTGTTGCTGACTATCCTAGCGCCGGCGCGACGAAGGCATGGCGGGTACGGCGATGAACGATGACCGGTGGCGACTCGACGGCCGTGCGGCGCTGGTCACCGGCGCGAGCCGCGGTATTGGCCTTGCCTGCGCGCGCGGGCTTCTCGAGCGCGGCGCGGACGTGCTGATGACGGCGCGCGACGATGCGCATCTCGACGCCGTCGCCGAGGAGTTGCGCGAGACCTTCGGACATGCGCGCGTGCATGCGCTCGGCGCGGACGCGACGCTGCCCGAACAGCGACTCGAGATCTTCGACTGGGTCGACGACCTCGACGTATCGCTCTCGCTGCTGGTCAACAACGTCGGCAACAACGAGCGGCGGCGCGCACTCGACTACGACGCGGCGTCGATGCACGAACTGTTCGATGTCAACCTGGTCAGCGCATTCGAGGTCTCCCGCCTGGCGCAGCCGCGGCTGGCGGCGCATGCGCAGGGCGCGATCGTCAACATCGCCTCGGTCTCCGGACTGACGCACGTGCGCACGGGCGCGGCCTACGGCGCCGCCAAGGCGGCGCTGGTCCAGTTGACGCGCAACCTGGCCTGCGAATGGGCGAGCGACGGCATTCGCGTCAACGCCGTTGCGCCCTGGTACATCCGCACGCAGCGCACGGCGAGCGCGCTGGCCGACGCCGACTATCTCGACGAGGTGCTCGCGCGCACTCCGCTCGCGCGCATCGGCGAGCCCGATGAAGTCGCCGCCGCGGCGGTGTTCCTGTGCCTGCCCGCGTCGGCCTACATCACCGGCCAGTGCCTCGCGGTCGACGGGGGCTTCACCGCGTTCGGGTTCTAGTGCCGAGCGCGGTCAGCGGCAGAACCGCGCCAGCGCGTCGCGCGCGCCTGCGTATTCCTGGTCGAGTAGCGCACGCCGGTCGTTGAATGCGCGTCGGCGTTCGCTGCCCGTCTCGTCGGCGCGCTGCTTCCACCAGCCGCAAAGTTCACCACGCGGCATGGCGCGGCACGTGTCCTCGACGTAGGTGTACTGGGCACCGAGGCGCGGATCGAGGGTGCCGCTGGCCAACCCGGGGCCGCTGCTGCCCACGCCAAGCGTCCACAGCGGTACGTAGCGCCCGCGCGGCGTGGGACTGGCGTTCACGTAACTGCTCCCGTCCGGTGACGTGCAACGGAACATCTGCGGCAACGGATCCTCGATGCGCACCTGCGCCACCGGCGGTGGCCTGGCCGGCTGCCCGGGCGGATCGGCGATCACGGACTCGACGGGCGGCGAACGATGCGCACGCGCCAGCAGCGGCGCGTCGAGGGCTTCCTCATGCTCCGCGCACGCGCGATCCCGGTAGGCGATGCTGCCGTCGCTCGCCCGGCACTTGAACACCTCGCCTGCGTCCACCTGCGAGGCGAAGCCAAGCACGCAGCCGAGCAGCGCGCCGACGCGCCGTTTCGACGCGCCCGCGTGGGCTGGCGGATCCGCAGTCATGGGCCGGATGCTACTCCCGCTGCGCAGCATCACTGCCAGGGCAGGCGCTCGAGGTCGAGGTTGCCACCGGAAACGATGACGCCGACGCGCTTGCCCGTGAACGGTTCGGGGTGCGCGAGGATCGCAGCGAGCGCGACCGCGGCGGACGGCTCAACGACCAGCTTGAGGCGCTCGAACATGAGGCGCATGGCTGCAACGATCTGGTCTTCGGTCGCGGTGGCGACGCCGGTGGCATGCTCGCGCAGGATCGCGAATGGCAATTCGCCGAGCGTGGCCCGCAGCCCGTCGCAGATAGTGTCGATGGGCCATTCGGTGATCCGGCGGCCCTGCGCGAGCGATGCCTGGGCGTCCGCGGCGGAAGCCGGTTCCGCGCCCCAGACCTGGATGTGCGTAGAACGTCCGTGCGCCGCGATGGCAGTGCCGGACAACAGGCCGCCACCCGATACCGGCGCGACGACCACGTCGAGCGGCGCCGTGACCTGCTCCAGAAGCTCGAGCGTCGCGGTGCCCTGCCCGGCGATCACGCGCGCGTCGTCGAACGGATGCACCGCCACCGCGCCTGTTTCCGCGATCACTTCCGCCATCCCGGCATTGCGCGCCGCCATGGTCGGGGCGCAGTCAATCACACGGGCGCCGTAGCGCGCGATCGCGGCGCGCTTGGTCGCGGCGATGCTGGTCGGGACCACCACGTACGCCGGTACGCCCCGCAATTGCGCCGCGCGCGCGATCGCCGCCCCGTGGTTGCCGGAACTCTGCGTGGCGATGCCGCGCGCCGCGTCCGCATCGTCGAGCGAGAAGACCGCGTTGCAGGCACCGCGGAACTTGAACGCGCCGACGCGCTGGAAGTTCTCGCACTTGAACACAAGTTCGCAGCCGGCCAGGGCATCCAGGCTCGCGGACTGCAAGATGACGGTGCGACGGACCCACGGCGCTATGCGCCGGGCGGCCGTCTCGACCGCATCGATGTCGGGCAAGGCGTTCATGCCGCGGAGGATGCCGGAATCGGCAAGGTTCCGGTGCGTGCCCCGCCAAGGCTTGCAAGCGCAGAGCCGGCGACCACCAGCACGGCCCCGCACCACCCGAGCAGGGCGACGCGCTCCGCCGCCATCGCGCCTGGCGCGAGCGCCGCGAACGCGTAGCCGCAGAGCAGCGTCAGCACCGGCGTCAGCGCCAGCACCAGGCTCACGCGCGAAGCCTGCCAGTGCGCCAGCGCCGCGGCAAAGGCGCCGTAGGCGACGAGGGTGTTGACCGAGCAGAACAGCAGCAGCCAGGCGTGGGTGGGGTCCATCGCCAGCAGCTGGCGCGGGTGCGCGAACGGCGCGAGCACCACGGCGCCGGCGACGAAGATGACACCCAGTACCGCCGCGACCGACAGCCGCGTGAGCAGTTGCTTCTGCGCCAATGCGTAGCCGGCCCACACGATCGCGGCGAGCAGCACCCAGGCGCTGCCGGCGAGATAGACCGCCGGCTGTGACTGTTGCCGCCACTGTTCGTGCGCAAACAGCGCGAGGCCCAACACCACGGCGGTCAAGCCGAGCCATTGCCAGAGGGCGTAGCGCTCGCGAAATACCACCAGCGCGCCAAGCGCCATGAGCAGCGGCGCGGCCTGGATCAGCAGTTGCGCGTTGGCGGGCGAGGTCGCGTCGACGCCGAACAGGTAGAAGACGTAGTTGCCGATGAGGCCGGCGCAGGCGAGCGCGAGCAGTTTCCGGTGTCCGCCGCCGATGCCCCGCAGCGAACCAAGTTCGCCGCGAAGGCCAAGCCAGCCCAGTGTCACCACGGCGGCGAAGACGAAGCGGGCCCAGGTCAGAGTGATCGGGTCGAGTGCATCGAGCGTCAGCTTGAGCGCGATCGGCAGCGTCGACCAGCAGGCGGTGGTGACGAGCGCAAGCGCCAACCCCAATCGCCAGCGACCGCTCGGCTGATGGCGCGACATCCACTCTCCCCCGGGCGAACGACCCGGGAGTATAGGCGAGCGGTCGCAGCGTTCGGCGGCAAGCCGCACGCGTGCCAGCCGCGCCTGCCTCGGCACCGCGAGCAGCCGCTCGCACCTGCTTGTTCATTGTTGTATCAGGACGTGCCTGAGCCTTCGCGCGACGATCGTCGCAGCGGAAACCGGCAGGGTTCAGGGGTAATTCACGGCATTCGACGCACGATGAAGAAGCCGTGAACAAAAGGTTTCGGCGCTCGAGGAACCCGCCCATGAAACGCCTGCTGCCATTCATCGCCCTCGGCCTGCTCGCTGGCTGCGTCAGCTACCCGGAATACGGCTACTACCAGGACGGCCGAGGCTACGGGTACGGCTACGATCGCTACGAGTATGCGGGCGACGACTACTACGACGACGGTGGCGATTACTACTTCGGCAACGCCCCCGACAGTGCGTACTACTACGACGACGGCTACTACGGCTACGGTTCCCACTGGGCCGGATACGGCTACGGCGGGTCGGGCTATGGACTGGGTTCCTACCCCTATGTCGGGTTCGGAATTTCGTCGGGCTACTACCCGTACGGCGGCTATTACCCGTACGGCGGCTACTACGGCCATCGCCGATCGCAGCGGCGCGACCGCAACGATCACGACGACCGCCGCAATCATGGCGACGCGGCGAGCGCGCGCTGGCCCGATGGTCGCGGACGGCACGACAGCGAAGGCGCCAACGACGCCGACGCCAGCAGTGTCGCCGCCCAGATTGCGCGGCAGCGCGGCGTCAGCGACGCCGCTGCAGCCCGCAGGTATTCGCCCGCCACCGACGCACGTGGCGGCTACTCGCGCCAGCGCGACGCGGGCGGCTGGCGCAGCGACTATCCCGAGGCGCAACTCGTGTCGCCACGCGCCGGGGCCTCGGGCGACGTGTACTCGCGACAGCCTTCGGTCGCGCCGCAACTACGCGAACCGGCGCGGCAGGCCCGCGGATGGAATGGCGAGCCCCAGTATCGCCAACAGCCCCGCGACCAGCCCGCGCGGGTCTGGCG
Organism: Lysobacterales bacterium; assembly: GCA_038221545.1. Taxonomy (GTDB): domain Bacteria; phylum Pseudomonadota; class Gammaproteobacteria; order Xanthomonadales; family Ahniellaceae; genus JBBQNY01. Next base: position 49,387 of record JBBRIE010000001.1, read on the forward strand.
AGGGACGCAGCAAGCCGAGTCGCGTGGAGACCCTTCGCCACGCTGGAACCTGAGCCCAGGCGTGCAGCCGGGTGCCGCCCGTACCGATGCTCGCCAACCGCAAGCGGCGCCGCGGTTCCAGACGGCGCCGCGCAGTGACGCTGCGACACAGCGGTTTTCGCAGCCATCCCCGCAGCCGCGTATCGAGTCGCGCGGTGATACCGGCGGATCGACCGGAAACTCCCGTCGGGAACGGGACATGAACGACGAGCGTTGAAGTGTCCAATCGTGACCATGCCGTGCCCGGCCAGTCAGCTGGCAGCAGAGGTCGATTCGTATAATCCGGGCTGCAGCAACGAGCGCTGCAGCGAATCAAAAATTCTGGTGCCCGGGTTCTAGTCCTCTTGGATTCCCCCCTGTTCCCGAAAGGTCTACCGGGCATCAGATTCTCAC
>JBBRIE010000002.1:0-32788 GCA_038221545.1 Lysobacterales bacterium
CCATCATCCACCCCAATTTCAAAAGAATTCGCGAAGTGCGTCTCCTCGCACAGGACGTGCGGTGTCTGTCCAGAATGGGCCGTTAGCTCAGTTGGTAGAGCAGTTGACTCTTAATCAATAGGTCGAAGGTTCGAATCCTTCACGGCCCACCAATCCCGGAATGCGCGTCAACCAGCCGCCTGTCACTCCCCGCCGAGGCGGTAACATGGGGCGCCTGCGAAAGTGGCGGAATTGGTAGACGCACTGGATTTAGGTTCCAGCGGGTAACCCCCGTGCGGGTTCGAGTCCCGCCTTTCGCACCATCTACTTTCGACGCAAGCGCGGGCAGGTGCCGACGCGCCCGGCGATGCGGCTGAACCGCTCGCGATGCAGCCGAAACCAGTCGGTACAACTGTAAGCGAAGGGCTTCCGTCTCGGCGGGTTTCGGCGCTCCATCCCGGGGCCGCGTCCATGCGGCGATCGTCGGCCCTCGATGCGGGTCCTTCGACCGGCCTTTTCGCCGATTCGCGCCGGGAGCCCGGGTGCGCGACAATAGGCGGCTTACCATCCACCAGCGGGCGCTCGCCCGGTTTGTCCAGAGGATCAGCAATGCAGGTTTCGGTCGAAAACACCGGCAAGCTCGAGCGCAAGCTCACGGTTCGCGTGCCGTCGGAGCGCGTGGAAATGCGGGTTCAGGAACGCATGCGCGAGATGAGCCGCACCGTCCGGATGAAGGGTTTCCGGCCGGGCAAGATCCCGGCCAAGATCATCGAGCAGCGCTTCGGCGCGCAGGTGCGCAACGAGGTCATGGGCGACGTCATCGGCACGACTTTCCAGCAGGTCGTGTCGGAGCAGAAGCTGCGCCCCGCGATGGCGCCGCGCATCTCAACCGGTCCCGCGAAGGACGGCGAGATGGAGTTCACCGCGACTTTCGACGTGATGCCGGAACTCGACACCATCGACGTCGCGTCGCTTTCCATCACCCGTCCCACGGCATCGGTCGGCGAGGCGGATGTGGAGGTCATGATCGAGACCCTGCGCATGCAGCGCCGCGAGTGGAAGTCGGTCGATCGGCCGGCCCAGCTCGGCGACCTGGTCATGTTCGAGTATCACGTGGAGCAGTCCGCTGTGCGTAGTCCCGCCGAAGGCAGCGAGCGCGCCGGCACGGTGATTGGCTCGAACGCGATGTTCCCGGAGGTCGAGGCGCGCCTCATCGGCATGCAGGCCGAGGCGGATGCACGCGTCGATGTCCTGCTTCCCGAAGGTTTCCGCGAGGCGGTGATGGCCGGCAAGGCGGCGACCATCGTGTTTCGGGTGTTGCGCGTGCAGGAACCGCTGTTGCCGGAAGTCGACGAGGCGTTCGCGGCGAGTTTCGGCATCGCCGGGGGCGGACTCGAGCAGTTCCGCAAGGATGTCCGCACCAACCTCGAGCGAGAGCTTGGCAATGCGCTCAGGGGCCGCCTCAAGGGCCAGACCATCGAAAAGTTGCTTGCCGCCCATTCCGATCTCGAAGTGCCCGCCTCGATGGTGGCTGCCGAGGCGCGCGCGCTGCACAACGCCCAGCGCCAGCAGGCGACGCAGTCGCAGCGTCCGCTCGACCAGTTGCCGACCGAGGCGCAGCTCATGCCTGCGGCGCAGCAGCGGGTACGCGCTTTCGTGCTGCTCAGCGAACTCGCGCGGCAGAACCAGCTCCAGCTCGACACCCAGCGCGTGCAGGAGATGCTGATGTCCATCGCCTCGACCTACGAGGACCCACAGGAAGTCGTGGCCCTTTACGCGCGCGACCAGGAACTGTTGGGGGGACTGCGCAACCGGGTCCTCGAGGACCAGGTCATCGACTGGGTGGCGGATCATGCAGCCACCGTGGAGGAGAAGCTGACCTTCGACGAGCTGATGCGCCCGCAGGTCCGCACTTGATTCGGTGCGCCGCACCCGCATTGCCTTTCCACACGTATCCGGAGCTGTCGCGATGATCAACAATCTCAACCTCGTGCCGATGGTGGTCGAACAGACTTCGCGCGGGGAGCGGGCGTACGACATCTATTCGCGACTCCTGAAGGAGCGCGTGGTGTTCCTGGTGGGGCCCATCGACGATTTCATGGCGAACGTGGTTGTCGCGCAGTTGCTGTTCCTCGAGTCGGAGAACCCCGACAAGGACATCAACCTCTACATCAACAGTCCGGGTGGATCGGTTACCGCAGGGCTGGCCATCTACGACACCATGCAGTTCCTGCGCCCCGACGTCAGCACGATGTGCGTCGGGCAGGCGGCCAGCATGGGTGCGCTCCTGCTCGCGGCCGGCAGCAAGGGCAAGCGTTATTCGTTGCCCAATGCCCGCATCATGATCCACCAGCCATGGGCTGGCGGGATTTCGGGGCAGGCGACCGACATCGACATCCATGCGCGCGAGATCCTCGCAACGCGCGCCAAACTCAACGAGATCCTGGCACGCCACACCGGGCAGAGCCTGGAGCGAATCGCCAACGACACCGAGCGTGACCGATTCATGGGGGCGCTGGATGCGCGCGAGTACGGCGTCGTGGACTCCGTACTCGAGAAGCGGCCGGACGAGAGCGTCCGCTCCGGTTGAAGACCGGGATTCCGGGCGGTCCAGCGTGCGCGGGCCGCCCCTCGACCCCATGTTATGCTCCGATCCGACTGCATCCAGTCCGGATGCGGTCGGCTTTCCAGCAAATGAAACGGTGTAGGCGATGAGCGAAGAACGCCCGGGCAGATCTGGCGATGGTGGCAAGATTCTGTACTGCTCGTTCTGCGGGAAGAGCCAGCACGAGGTCCGCAAGCTGATCGCGGGCCCGAGCGTGTTCATCTGCGACGAGTGCGTCGAGCTTTGCAACGACATCATCCGCGACGAGCTGGAAGAAAAGGCCGCGAGTGCCCGCAGCCATCTGCCAAAGCCACGCGAGATTCTCGACGTGCTGGACCAGTACGTCATCGGGCAGCCGCGCGCGAAGAAAACGCTCGCTGTGGCCGTCTACAACCATTACAAGCGGCTCGAGTCGCGCAACCGCAACGACGACATCGAGCTCGCGAAGTCGAACATCCTCCTCATCGGGCCCACCGGATCGGGCAAGACGCTGCTCGCGGAGACGCTGGCGCGCCTGCTCAACGTGCCGTTCACGATCGCCGATGCCACAACGCTCACGGAAGCGGGCTACGTCGGCGAGGATGTCGAGAACATCATCCAGAAGCTCCTCCAGAAGTGCGACTACGACGTCGAAAAGGCGCAGACCGGAATCGTTTACATCGACGAGATCGACAAGATCTCGCGCAAGAGCGAGAACCCGTCGATCACCCGCGATGTGTCGGGTGAGGGCGTCCAGCAGGCTTTGCTCAAGCTGATCGAGGGGACGACCGCGTCCGTGCCGCCGCAGGGCGGGCGCAAGCACCCTCAGCAGGAGTTCCTCCAGGTCGACACCAAGAACATCCTGTTCATTTGTGGCGGAGCGTTCTCCGGGCTCGAGAAGGTCATCCAGGCGCGTTCCGAATCGACCAGCATCGGCTTCGCGGCCGAGGTCCGTTCACGCGACCGCAAGACCAATATCGGCCAGACGCTCGCGCAGATCGAGCCGGAAGACCTGATCAAGTACGGGCTCATTCCCGAATTCGTCGGCCGGCTGCCGGTCGTCGCCACCCTCGAGGAACTGGACGAGGAAGCGCTGGTCAAAATCCTCACGGAGCCGAAGAACGCCATCACGAAGCAGTTCAAGAAGCTGTTCGAGATGGAGAGCGTCGAACTCGAGTTCCGCCCCGAGGCCTTGAGCGCGGTGGCGAAGAAGGCGCTGGCGCGCAAGACGGGTGCGCGCGGCCTGCGTACCATCCTCGAGCAGGTGTTGCTCGAGACGATGTTCGACCTCCCGTCGCAGGAGAACGTCAGCAAGGTGGTGGTCGATGACGCGGTCATCAATGGTTCCGCCGAGCCTTACCTCATGTACACCAACACCCAGCCATTGCCTGCCCGCGCTGCTTCGGAGTAATGCCCGCGCAACCGGCCTGGCGCCGCGCGCAATGCGCGGCACCCCCGGCATCCCGGTGCCGGACATCGTCCACCCGGTCGCTTGCAATTCCGTCGCCGGACCGCATCTGGACATCCATGGCGGCCGGCAAGCGGTTGCGCCCCAAGCATCTGGAGCCTGATCGATGACCGAAGCCACCCGTCCCGTCGCCCACACCCAACTGCCCGTGCTGCCATTGCGCGACGTTGTGGTGTACCCGTCGATGGTCATCCCGCTGTTCGTGGGCCGCGCCCGTTCCATGCAGGCGCTGGAAACGGCGATGGCTGCGGATCGACAGGTCTTGCTGGTCGCGCAGCGCAGCCCGGAAGTCGACGATCCCAAGCCCGAAGACCTCTATGGCGTCGGCACCGTTGCGACGTTGCTGCAGTTGCTGAGACTGCCCGACGGCACCATCAAGGTGCTGGTCGAAGGCGTGGCGCGCGCGCGGGTCGAACGCTTCATCGAATCCGACGGGGAAACGAGAGCCGATATCGAAGTCATGGCCGCAGTCGCGCCGGCGGACCCCCGCGAAGCCGATGCCGCCGCCAAGTCCTTGATTTCGCTGTTCGAACAGTACGTAAAACTCAATCGCAAGATCCCACCGGAGCTGTTGACGACGCTCGCCGGCCTCGAGGATCCGGCGCGCATCGCAGACACGATTGCCGCGCACCTCGGCGCGCGGATCTCGGACAAGCAGCGCGTCCTCGAGGCCGAGGAAGTCGGCGCACGCCTGGAACTGCTGATCGGCTTCGTCGACGGCGAGATCGACGTCCAGCAGATCGAGAAGCGCATCCGTGGCCGCGTGAAGTCGCAGATGGAGAAAAGCCAGCGCGAGTACTACCTCAACGAACAGATGAAGGCGATCCAGAAGGAACTGGGCGACCTGGACGAAGCACCCAACGAGGCGGAAGAGCTCGGTCGCCGCATCGGCGCGGCGGGCATGCCGGAGGCAGTGGAAGCGAAGGCGCGCGCGGAGTTCAACAAGCTCAAGCAGATGCCGCCGATGTCCGCCGAAGCAACCGTCGTCCGGAACTATCTGGACTGGTTGCTGCAGGTGCCGTGGAGCAAGCGAACGAAAGTGCGCAGGGACCTTGAGGCCGCCGAGAAGGTACTCGACCAGGACCATTACGGCCTCGAGAAGGTCAAGGAACGCATCCTCGAGTACCTCGCGGTGCAACAGCGGGTACGCAAGCTCAAGGGGCCGATCCTGTGCCTCGTCGGGCCTCCGGGCGTGGGCAAGACGTCGCTCGGGCAGTCGATCGCCAAGGCCACCAATCGAAAGTTCTCCCGCATCTCGCTCGGCGGCGTGCGCGACGAGGCCGAAATCCGCGGACACCGGCGGACCTACGTGGGCTCGCTCCCGGGTCGGCTGATCCAGAACCTCGCGAAGGTGGGCTCGCGCAATGCGCTGCTGATGCTCGACGAGATCGACAAGATGAGCATGGACTTTCGCGGCGACCCTTCTTCCGCGCTGCTCGAGGTTCTCGATCCCGAGCAGAACCACACGTTCAACGACCATTACCTCGAAGTGGACGTCGACCTTTCCGAGGTCATGTTCATAGCCACTGCGAATACCCTCAACATTCCCGGTCCGCTGCTCGACCGCATGGAGGTCATCCGCATCCCCGGTTACACCGAGGACGAGAAGATCAACATCGGCGAACGCTACCTCGTCCCCAAGCAGCAGAAGGCCAACGGTCTAAAGACGGGCGAACTTGCGATCGAGGAGAGCGCGTTGCGCGACATCGTGCGCTACTACACGCGCGAGTCTGGCGTTCGCAACATGGAGCGCGAAATCGCCAAGATATGTCGCAAGGCGGTCAAGAAGCTCACTTTGTCCGCGTCGAAGAAGGCCGCCGACAAGAAGTCGGCTGCGTTGAAGGCGGAGAAATCCAAACCGCTGGGGAAGGCGGCTGCGGCGAAGGCAGCGGCGAAGGCAGCGGCGGATCGCGCAGCCTTTCCGCGCACCCTGGTCGTGAACGGCGAGAATCTTTCCGATTTCCTCGGCGTGCGGCGTCACGACTTCGGTCGTGCCGAGGAGCAGAACGAGATTGGCGTGGTCACCGGCCTCGCGTGGACGCAGGTCGGCGGCGAATTGCTCAGCATCGAGGCCAGCGTGGTGCCGGGCAAGGGCAAGACGCAGTTCACCGGCAAGCTCGGGGAAGTGATGCGCGAGTCGATCCAGGCCGCGATGTCAGTCGTGCGAGCGCGCGCGGAACGCTTCGGAATCGACCCTGATTTCCATCAGAATCTCGACGTCCACGTGCACGTGCCCGAGGGGGCCACGCCCAAGGATGGACCGAGCGCGGGAATCGCGATGTGCACGGCACTGGTGTCGGCACTTACCAAGGTGCCGGTGCGCGCCGATGTTGCCATGACCGGCGAGATCACCCTGCGCGGCCGCGTGCTGCCGATCGGCGGGTTGAAGGAAAAACTGCTTGCCGCCCATCGTGGCGGGCTCAAGCGAATCATCATCCCGTACGACAATGCGAAGGACCTTGTCGAGATTCCGGAGAACATCACCGCGTCGCTCGAAATCTTCCCTGTGAAATGGATCGACCAGGTGCTCGACCTCGCGATGGTAGAGCCGGTCGCGCGACCGCACGAATCCGCGGTGAGCGAGATTCCCCCGGTCGTCGTGGAGAAATCGCCGCGCGCGCGCCGATCCGCGAAGGATCGGGGAACCCGACCGCATTGAGTCGTTTCGACGGTAGCGCGCAGTCGCCTGGAAGCCGCGCCGCACCTGCGTTTGAACGACCGTGATTTCGTTGCACGGGTGAAATGGCGCTGGTATAAGGCATGTTCTGCCGTGCAGATGCATTCGCATCGCTGGCATGCGGCGTGTCGGGGCACAGACGAATTCACGTTGACCGCGGCGGTCCGGCCTCGGGCCGCTCGCATAACTTTTGAGGAGTGACCATGAACAAAGCCGATTTCGTTGCCGCCGTCGCCGACGCCGCCGACCTGACCAAGGCTGACGCCGCCAAGGCGCTGGAAGGAATCATCCAGGTGATCCGCAAGACGCTGAAGGGAGGCGACGACGTGTCGCTGGTCGGATTCGGCACGTTCACCGTGCGCAAGCGCGCGGCGCGAACCGGGCGCAACCCCCAGACCGGCGCGACGATCAAGATCAAGGCTTCGAAAGTGCCGGCATTCAAGGCTGGCAAGGCCCTCAAGGACGCGTTAAACTGAGTCGCTTGATCGAGCACGCTTGATCCGGCAATTCCGATCTTTCGGGATTGATGGAAAGGCTGGATCGTATTGCAAGGGTGCTTAGCTCAGCGGTAGAGCGTCGCCCTTACAAGGCGAGGGTCGGGGGTTCGAAACCCTCAGCACCCACCAAGTAATGGAGTGGTAGTTCAGTTGGTTAGAATGCTGGCCTGTCACGCCGGAGGTCGCGGGTTCGAGTCCCGTCCACTCCGCCAATCAGCAAGGGCGCTCTAGGCGCCCTTGTTTTTTTCTGGCGCCACGCCTACAGCGACGCGCGCCGCCGCCGAGGTTCTCCATGCTGCAAACGCTCAGAAACAAAACGACCGGCTGGTTCGCCATCGTCACGATGGGCGTGGTCATCCTGTCGTTGTCCCTGTTTGGTCTCGGCGACTATGTCTCCGGAAACACCGCGACCTACGTCGCAAAGATCGGCAAGAAAGAAATCGGGCCCGACGAGTTCCGTACGCGCCTCTCGGACGAGCGCAACCGCGCGCAGAACGAACTCGGGGACGGCTTCGACGCGGCGATGTTCGAGGATCCGACGCGCAAGCGGGCGCTGCTCGATCGCATGGTCGAGGAGGAACTGCTGTTCCAGGCAGCGCGGGACGCGGGTGCCGAGATGAGTGATGGTCGCCTGCGCCAGGAGATCGAGAGCCTCGAGTATTTCCAGAAGGACGGCAAGTTCGACGCCGCCCAGTACCAGATTCTGCTGCAGTCCCGGCAGATGTCGCCGCAGGGTTTCCAGGAGTTGATGCGCCGCGACCTCACCCTGCGCGAGATTCCCCGGCAACTCGAGGCCACCGCGGCTGTGAGCGATCGCGAAGTCGATCGTTATCTCGCGCTCGAGGGCCAGACGCGGGACGCGCGCTTCTTCGTCGTGCCGGCGGCCGCGCCCGCCGTTCCGAACGCCGAGGAGATCGCGAAGTACTACCGCGAGCACGCTTCCAATTTCATGAGCGACGAAATGTTAGCGCTCGACTACGTGATCCTCGATGCGGCCGACTTGCCGATCGACACCACGCCCGATGAGACGACGCTGCGCGCACGGTACGCGGAGCAGAAGGCCAGTTTCGTGGTCAGCGAACAGCGTCTTGCTTCGCACATTCTGGTCTCGGTCGCGGAAGGCACCGATGCCGCGGCGCAAAAGGCTGCCCTCGACAAGGCCGCCGCTTTGCTCGCGGAGATCAGAGCGGGCAAGCCGTTCGACGATGCCGCTGTCGCCAGTTCGGAAGACGCCGGCTCGAAGGATGCTGGTGGCGACCTTGGCTGGCTCGAGACGGGCATGACCGACACGGCGTTCGAAAAGGCATTGTTTGCGCTCAAGCCCGGGCAGGTTTCCGAACCGGTGCGCGGCACCGACGGCTATCACCTGATCCAGTTGCGCGAGGTGAAGCCGGGGTCCACCAAGGCCTTCGAGGACGTGCGCGAGCAGCTGTCGCAGCAGATCCTCGAGTCCGAGCGCGAGCGCGTGTTCGCCGACCGATCGAGCGAACTCATCGATCAGGTCTACGCCGATCCGACGTCACTCGAGTCGGCAGCCGACGCACTCAAGCTCAAGGTCGAGCGAGCGCCGCTGTTCTCGCGCGCGGGCGGGCCTGGCATCGCGGGCAATCCGAAGGTCATCGAGGCGGCCTTCTCCGACGCCGTCCTCACCGAGGGCAACGTGAGTGATGCAATCGACCTCGGCCCCAATCGCGTGGTGCTGATCAAGGTGGCGGAGCGCAAGCCGAAGGCCCTGCGTCCGCTAAAGGACGTGGCTGCGCAGGTGACGGCTCGAGTGCAGGCCGCGAAGTCCGCGGACGCCGCGCGGCTGCGTGCCGCCGCGATCGAGAAGGAGTTCAAGGCTGGCGTCACGCTCGATTCGTTGGCCGCGAAGGCCGGCGTAGCGGTCAGCGACGCGGCGGGCGCGTCCCGCCGCGCGCTCAATCTCGACTTCGAGATCGTGCAGGGCATTTTCAAGCTCCCGCGACCCGCCGCAGGCAAGAGCACCAAGGCCCTGCTGACCTTGCCGCAGGATCGTTATGCGCTGGTCGAGCTGTCCAGGGTCAACGACGGCGATCCGGCCAAGGCCGACAAGGCCGCGCGCGAGCAGGCGAAGATGCTGATGCGCGCGGCGCTTGCCACCAGCGAAACTCGTGCATTCGTTGATTCCCTGCGCGCTCGCTCCGAAGTGCAGGTCGTCGAGGATCGGCTGTAGCCGGAAGTGGTCGCAGGGTTTTCCTGCCATTCTTCGCGTTGTCGGAAACCCGGTCGTTGCGGCGGGGGCAGCTGGGCCCCTCGACAGCCGCGAGCTATGCGCTGGTCATTCCGACGATGCTGAAGCCCGCATCCACATAGGTGATTTCACCTGTGATCCCCGATGCGAGATCGGAACAGAGGAAGGCGGCTGCATTGCCCACCTCCTCGATGGTCACCGAGCGCCGCAGCGGCGCCGTCGATTCGAAGTTCTCGACCATGCGCCGGAAGTTCGCGACCCCTGAGGCGGCCAGTGTCTTGATCGGTCCCGCGGAGATCGCGTTGACGCGCGTTCCTTCGGGCCCAAGGTTGTAGGCGAGGTAGCGGACGTTGGCCTCAAGGCTCGCCTTGGCCAGGCCCATCACGTTGTAGTTGGCCAGCGCGCGCTCCGCGCCCAGGTAGGACAACGTCAGTATCGCTCCGTTCCGACCACGCATGAGCGGCCGCGCTGCCTTTGCCAGCGCCGCGAGGCTGTAGCTCGAGATGTCGTGCGCGATCGCGAACGACTCGCGCGTCAATCCATCCAGAAACTCGCCCTGCAGCGCTTCGCGCGGAGCGAAGCCCACGGAGTGCACGAGGATATCGAAGCCATCCCAGTGCTTTCCGAGTTCCACGAACACATCGGCGATCTGCGCATCGTCGGCCACGTCGAGCGGCAGCACGATGGAGGATCCCGCTGCCGCCGCCGCGGCCTCGACGCGGGACTTCAGCCGGTCGTTCTGGTACGTGAAGGCCAGTTCCGCGCCCTCGCGATGCATGGCGTCCGAGATTCCGCTGGCGATCGATCGCTGACTTGCGATGCCCACAACGAGTGCGCGCTTGCCGGTGAGGAAACCCATGTTCGGTCCGATCGATAAGTCGCTGCGCAGTGTAGCGAAGGCAGTGGGGACTTGAACCTCGTCAGTGGACTCAGTGCCCGGTCAGGCGGAGAACCTGGCCCGGCCGCAGCAGCGCCCTCGCATTCAAGGCGTTCCACCTGCGCAGATCGTCCAGGGTGATGCGATAGCGTCGCGCCACGGTCCAGAGGGAATCTCCCTTGGCGACCACGTGCGTCGCAGGCGTGAGGGGCGCACTCGCGTCGCTGACGTCAACTGTCGTCGCGGCGGCCGCCGCTGCACTGGCGGACGGACCGGGAAGGGCGTCCGCGACAGGTCGGGGAACCAGCACTGCCCGCATGCCCCGTGGCACCCGCGCTTTGCCTGCGAGCATCGGGTTGAGTCGCGACAGGTCGCCGTGACCGAGCCCGAGGTCGACCGCCATCGCCGCGATGTCCTGTCCATCGCGGACGGGACTCGCGTGCAAGCGCGTCGCGGGCGCTGCGGGCAATGACAATCCGTGGCGCGCGGGATCGGCGCAGATGCACACCAGTGCCCGCAGTCGCGAAAAGTGCGCACGCGTGATGGGGCTGAGTCGCAGCGAGTAGGGATCGCCATGCCATCCACCCGCGCGCCGCAATGCGCCGCGAACGCGGCCATCGCCGGCGTTGAACGCAAGAATCACCAGCGACCAGTCGTTGAATTGTGCGTGCAGGGAGTGCAACAGTCGGATGGCCGCCTGCGTCGAGGCGACCAGGTCGAGTCGGTCGTCGTAAGCCCTGTCTACCCGAAGCCCGAAGGCGCGCGCGGTGCGCGGCATCAGTTGCCAGGGTCCTGCGGGGCCACGCGTACCTGGAACATGCGGATACACCAGGTAGCGGCTTTCGACCATCGGCAACAACGCGAATTCCGCAGGAATATCGGCGTCGGCAAGGCGCCGTGCAACGTAGTCGAGCTGTGTGGCGGCGTTGTCGAAAATCCGTCCGAATGCGTCGGGATGCGCGGTGAAATGCTGCAGGGACGCGCGCATCGATTCGGCAGGCTCGCACTCGACGAACTCGAAGCCAGCACGCAGCCGGCGCCAGAGATCCGGCTCGGTCGGCGTCCATGCCGGGATCCGGGTCGCGTCCGGCGGTGGCACGACAATGCGCGATACCGATCCGTCGTCCGACCTCGCACGCGCGCCCGGCGCGGATGCTGCAGACGGATTGCCATCGCGTGCAGCGCCGCGTTCGTCGTTGACGGCGGGCCGCTCGGCGCGCGGGGCTTTCCCCAAGGAGTCGACGGCAGTACGAGGCAGCGTGGCCTGGCACCCGACGAGGAACAACGCGGCAAGAGAACCGAACAGCGACGCGCTCAATGCAACGCGCGTGATCACCCGGCAGGTGCCCTGAACCCGTCTTTCCACGCTCTCAACCACGTGAACGCCTCGATGTCGTCCCGCGGCGCCGAACCGTGGCGTGCGCCGAGCGCTTCGCGGACTGCTTGCGTGCCGATGCGCAGGAAAGGATTGGCGGCAAGTTCGTCGTCGATCGTGGAAGGAAGCGTGGGCTCTCCTGCCTGCCGAAGTCGTTGGGCTACGCCGAACCGATGCGCGAGCCTTGCGTTCGAGGGGTCAACCGCGAGTGCGAAGTGGCCATTGGCGACGGTGTACTCGTGACCGCAACAGACACGCGTCGCACCGGGCAGCGCCGAGAATCGCGCGAGCGAACGGACGAACTGTTCGGGCGTTCCCTCGAACATCCGACCGCAACCGAGGGAAAAAAGTGTGTCTCCGCTGAAAAGGATTCCCGCGCCGAGGAACGCGATGTGACTGGTGGTGTGGCCAGGAACTTCGAGCACATCCCAGGAAAGGCCAAGCGCTTCGATGACGACCGTGTCGCCTTCGCCCACCGCCCTGGCGAAGGCAGGCACGCGTGTGTCGCGCGGGGCGTAGACCGGCAGCCCCGGATTCCGTCGCAGCAACCCGGACGCACCTGCGATGTGATCGGGGTGGTGGTGGGTGAGCAGTACACCGACCAACTCCAGCCCGCCCGCAGACAAAGCGTCTATCACCGGATCGGCTACGCCCGGATCGACGGCCACCGCGTGCGTGCCGTCATCGAGGAGCCAGATGTAATTGTCTAGCAGCGCGGGCAGGGGTCGCAGATGCAAAAGCAGAAATCCTGGCGAACAAGACGGTTGGGATCCTGCGCCGCATGGCCGGCAGAGTCCTGATGCCGCGTGCTGGCGCGCGCCGCGCTGATGTGCGGCCGGGCGCTTTGTATCACAATCGTCCTCGCCACTTTCGTGCTGGAACCGGATGCCTCGTTCAGCTTCACCGCCCCGCGTCGATGCGGAGACCGCCACCCAGCGTCTTGCGCAGCTCACACTGATCGAGGCTGGCTGGCAGCATCGTGAGGCGCCGTTGCATCCGGGCGATCGCATGTTGTGGATCGGCGTGGCCGTGCCACCCGAACCACCTCCACCGGGAGCGATGCAATCGAACTTCGTGGTCGAGCCCGGCGGGTGCTTCCGGGGTGCCGCGCGAGGTACGGTTGACGCACTTCCGTTCGCTCCGGGCTCCGCGTCCCACGTGGTTGTGCAACACAGCCACGAGATCGCGCAGGACGGGGACGACCTGCTTTCCCAGTGCACGCAATTGCTGAAGCCGGCAGGGGTACTGCTGCTTTTCGGTTTTCATCCGTGGTCGATGTGGCAACGGCAGATCCAGTGGAAATCCGACATGCGCATCCAGACGCCGCAGCACTGGTCGAGATCCCTGCACGCACTCGGGCTGGAAGTGCAGCGCACGGAAAGGATTGGTCCCGCATGGCCGGGGGCGCCCGGTGTGTTCGACCGCTTCGGCATGGCGTTCGCGTTGCGCGCGTGGCGAACGGGCTCCGCGATCATCCCGCTGGCCGGTCGACTGCGTTCCAGGGCGCCGCGGGGGCTATCGCTCGCGACGCGGGCAGCGACGCCGTGCCGACGTTCGGCGTGATGAAGGAAAACGTCGGCGGCGTCGAGATATTTACCGACGGTGCGTGTTCCGGCAACCCGGGGCCGGGCGGATGGGCGGCACTGCTGCGTTGGCAGGAGCGCGAGAAAATGCTGGCGGGCGCGGAATCCGCCACCACCAACAACCGGATGGAAATGATGGCCGCGATCGCAGGGCTCGAAGCGCTCCAGAGACATTCGAGCGTGGTGCTGACCACGGACTCCCGCTACGTGATGGATGGCATGACGCGGTGGCTGTCGGGCTGGAAACGCAATGGCTGGCGAACGAGCGGCCGCACAGACGTCAAGAATGTCGACCTCTGGCAACGACTCGATGCCGCAGCCACGGCGCACCAGATCGAATGGCTCTGGATCAGGGGGCATACTGGCCACGTCGAGAACGAGCGCGTGGACGCGGCCGCACGGGCGGCCATCGCCACCTTGCGCACGGCGGGGGCGCGCTGATGCGCCAGGTCGTCCTGGATACGGAAACGACGGGACTCGAAGCCGAAAAGGGCGATCGCATCGTGGAAATCGGGTGCGTCGAGTTGATCGAGCGCAGGCCGACCGGGCGCGTGTTCCACCATTTCTTCAATCCTGATCGGCGCAGCGAACTCGGCGCACTTGCCAAGCACGGCATTCGCGACGAGTTCCTGCTCGACAAGCCGCGTTTTGTGCAACTCGCGGCGGAGTTCGTCGAGTTCGTGAGGGGTGCGGAGCTCGTCATCCACAACGCGGGCTTCGACCTCGGCTTCCTCGATGCGGAGTTGGCGCTCGCGGGCATCGGGTTCCGGTGTTCCGGCCCGGACTGCCGCGTGATCGATACACTCGCGCTGGCTCGCCGCCAGTGGCCCGGTCAGCGCAATTCCCTCGATGCGTTGTGCAAGCGGCTCGGCGTGGACAACAGCAAGCGTGAGCTGCACGGGGCGTTGCTGGACGCCCGCTTGCTCGCGGACGTGTACCTGGGCATGACCGCAGGGCAGGGCGCCCTTGCGCTGGTCGAGATTTCGGCACGCGAAGGCAGGATGCTGCGCTGCGATCCCCTCGCGACTGTCGCGCCGCTGCGGACGTTCGCCGCGTCAGTCGTCGATGTCGCGGCGCACGCGAAGCTGCTCGCCCGGATCGACCGGGTGAGTGGCGGTCGCTGCCTCTGGACGTCGCTACCACCCCTGCTCCATCCGGGTCGGGCATGATGCCAATGCATCCGAATGCGCAATGTGGTTCTGAGTGCCGGATTACGGTGGCATAATCGGGGCGCCGGCACAGGGGACCGGCACCTGTTGAGCCCGCTTCCCCGGGGGGAGAACGAGCATCATGTTCCGGCAATCGCAGTGTGCGGTGCTCATCCTGTTTGCGGTGCTCGCGACGCTTCCGTCCTTCGCGCAGTCGCAGTCAGCCATTTCGCGGATCGAACAGCACAAGCACCTCGGCGTTGCGAGTTGCGCCAGCGGCGTGTGCCACGGCTCGAACAAGCCGTTCAAGGATTCAACAGTGATGCGCAACGAGTTCGCGTTGTGGCAGCAGTTCGATCCGCATGCGACCAAGGCGCTGCAGGCGCTTTCCAGTGCCGACGGCCAGTCGATCGCGCGCAAGCTTGGCCTCGGCGATGCGACGCAAGCCAAGGTCTGCCTGGACTGCCACGCGGACAACATTCCGGCTGCGCTGCGCGGGGACAAGTTCCAGGTTGATGACGGGATCGGCTGCGAGAGCTGTCATGGCGGGGCGGAGAAGTGGATCGCCTCGCACGCGGACAAAAAGGTCACGCATGCGGAAAATCTGGCGGCGGGCCTTTACCCCACGGAGGATCCCGTGGCGCGCGCCGAGTTGTGCCTTGGATGTCACATGGGAACGCCAGAGCGGATGATCACGCACCGCATCATGGGG
Source organism: Lysobacterales bacterium (assembly GCA_038221545.1). Lineage (GTDB taxonomy): Bacteria > Pseudomonadota > Gammaproteobacteria > Xanthomonadales > Ahniellaceae > JBBQNY01. The sequence continues at coordinate 15,113 of JBBRIE010000002.1, forward strand.
GCAGGGCACCCACGCCTCGCGTTCGAACTCGATACCTTCACCTGGCTCAATCCGCACTACACGATCGACGCCGACTACGAGAAGCGCAAGGGCCGCTTCAATGGCCTGCGCGATTGGGGCGTCGGGCAGGGCGTGGCCGCTGCCAACGCCCTGGATATCCTGCTCGACAAGCAGCACGGCTCCCAGGGCATCTTTCCGGAGTTGGTGCTCTTCGATTGCCATGCCTGCCATCGACCCATGTCAGGCAAGCGCTGGGCCCCGCGCCAGGGCACCGGGCTCGGGCCAGGCGCCGTTCGCCTCAACGATTCCAACCTCGTCATGTATCGCCACGTGCTCGCCGTCGTGAACCCGGCCGCCTCTACCCGGCTGCGCGCGCAGGTGCGCGAGTTGCACCAGGCCACGACGCGCAACCACGACGCGACCGCGGCGGCCGCGCGGCGCCTCCGCGACGACATCCGCGCATCGCTTCCGGGCGTCGGCGCGCACGATTTCGGGGCCGACAGCCTGGGACCCATACTCGACAGCCTCGTTCGCGACGCCGACGCGGGCGAGTTCCGCGACTACGCCGCGGCGGAGCAGGCCAGCATGGCCGTGCAGTCGGTGGTGGTCGCGTTCCAGAATGCGGGCGCGGTCGATGAGGCCAGGACTGCGGGCTTGCAGACGCGGGTCGACGCACTTTACGCCACGGTCGAGCGGGACGAGGGCTACGACATGAGCCGCTTCGTTTCCGCGCTTCGCCAGGTTCGAGCCGCAGCCCGGTGAGCGCCCGCGCGGGCTGACCCCGCGCGGCCCGTTCCAGCGTCCACATTCTGCGATCTCCGGCGCGTCACCCCCGCACCGCCCGTGCGGCGCGGGAGAGCGTTTGCTATGGTTCGGTATTAGCCCTTTTCGAACAGTGGTCTGGACCTGCGCATGACGGAAACTGTGAACATCCCCGGTTACCGAGTCGCGCAGCCGCTGGGCGTGGGTGGTATGGCCTCGGTCTATCTCGCCGTGCAGGAGTCACTGGATCGCGAAGTGGCTCTCAAGGTGATGGCGCCTGCGCTCGCGGCCAACCAGGAGTTTGCCGATCGCTTCCTCAAGGAAGGACGGATCACCGCGAAGCTGAGTCATCCCAACCTGGTGACGGTGTTCGACATCGGGCGCCACGAGAATCTTTACTACCTGGCTGCGGAATACATTCCAGGTGGCACGCTGCGCGAGCGCATGAACCGCGGAATGCAGGTCCACGAAGTCCTCGAACTCGTACGTGACATTGCTGCCGGTCTCAACTTCGCCCACGACAAGGGCTTCGTGCACCGCGACGTGAAGCCGGGCAACATCCTTTTCCGCAACGACAATTCCGCGGTTCTGGCGGATTTCGGCATCGCGAAATCGATGGATTCGAAGACGATGGCGACGCAGATCGGCTCGTCGATCGGCACGCCGCATTACATGAGTCCGGAGCAGGCGCGGGCCGAAAAAGTCGACGGGCGTTCCGACCTCTATGCACTGGGCGCGGTGATGTTCGAATGCCTTGCGCAGCGTGCACCTTATGAAGCTGCCGATCCGTTCACTATCGCCCTGATGCACGTCACCCACCCGGTGCCGCAGCTGCCCGAGCCGCTTCGCTGGCTGCAACCGATCATCGATTCGTCGATGGCCAAGGACGCGAACCTGCGATACGCCAACGGCGAGGCCTTCATAGTCGCGCTCGACAAACTGGTTTCGAGTGCACCGCAGGCGCGCGACATGCGCGACCGGCGCCCCGGTTCGGCGAGGTCGACGCGCGCCCCGCAAGCACAGCCCCAGACGCCAGTGCCGCCCAAGCGTCCGCCGGCCGCCAGCCAGTCTCGGAACGACGACGACTTCGAGCAGCGCCGGCTGCCTACCCGGAAGACAATGCTGATCGCCGGCGCTTCCCTGGCCTTCGCCGCAGCCGCTGCTTTCGTGCTGCTGCGCACTGGCGATGACGCTTCAAGCGCGGTCGATTCAAACAGCGACGCATCGTCCGCCGCGGATGCCGCAGTCGACGGGACGGATGCGACGGACGATCCCTCCACGACCAGCAATTCGTCCAACTCCCCGCCTGGCTTCATCACGCCACTGCCCGCAGGCTCCGATGCCGCGACACTCATCGCGAGGGCACAGGAGTACGTCAAGATCGGGTTGGTGGAGAACGGGCGCCGTTTGAACGAACCGGAGGGCGACTGCGCGACGGACCTGTTCAAGTTGGTGCTCGCGGCCGATCCGGACAACGAGGAGGCCAAGGCGGGACTCAGCCAGGTCGCGGACTTCTACGAAAGCAAGGCGAAAGCCACCTTCGATCGTGGTCTCTACGCGGGCAGCGCGATTCTTGCCGAAGAGGGTCTCAAGGCGCAGCCTGACGATGAGAGCCTCAAGCAACTACTGGAAGATTCCAACCGCGCCGCAGGCTACTGACCACGGTTTGCGCGGCCGCGCCCATGGAGCTGGCCGGGCGGATGGCGTATTTGTCCGACGCGCCAACGCGTTCCAGGCAGACGATCGACCTGCGGCGGGCACGACACATGCCGGCGCCACCTGCGACTTGCCCGCTACTTCCGGCGCAGCAGGATCACAGTGACGTTGTCCGAGCCACCGCCATCGAGCGCGGCGACGATCAGGTGGTCGACGGCCTCCTGCGCGGAATAGTCCTTGCGTGCAAGCACGTCCGCGATGTCCTGGTCACCGACTTCCTCGGTGAGGCCGTCGCTGCACAGGAGGATTTGCCAACCCGGTTCGAGCTTGCCCGAGATGGTCTCGACGCGGAGTGAGGCAGGGTCGGTCACGCCGAGTGCCTGCGTCACCACGTTCCTGTGCGGATGGGTGCGCGCCTGCTCGGCGCTGATCGCGCCCTGCTCGACCAGTTCGCGGACGTAGGAATGGTCCTGCGAAATCTGCTTGAAGCTGCCGTTCCAGAGATACGCGCGGCTGTCTCCGACCCAGCCCACTTCGTAATCGTCGCCCCGCATGCGCAACGCCGCGATGGTCGTACCCATCGGCAGTGCCTGCGCGCGCTTGCGCGAGTGCCTGATGATCTCCTCGTCCGCGAGGCGGATCGCATCCGAGAGGCTGGCGCCGGCGCGAACCTCGCGGACGATAACGTCACGCGCGAGGGCGCTCGCGATCTCGCCATTTTCGTGGCCGCCCATACCGTCGGCGACAAGCCACAACCCGGCTTCCGAATCGGCGTGATAGGTGTCCTCGTTGTGCTCGCGACGCAAGCCAACGTGACTGTAGTGACCGAACTCGATCATCGTCATCGGCGCAGAGTACCGCGCCGATGAACCGTTGCGAAGCCCGTCGCACCAGACGGCGTCCTGAAGACTGCCCTGTGCGCGAACTTCCCGGAACCAACCCCCCGCAGGTTCAAGGAACGCCTCCTCAGAATTCGATTCGGATGCTGATGGCGATGCAGTCCTTGCCGTTGCCGTCCTGGCCGAGCAGCTTCTCGCAGTACAGGAAGGCCGATCGACGGTTCGCAAACTGCGCAGAAATACCCGGTCCAGGGTTCATCAAGCTCTGGTCCACGTCGGAGCCCTCTGCTGAAATAGTTGTTCCGGTCGGGTCGAACTGCAGCCGGGACGTCAGTGCAACCGGATCGTCCTTGAATTCACGCACTTATTCAAACTGGAATTACTGAATCAGGATCCCCGGGCCGTGCTCATCGTGCAGGTAGCCTTGCCGCGCGGCACACACTGCATGGATTTGACCTCCCGGTCCTCCTCGGTCACGGTCAGGCCAGGACCCGGTGCTCCGGGAGCAGAAACGGTCTCGGTGTATCCGTCGAAGTCGACGGACCTGCGCTGCCACGCAAGGTAGGGCCCGAATCCCCCGGCGCCGCGCGGGAAGTCCCGAGCGCCTGTGACCGCCACGGAGGCGGCGACGAAGGGAAACTGCCCGCTGCTCAAAGTCGCAGAGCCGCGGTGATCTGAGCTTTATCGGCACGCCGTCGGCGAACCTGGGGCGCCGCGATACGTGATCGATTGAGCTGTTTGCGAGGCCGGCGGATTGCCCGAAACGATGGTATGGGTATTTGCCTGTCTGCGCCTCCGCGAGCGTCGGAAGCGCGCCAAATCACGAGCGCCAGTACCTAGGCCGCGTGGCTCGCCAACATCAGCCGGGGTCGGGTTCCGATTCGTTTGCAATTCGTTATCGGCACGGGGCCGGTGTGCGGACGCGACGAGTCGACAGACGAACGGAACGGCATGGTCTTTCCCCGGCACCCATATGAGCGTACAAATACATTGGTACTATAACGCTGACGCCCGTTGGCGATACACGTGTACATACGCAGAATGGCCGCGCGAAGTGCCATGAGGGATTAAGTAATGAACGCTTGCGACCCAGTCGTTGTTTCATCAGGGAAGTCGAAGAGCCGCCGTCCATGGATGGGCGCGCTCGGAGTGGCGATCGCCGTTGCGCTCACCGGACTTCCGGTGGAAGCGCCGCAGGCCGCCATTCGCAATCCCGAGGACGTGATGATCGTCGATTGCCTGTTGCCCGGGCAGGTGCGCAAGCTGGGCCGCGTCTCCAGTTTCATGAGTGCACGCCGTCCGATCCGCACTTCGCAGGCGGACTGCGAAATACGCGGCGGCGAATTCGTTTCCTACGACCGCGCCAATTACCAGACCGCGCTCGAAGTCTGGATGAGCCAGGCGCAGGCCGGTGATGCCGAGGCGCAGAATTACGTTGGCGAGATCTACGCCAAGGGCCTCGGCCGCGAGCCCGATTACGCGAAGGCTGCGGAATGGTTCCAGAAGGCGGTCGCCCAGGGACTCAAGCGGTCGATGATCAACCTCGGTTATCTCTACGAGGAAGGCCTGGGAGTGACCCGGGACCTGCCCAGGGCGCTCAACCTTTACCGGCAGGCGAGCGGCAGCACCGACGACGACCTCGTTTTCCAGTCGACGGCGACGGTCAGCCAGGAAGCGCAGGCCGAAATCGAGACGTTGCGCGCGACCGTGGATACCCAGAAGCAGGAATCCGAGCAGTTGCGCGAGCGCGTGCAGGACCTCGAGCAGCAGCTGAGCGACCGCAAGCGTGCGTTGCAGCAGTCGCGCAGCGAACTCGAGAACGCTCGCGCCGAAGTCGTCGCCAAGCAGACCGCAATGGATCCTCAGGGATCGGCCGAGCTGGACGCGATGCGCCGGCAGGTCGACGCGGACGAGAAGGCCCTGGCTCAGGAGCGCGCGACGCTCGACAGCGAGCGTGCCGCATGGGCCGCGAAGGTCACCGCGGATCGCGCGAAGTTGGCCGACTTGCGGGCCGAAGAGCAGGCGCTCGCTGCCAAGACTGCGGGTGCCGCGCCCAGCAGTGACGACACGCGCGACCTGGCGCGCGTGCGCGCCGCTGCGACAGAACTTGCCCTGGCGCTCGACAGCGCCGAAACCAAGTTCACGCAGATGCAGACGCAGCTCAGCGCCAACGAGGCGAAGCTTGGCGCGCAGCAGACAAAGTTCGACGCCGAGCGCAAGAAGATGCAGGCACAACTCGCCGCGTCGCAGCAGGATCGTGAACTGCTGTTGTTGCTCGAGAAAAAGCTGTCCGAGAAGCAGCGTGAGGTCTCGCGCCAGCGTGACCAGATCGCCTCGCTCGAGCAGCAGGTTACCGGCGGCGTCCCGGCGGCCGGCCGCAAGGCGCCTGCTGCGGGCGGCGTGGCCACCACGGCCGGGCTCGTCCTCGAAATCCTCGAGCCTGCCATCACCGCGACGCGCGGCCGCAACGCCGCGATGGTTCGCAACCAGTCGGGCACGACCGAGATCATGGGTCGCGTGATTTCAGGCGCGGGCGTCAGCACCGTGCAGGTCAATGGCAAGCCGGTTCCAGTCGGCGCCGGCGGAGTGTTCCGCACGTCGGTCCCGGTGGTCGCGGCAGGCTCGGTCGTACAGATCGCAGCGCTCGACCGCTCCGGTAAGCAGGCCAACCAGAGTTTCACTCTGTTGCCTGCGCCGGCAGGTTCGATCGGCGCGGCGGCGCCGACCGCGAGTGCGGCCGGTATCCCCAAGGGCGTCACGCTCGGGCGTTACCACGCGCTCGTGATCGGCAACGACCAGTACGCGGCGTATCCGAAACTGACGTCGGCAGTCAACGACTCCAAGAAGGTCGGCGCGGTATTGCAGTCGCGCTACGGCTTCAAGGCGCGCGTTCTCAACAATGCCAACAGGTTCGAGATCCTCTCGGCATTGAACGACATGCGTGAGGCCCTCGGCCCGAACGATAACCTCCTCGTGTACTTCGCCGGTCACGGCGAACTTGAGGCCGGAACCCAGCAGGGCTACTGGATCCCCGTCGATGGCCAGGCGGATGCACCCAAGACGTGGATTTCCAACCGCGCGATCACCGACATCCTCAACACGATGCAGGCCAAGCATGTGATGGTGGTGGCGGACTCCTGCTACTCGGGTGCGATGACACGTGCATCGGTGCCGACGTTCTCGCAGGCCATTGCGCCGGCGCAATGGGTGCAATGGCTGAAGACGGCATCCTCCTCGCGTTCGCGCACCGCTTTGACGTCGGGCGGGCTGGCGCCGGTCCCGGATTCCTCGAGTGGCGGCAATTCCCTGTTTGCCAACGCGTTCGTCAACGCGCTGGAGGACAACAACAGGCTGATGGAAGGCCGCAAGCTGTTCCGCAACGTGACGGTGACGGTTGCGGCCGGCGCGTCGCAGGCCACTCTGGCGCAACAGCCGGAATATGCACCGATCCGGTTTGCCGGGCACGAAGCGGGTGAGTTCTTCTTCATGCCGTCGGGCAGGGCAGCTGCAGTCGGCATGCCTTGAGTCAGGCGACCTCCTGCGGTTGCCGACGCGCTGTTGGCACCGTATGATCCGCGCCCCTTCGCCGCGACTTGTTCGGGCGAAGGCCGACGGAGAGGTGGCAGAGTGGTCGAATGCGCCGGATTCGAAATCCGGTTTACGGTTTCGCCGTAACGTGGGTTCGAATCCCACCCTCTCCGCCACTCCATGGCGGAGGTACCCGATGGGGTCGAACAGGCTCCGGTGTCCGGACGCGCCGCCTGCCCTCCACGCCGCGTCGGCCCACGCGCATTTCCGATCATTGTCGAAAAGCCCATGAGCGAGATTTCCGTCCCCGTATCCTTTGGTGAGTTGCTGGACAAGATCGCGATTCTGGAGATCAAGGCGGAACGCATTGCCGACGCTGCGAAGCTGGCCAACGTTCGCAACGAACTGGCGGCGTTGGCCGGAACCTGGGCGGCGCACCCCGCATCGAACCATCTCATCGCGGAGCTTCGCGCGGAACTCAAAGCCGTCAACGAACGGCTCTGGGTGATCGAGGACCACATCCGCCTGAAGGAGAGGGCGGGCGAGTTCGACGCAGAGTTCGTCGAGTTGGCGCGCAGCGTGTATTTCCAGAATGACGATCGCGCGCGAATCAAGCGCGATATCAACCTTGCGCTGGGATCCGCCTACGTGGAAGAAAAGTCCTACCAGGACTATCGCGGCGGGAAATCCGGCTAGGCTGGGGCCTCCGCAACGCCGCGCCAACGTGTCACGGCCGCAGGTCCGCGACCCGTCGCTCGAATGCCGCAATTCCGTCCTCGACCGTCACGAGGTCCATCACACCATCGCGTTCGATCTTCGTGCCCCAGCCGATGGACGATGCCGGACGTCCGAGAAACTTCCGTGCCGCGTCGTCGTATCGGTCAACACAGAACCGAAGGTCGGAGTAGGGACCGCTTCGAGCCGGATTGCTCGCCGCGTGCAATCCCAGCACCTTCGCGCCCATCGCATTGGCGATGTGCATGGGTCCCGCATCCGGCGTCAGCAGCAGATCGGCTCGCGCGAGCAGCGCCGGCAGTTGCTCCAGCGTGTCCCTGCCCACCAGGTCGAGGACCGGCGATCGCATCGCCGCAACAATTCGATCGCTCGTCTCCCGTTCAAGAGCGCTTCGTCCCCCGCACAGCACCACCCGCCAGCCTCGAGCCGCCGCGTGATCGGCGACCGCCGCGTAGCGGTCCGCGCGCCAGTTGCGACGGACGTGGCTCGAACATGGGGAAATCAACAGTGTGGGTGTTGTATCGGCAGGCCACCGCGCGGCCGCCCATGCATGGGAGTCCGCGCTGACCGGCAGGTCCCATCTCACTTCCTGCTGGCGCAAGCCCAGAGGCTCGCAGAAGCTGCCCAAGGCATCGAGCACGTGGACGCCCGGGCGATCCGCGATTCGTTCCTTCACGAACAGCCCGTGAAGGTCCTTTGAGCGCGACCGGTCGAATCCGATGCGCCGCCTTGCACGAACGAACGCGGAGAGCAGGTTCGCCCGCGCCGCAACCTGCATGTGCAACAGCGCGTCAAAGTGGCGGTCCGCGATGTGACGGCGGAGCTGCAGCATCCCGCGTACGCCGCTGCGCTTGTCGTACTCGATGAGTTCCACGCCAGACAGTCCCGCCATCAAGCGACGTTCGCCCCTACCCAGGATCCAGCTCAGGCGCACGGCGGGGTAAGCGCGCTGCAGCGTCCGTACCAGCGGCAGGACGTGCGTGACATCGCCCAGCGCGGAAAGGCGGATCAGGCAGATCGACTGGATCATACGGGTCGACTACGAGGGCGATAAACTGAGGGCGACGGGAATCGTGCCTCGCGATTCACGACTCTAGTGGCAGGACCCATTCCTTGGAAGCATGCACCGTGGAGACGAACGATGGCGCGATCCGCTTCGACGCATCGCTGCCAATCGCGCCCGACAGCCACTGGTTCGATGTGGAGGCATGGCGGCGGCGGTCCGCCAGCGTCAGCCGATTGGGCGCCGGCCGCGGCAGCGCGTGGTCGATTGAAGCCCGGCCCGCGCGCTATGTTTTGCGGCACTATCGACGCGGTGGAGCAGTTCGGCATCTACTGGGCGACCGGTACCTGTTTCTCGGTCAGGAGCGGACCCGCGGGTTTCGAGAGTTCGACCTGCTCGGCAACTTGCACGACGAAGGATTCCCGGTGCCGGAGCCGGTAGCCGTCAGGTATCAGCGCACCGGCGCCTGGTACCGCGCGGACCTGTTGATGTGCCTGATCGATGCGGGAAAGAGCCTGCACCAACGTGTCCGCGCGGGCGAGCCGGTCGACTGGCAGAAGATCGGGGCCGCCATCTCCCGACTGCACCGGCGCGGGGTCTGGCATGCCGACCTCAACGCGCACAACCTGCTAATCGATGATTCCGGCAAGGTCTGGATCATCGACTTCGACCGTGCGCGAATCCGACGGCGCGCGGACTTCTGGCAACGCGCCAACCTCGAGCGACTGGCGCGATCGTTGCGCAAACTCGGTCACGCAGAACTGCTGGCGAGGGCCTGGCCGCACCTGCAGCGCGGGTATGCGGAGCAGCTCGCATGACGCGACCATCGTGGAGCTTGCGATTCCTTGGCGTTGGGAGCGCCGCCGCAGTGGACCTCGGGTCGTCGGGAGCCGCCCTCGAGCGCGACGGCGAGCCGGTGCTCATGATCGATTGCGGCGCCGAGGGGCTGAGTGCCTTCCAGCGAAACTATGGTCGACTCCCGCCCGCAGTCTTCATCACGCATGCTCACATGGATCATGTCGGCGGGCTGGAACGACTGTTCGCGGCGGCGTGGTTCGGCGATCGACCCGACATTCCGATCTATGTGAGCGCAGCACTGGTGCCGCTGCTGCACCGGCGCATCGCGAGCTATCCCAGCGTGGTTGCCGAAGGAAGCGTGAACTTCTGGGACGCCCTGCGGCTGGTCGCGGCGGAGACCGGCTTCTGGCACGACGGATGCTGGTTCGAAGTCTTCGAAGTGCGACATCACGCGCCCGGCAGTGCATTCGGCCTTTGTCTGCCCGGCAGCTTCTGCTGGACCGGCGACACGCGTCCGATCCCCGAGACCCTGTCCCTGCATGCGCGCCGTGGCGAGGTCGTGGCGCACGATTGCGCGCTGGTCGGCAACCCCTCGCATTCGGGAATTGAAGATATTGAGCGCGAGTATCCACCCGAATTGCGCGAACGTCTGGTTCTTTACCACTACGGCTCGGAAAACGAAGCCAACGCGATGCGCGATCGGGGCTACCGGGTGGCCCGCCTGGGCGAAGTCCTCGCGCTTGGACCTCGCGACCCGTTGTCGGCACCGAACGTTTATCCCGCGAGCATCGCGCGTTGAACGCCGCGATGCCGTTGCGTGACCCCGCGCCGTTAATCGACGCGCTGTCGCGACCCTTGCGCGATTTGCGCATTTCGCTTCTGGACCAGTGCAATTTCCGATGTCCGTACTGCATGCCCGCAGGCACCCTCGCGCACGCCATTGTCCGGCGCACCGACTGGCTGACGAGCGTTGAGATCGAGCGGTTCGTGCGTGTCGCCGCGGGACATGGGGTGCGCAAGGTCCGGTTGACCGGCGGCGAGCCGCTGCTGCGCGCCGACATTGAGGGCATCGTCGAACGGCTCGCGCGCGTGGAAGACCTTGCCGACCTGGCATTGACTACCAACGGTGCGCTGCTTGCGGAGCGCGCGCAACAGTTGCGCGACGCCGGCCTTGATCGCATTACGATCAGTCTGGATGCGCTCGATCCCGCGCGCTTCCGGGAGATGAGCGGTGGCAGGAGCGAGGTGCGGGCGGTGCTTCGGGGCCTCGAGGCTGCGGAGCGCGCCGGATTCGCCGCGCTCAAGATCAACTGCGTCGTCGAACGCGGCCGCAATGACGACCAGGTCCTCCTGCTTGCCGGTCATTTCCGCGGCACGCCCCACACGTTGCGCTTCATCGAGTACATGGACGCAGGCACCTGCAATGGCTGGCGTCGCGAGCGGGTCGTTCCCAGCGCGGAGCTGCGCGACACCATCGGGTCGGTGTGGCCGCTGGTGCCGCTGCCCTCGACGGTGCGCGGCGAGGTCGCCGAGCGCTGGCGCTATCTCGACGGAGCGGGCGAAGTCGGTTTCATCAGTTCGATTTCGCAGCCTTTTTGCGGCGATTGCACCCGTCTGCGGCTCGGTGCCGATGGCAAACTGTACACATGCCTGTTCGCGCGCAAGGGTGCCGACATCCGCAAGCTGCTCAAGGAGGGCCACGAGCAGGAACTTTCGGCCCAGCTCGAGACGCTGTGGCGGGGCCGCAGGGATCGATACAGCGAATTGCGATCCAGCGCGGATCCGGAGCTTGCGCAATCCTCAGGTCGTGTCGAGATGTATCGCATAGGTGGTTGAAATAGATACTAAATTGTCACACATCGATGAATTCGACAGGCCCCGGATGGTGGACGTCTCCGCCAAGGTCCCGAGCCTTCGGCGCGCGCGTGCGCGCTGCGAGATGGAACTGTCTGTGGCGGTTGCCAGGGCGTTGCGAGACCGGGAATGGCGCGTCGACAAGGGCCCGGTGGTGGACACTGCCATCATCGCCGCGACACAAGCGGTGAAGCGAACGCACGAACTCATCCCGTTCTGCCATCCGCTGCCGCTGGAAAGCTGCAGCGTCTCGATCGAGTTCGTAGACGAACGCGTCCTGGCCATCGAATGCGAAGTGGCTGCCCATGCGCGGACCGGGGTCGAGATGGAAGCCCTTACCGGTGCCACGGTTGCGGCACTGACCATCTACGACATGTGCAAGGCACTCGGCCACGACATGCGGATCCGGGATGTCCGTGTGGTCTCGAAGTCCGGCGGCAGGCGAGACTTCGGCGGGGAATCCGCATGCCAGTGACGGTTCGCTACTTTGCCCGCATGGCGGAAATCGCCGGTTGCCAGTCCGAAGAGGTGTCACCCGTGCCCGCGACTGCCGCCGCCTTGTTCGCGCGCCTGACCCAGGTCCATTCATTCGGGTTTGGGATCGAGGCCTTGCGCGTGGCCGTCAATGATCGCCTCGTCGGCTGGGAATCGAGCTTGCATGATGGCGACGAAATCGCACTGATCCCGCCGGTTTCCGGCGGATGACCGTTGCGTTGCCGCGTGTTTCGTTCCTCAGCGACACGCCCCTCGCCACCGCGGAACTGCGCCGCTCCCTGGAGCATCGAAGCGCCGGTGCAGTCGTGGTGTTCGAGGGAGTCGTCCGGGCCCATCACGAAGGTCGGCGCGTGACTGGCCTCGAATACACCGCGTTCGATTTGTTGGCCGAGTCCGAATGGGACCGGCTCGGGGCCGCGGCATCGGCTGCCCACGACGTCATCGAGATCGCGGGTCGCCATCGGGTCGGCACGCTCGCCGTCGGCGACTGTGCGGTATGGATCGGAGTGGCAGCCGTCCATCGCGCACCTGCCTTCGCTGCCTGCGAGTGGCTGATCAATGCCATCAAGCGTGACGTGCCCATCTGGAAGCGCGAGCGGTACGGGGACGGTCGAGTAGTCTGGCGTCATGACCCGTGCTCCGCGCCTCCGCAGATGCCAATTGACGGGAATCGCGTAGCTCCGTAACATTACCCTCTTATGTCCGCTGCCTTGCCAGAGAGAGTGGACGCGTTGCGGGCCGTTACGACCCGCCGCGAATACGTGGGTCGTGTCACGCTGGCGCAGTTGCCGCGCCTGTGCGAGGCGCTTGCGTCCGCGGACGGCGTGATCGAATACCGGATGACGTTCGGACGCGATGAGTTCCGCATCGCCTATCTCGATCTCGAGCTTTCCGGTGATCTGCCGCTGGTGTGTCAACGCACGCTGGAACAGTTCCCCTGGCCGTTGTGCCTTTCGCAGCGCATGGCCCTGGTACAGAGGGAAAGTGACGAGGCTGGATTGCCGGAAGGGTATGAACCCCTGTTGCTGGACGAAGGCGGGCTTGTTCCCGCCGACGTGATCCAGGATGAAGCGCTGCTGGTACTGCCGCTGATTCCGAGCATGCCCGGCAGCGAAGCGCACGGCGAATGGATCGACGACGTACCCGAATCAACCGAAACCGTATCTGACAGCCCGTTTGCGGCGTTGTCGGGACTCAAGCAAGCAAGAAAAGGCGGAGAGTAACCATGGCAGTTCAAAAGAGTCGCAGGACACCTTCCACGCGTGGCATGCGTCGTTCGCATGACGCCATCAGCGCGCCGGCGCTGTCCGTCGACAAAACGTCCGGAGAGATGCATCGTCGCCATCACATGACGAAGGACGGCTTCTATCGTGGTCGCCAGGTGATCGCGCCCAAGGCCGTGGCGGACGACAACGACGATTGATCGTCTGGGCGCTTCGCGCCCCCAGGAACATCAGCGGGCCGCGGCCCGCGCCAGCGACCCACTCGCGGAGCCGCCGATGATCTACGCCCGAATCGCCGGCACCGGCAGCTACCTGCCGGAAAAAGTGCTCACCAACAGCGACCTCGCAGCACTCGTCGACACATCGGACGAGTGGATTCGCTCCCGCACCGGAATCGCGCAGCGCCATGTCGCCGCCGAGGGGCAAACCACCGGCGACCTTGCCTTCGAAGCCGCCACCCGGGCACTTGCCGCCGCAGGCGTCAAAGGCAGCGAGATCGATCTGATCGTGCTCGGCACGACCACGCCGGACCTCATTTTCCCGTCGACCGCCTGCCTGCTCCAGCACCGGTTGGGTGCAAATGGATGTGCGGCGTTCGACGTCAACGCGGCGTGTTCCGGATTCGTCTATGCGCTCGGCATCGCGGACAAGTTCATCCGGTCCGGTGCGGCGAAGACGGCCCTCGTGGTGGGAGCGGAAACCCTCACGCGGATGCTCGACTGGTCGGATCGCGGAACCGCCGTGCTGTTCGGCGATGGCGCGGGTGCGGCGGTACTCAAGGCCGACACCGAAACGGGAGTGCTCAGCACCCATCTGCACGCAGATGGCGCCTACAGCCACCTGTTGTTCAATCCCGTTGGCGTATCGCGCGGCTTCAAGCACGACGAGCCGAACGCCGGGATCCGGGTCAACATGACCGGCAATGAGGTATTCAAGGTGGCGGTCAAGACGCTCGACGCCGTAGTCGAGGAAACGCTTGCCGCCAATGGCCTCGACAAGCACGACATCGACTGGCTGATTCCGCATCAGGCCAACCTGCGGATCATCCAGGCGACGGCAAAGCGCCTCGACATGCCCATGGATCGCGTGATCGTCACCGTGGATCGCCACGGCAACACGTCATCGGGGTCCGTTCCCCTCGCGCTCGACGAAGCCATCCGCTCCGGCCGGGTGAAGCGCGGACAACTGTTGCTGCTTGAGGCGTTTGGCGGCGGATTCACCTGGGGCTCTGCCCTTATTCGCTACTAGTCCCGAAGCGACTCCGAGGCACATTTGCACAATAAGTCGGAATCGTGCGCAGGGGATTCGACTGGCGCAGTCCGCCCAGCAGCCGCAGAATTGCCGTTCATCACCACCGGTTGGCGGTACCCACGAAATGCGGAGCGCGTCGCGAACATGCTGACAATCATGTTTCCTGGACAGGGTTCTCAATCCGTCGGAATGCTGGCCACCCTGGCGGAGCACAACCCACTCGTTCGCGAGACGTTCGCGGAAGCATCGATCGGGGCGGACGTGGATCTTTGGGAGCTTTCCCAACGCGGTCCGGAGGCACGCCTCAACCAGACGGAATTCACGCAGCCCGCCCTGCTGGCGGCCGACGTAGCCGTGTGGCGGGTCTGGATCGCGAGAGGTGGTGGGCGGCCGCAGGCGCTGGCCGGGCACAGCCTCGGTGAGTACGCTGCGCTGGTCGCGGCGGACACGCTTGGCCTGGCCGACGCAGCCGGCCTCGTTCGCACGCGTGGGCGACTGATGCAGGAAGCGGTGCCGGAGGGCGCCGGTGCAATGGCCGCCGTGCTCGGAGGCGACCCCGATCTGATTGCACGGATCTGTGCGGAGGTCGAGGGAATCGTCGTGCCAGCCAACGACAACGCACCAGGCCAGGTGGTGATCGGCGGCGAGACGGAAGCCGTCGCGCGAGCGCTCGCGGCCCTCGCCGCGGCAGGGATCCGCAAGTCGATCCGCCTGCCCGTCAGCGTGCCTTCGCACACTCCGCTTATGCGCGAAGCGGCAGCGCTGCTGCGGGAGGCAATCCTCGCATGCACCTTCGACGCGCCTGCGATCCCGGTCTGGCAGAACGCCGGTGCGCGCGTGGAAGTCGATCCAGACGCGATCCGCGAGGCGCTAGTGGCCCAGTTGTACCAGCCGGTGCGTTGGCGCGAAACGGTGCAAGCGCTCGCCGCGCAGGGATTCTCGCGATTCGGGGAAGCCGGTCCTGGCAAGGTCCTGACCGGATTGGTCAAGCGCATCGACAGCACTGTGGACGCGCGCGCACTGGGGACGGCGGAAGCTGTCGAGACGGCCGTCATCGATTGGCAATCCGTGGCCTGACGCCAGGCCAGGGCACGGGAGCAGGCATTGAGCGAGAACGGTGTGTTGTCCGGACAAGTAGCGCTGGTGACCGGCGGTACGCGCGGCATTGGCGCGGCGATCGCGGATCGATTGGCCGCACAGGGGGCGCGGGTGATCGCAACTGCGACGAGTGCGGCGGGCGCCGCCGCGATCGATACACGGCTCGCGGGCGCCGGAGGGGCCGGTCGCGTGCTCGACGTCGCCCAAAGCGCCGGGGTCGAGGCGCTGGTCGATTCGGTCACGAAGGAATTCGGTGCCATCAACATCCTGGTCAACAACGCAGGCATCGCGCGCGACCAGCTGCTCCTGCGCATGAAGGAAGAGGACTGGCAAGCCGTCATCGACGTCAACCTGGGCTCGGTCTATCGCACCAGCAAGGCCGTCCTGCGCGGAATGCTCAAGGCGCGTGCGGGCAGGATCATCAACATTGCGTCGGTGATCGGGCTGATGGGCAATGCCGGGCAGTCGAACTACGCGGCGGCCAAGGCGGGCATCATTGGTTTTTCGAAGTCGCTCGCCCGGGAAGTGGGCTCGCGCGGCGTGACCGTGAACGTGATCGCGCCGGGCTTCATCGCCACCGACATGACCGCGGACCTGCCCCCGGCGCAGCGTGACGCGCTGCTGGCGGGCGTTCCGCTGGCGCGGCTCGGTGAGCCCGAGGACATTGCGCATGCGGTCGCGTTCCTCGCGGGCCCCGGCGGGGCCTACATCACCGGCGAGACGCTGAACGTCAACGGCGGTATGCTGATGCACTGACCCGCCCTCGCGGCGGTGGACGGCGACTCGCCAATGCGTACAATCGCCGCGCTTGGACCCTGGAAGAGGCTACGTCACACATGAGCACCATCGAAGAACGCGTCAAGAAGATCGTCGTCGAGCAGTTGGGCGTGAAGGAGGATGAAGTCACGTCGAACGCGTCTTTCGTCGATGATCTGGGCGCTGATTCGCTCGATACGGTCGAGTTGGTGATGGCGCTCGAGGAAGAATTCGAGTGCGAGATTCCCGACGAAGAGGCGGAGAAGATCACCACCGTGCAAGGCGCGGTCGACTACATCAAGGCGCACGTCAGCGCCTGACCGCCGCAAGGCGTGGCTGCATCCGGACTGCGCTTTCGGGCGCAGTTCGCGTTTGCGGGTGGCGCCGAACCCGACCGGACAGTGGAACCGCACGGCCGGTCCGGAGGATCGCGGACTGCGCCGGCTTCACCCGGTGGCGACCCCGAAAGTCGTAGGTTTTCCAATTCAGCCTGAAACCCGCAGGATCAAAGCATGAGCAACGGCAAGCGACGCGTGGTCGTCACCGGCATGGGCATCGTGTCGCCGGTGGGTAACGATCTCAAGTCGGCGTGGGACAGCATCGTCAACGGCCGATCTGGCATCGGACCCATCAGCAGCTTCGACGCATCGACGTTCGCGACGCGCATTGCCGGCGAAGTGCGGGACTTCGACGCGACGCGCTTCATCGCCCCGAAAGACGTCAAGAAGATGGATCCCTTCATCCACTACGGCGTTGCCGCATCCATGATGGCGATGGACGACGCGGGCCTTGAGGTGACGGGGGACAACGCGGAACGCATCGGCGCCATCATCGGATCCGGCATCGGAGGCATCTCCGGCATCGAGAAGACGACCGTCGCATGGCACGAAGGCGGGCCACGCAAGATCTCGCCGTTCTACGTGCCGTCCACGATCATCAACATGGTCTCCGGACAGCTTTGCATCCTCAAGGGCTTGAAAGGGCCGAATTTCTCTGCGGTCTCCGCATGCGCCACCGCCAACCACAGCATCGGCATGGCCATGCGCCTCATCCAGTACGGCGACGCGGACGCCATGATCGCCGGCGGCGCGGAACTCGGCTCGACGCCCACGGCGGTCGGCGGCTTCTGCGCGATGCGTGCGATGTCGACGCGCAACGACGATCCCACCGCTGCGAGCCGGCCCTGGGATCGCGACCGCGATGGTTTCGTGCTCGGCGACGGTGCCGGAATTCTCGTGCTTGAGGAGATGGAATCCGCGAAGGCGCGCGGCGCACGGATCTATTGCGAGCTTGCCGGCTTTGGCGCAAGTTCGGATGCGTTCCACATGACCGCGCCCAGCGAGAACGGCGACGGGCCGGCCCGGTGCATGGTCGCCGCGATGCACGATGCGGAGGTCGCCGCAGACCAGATCGGCTACCTCAACGCCCACGGCACGTCGACCCCGCTGGGCGACCTCGCCGAAACGCTGGCCATGAAGCGCGCACTGGGCGATCACGCCTACCGCACGATGGTGAGCTCCACCAAATCGATGACCGGCCATCTGCTCGGTGCTGCAGGCGGCGTCGAAGCGATTTTCTCGGTGCTCGCCCTGCACCACGGGGTCATTCCGCCGACCATAAACCTCGAACATCCGGGCGAGGGCTGTGATCTCGACTACGTGCCCAACGTTGCACGGGA
>JBBRIE010000003.1:0-31935 GCA_038221545.1 Lysobacterales bacterium
CGCGTGGTCATGACGTCGAGTCCGTTGGTGGGTTCATCCAGGATCACGTTTTTCGGATCGTGGATCAGCGCGCGCGCGATCGCGGTCTTGGTGCGCTGGCCTTGCGAGAAGCCTTCGGTGCGACGATCGAGGAAATCATGCATCTCGAGCGCATCGGCTAGATGTTCAAGGCGCGCATTGATGGTGGCGTTGTCGAGTCCGTGCAACTCGCCGAAGTAGCGGATGTTTTCGCGTGCGGTCAGGCGTTTGTACACACCGCGCGCGTCCGGCAACACCGCCAGCGATCGGCGTACCGCAGTGGCGTCGCGCGCGACATCGAGGCCATCGACGGTGATGTGGCCGGCGTCGGGCTGCATCAGCGTGTAGAGCATGCGCAAGATGGTGGTCTTGCCGGCCCCGTTGGGGCCGAGCAATCCCGTGATCTGGCCGTTCTCGGCGGTGAAGCCGACGTCGTCGACCGCGATGACGTCGCCGGTCTTGGTCTTGAAACGTTTGTGGAGGCCTTCGACGTGAATCATGGTTCTACGCTCCGAGTCAAAGCTGGAGTGGCAAAGGAAAGATCGGGCATGCCTTCCCTCTCCCCGTTTACGGGGAGAGGGTGCCCGAAGGGCGGGTGAGGGGCAGGAAGGTCGCGCAGAGCGCCCCTCATCCGGCGCTGCGCGCCACCTTCTCCCCGTTTCCCGGGGAGAAGGGAATACGCATCAACTTGGTGGCTCATGGCTCCCACCCGTAGAAACCGGCGAATTGCGGCGCGTAGTCGAGCTGCTTCAGGCACTCGACCTTGAGCGCGGCGGGATCGGGCTTCTCCAGGTATTCGGCCAGCAGACGCGGCATGCAGCCGGCACCCACCACGTTGTGGCCCTGTCCGCGCAGCACGAGGTGACGCGCGTTGCTGAGGCTGCGCAGTACTTCGGCGCCGTAGCGCGGCGGCGTGACCGGATCGAACTCGCCCGAAAGCAGCAGTACGGGGCGGTCGCTCACCAGCGGCGAATGGAACCGCTCGGGGCGCGTGCCCTTGGGCCACACTGCGCACTGCGCCTGCATGAGCTCGATGAGGCTGTTGCCGAGCACGGTATCGGCGTCATCCGGGTTGATCCGGATGAGGTCCGCGTCCTCGCTGCAGATGACCGAGAGCTGCATTCCGTGCGCGATCTGGTCGCTCAGCGACGACGTAATCATCTCGGCCTGCGCCACCAGCGGTTCCGCTCGCCCGCTCGCCGCTTCGTGCAGGGTCATGGGCAGCGACGCCGCGAGGCCCGGCGCGTAGGCGAACAGGCGCACCAGTCCGGCGATGACGCCCGGGGTCAGCAACCGTTCACGCCACTCGTTGCTCGAGGGATCCCGGAACGCCACATTGCGCGGCTCGACGCGCGCCTCGGCCAACAGGCGGTCCAGGTTCGCGCGTGGATCGCCGAAGCGCTCGCGGCAGAGTTTGTCCTTGCCGCATCGCGCGAACTGCAGGTCGAGCGAATTCTCGAGGTTGCGCGCAAAGTCGACCCCGAGCGCCATCGAGTTCGGCGCCACGCCGTCGAGGACCGCCGCGTGCACGTGCTCCGGATAGCGCGCGAGGTACTGCTGTGCAACGCGCGTGCCGTAAGAGATGCCGACCAGGCTCACGCGCGCCGCGCCGACCTTGGCGCGCACAAGGTCCAGGTCCTGGATCGCGACCGAGGTCGTGTAGAAGCGCGGATCGGCGCGCTTCGAAAGCGATTCGAGGCAGCGCACCGTGAAGCCGCGCAGTGCATCCGTCGATACGTCCTCGTCGTCGAGCACGGCCGCGTTGCCGTCGCGATCGCGGCAGATGAGGGGGTTGGAGGCACCGGTTCCGCGCTGGTCGAGCAGCAGCACATGGCGACGCCTGCGCACTTCGCGGAACGCAGGCGCGACGCCGGGATAGGAGTCGCGCGCCGATTGCCCGGGCCCGCCGGCCAGCATGAACACCGGGTCTGGCGCGGGTTTCGGATCACTCGAGGGAATCCACGCCAGCGCCAGCTCGATCTTGCGGCCGCTGGGCGCGTCGTGGTTTTCGGGAACCGCGAGCGTCGTGCAGAACGCGTCGACGTTGACTGGCGCGTCGGACGAGGCCAGGTTGCACGGCGAGAACGTCAGGCTGCCGTAGGTGCGGCTGCCGGCAGGCGCACTGTCCTCGGCGGGTGTCGGCGGCTCCGCAGGAACAGGCTTGGGTTGCGCGATGCCCTCGGTCGCCGCCACGCAGCACAGCGCGAGCACGAGCAGGGGCAGCAAGCGGATATCAGGCATCACGATTCTCGGCAAGTGAAGTTGCAATGGTTGGGCGAGTCATGCGGCGGGATCGAAAACCTCTTCAATGCGAAGCTCGAACAGGGCAGCGATCGCGAAGGCCAGGGGCAGGCTCGGATCATACTTGCCGGTCTCGATCGCATTGACGGTCTGCCGAGAAACGTCGAGCTCGTCGGCCAGCTGTGCCTGCGACCAGCCGCGCTGGTCCCGGAGTTCACGCAACCGGCTCTTCATCGATAGCGACGCGCGGAAAAGACCTTGACGACGCCGAACGTGCCGCAGAGCGCAGGCAACACCCAGATCATCGCGGCGTCGCCGCGCACCGCGATCACCTCCGCGGCGGCGAGCAGTCCCAAAGTGAAATACAGAATCGCGACGATGAGGCTGGCGATGGCGATCGCCTCAAGATCGATGCGCCGCTGCAGCTCGTCGTTGTCGCGGATGAAGCGCACCAGCGCGCGGGCGAAGAACGCGATGGGCACCACCGGCAGGAGACTGACTGCGCCGCGCACCCAGGGGTCCGCATCCGCCAGCGGGTGCTTGAGGATCCAGGAGCAGGCGAGGATGACCAAGACGTACGCGAACATCGCCG
The DNA here is from genome assembly GCA_038221545.1 of Lysobacterales bacterium. Taxonomy (GTDB): domain Bacteria; phylum Pseudomonadota; class Gammaproteobacteria; order Xanthomonadales; family Ahniellaceae; genus JBBQNY01. The sequence continues at coordinate 2,852 of JBBRIE010000003.1, forward strand.
GAAAGAACTCGCGCCGGTAACGCCTTTCAACAGATCGCATGGCAGTATGTCAAGTGAGCTTGACAGTATCTTCAGCGAAACGTGGGACGTATGTCAAGCACCCTTGACACACGTCTGTGATCCGACGATCCCTCTACTTGCTACTCACATACTTCTCGCGACGCACTTGCGGCACCGGCAGGCCGAAGCCCTTAAGCCGCTCGAAGCAGGCATCGACCATGTTGGGGTTGCCGCAAAGGTAGGCGATGTCGCGCGCCGGATCCGGCGCCAGCGCTTCGAGCTGGTCCTGCACGTAGCCACGCCGCGCGTCGGGGGGCGCATCGCCCGGCAGTTCGCGCGAGAAGCACGGCATGAACCGGAAGTTGTCCGGATACGCATCGGCGAACGCGCGGAACTCGTCGCCGTACAAAAGCTCTGCCGAGTTGCGCGCGCCGAACAGCAGCGCGACCTGGATGTTGCGCGTTTCGATGAGGTGCGCCAACTGCGGCAGCATCGCGCGGTACGGCGTCACACCAGTGCCGGTGCCGACCAGCAGATACCGGGAGTTGACGTCCTGGGGCATCAGGCAGAAGCGCCCGTAAGGACCGCTCGCTTCGATGTTCTCCCCGGCGCCCAGGTTCTCGAACAACGCCGTCGCCGCGCCCCCTGCCACGTAACTGACCGCGATTTCGACCGCCTCGCCTGGTCCGAGCGCGTGGTCGTGGATCGTCGCGAGCGAGTAACTGCGTTTGGTCGCCGTGCCGTCGGCGTAGTGGAAATGCACCTGCACGAACTGGCCGGGGATGAAATCCAGCGGCAGTCCGTCGTCGCGCACGAACGCGAAGTGCGCGACGCTCGGCGCGAGCATGCGCCTGGACACCAGCTTCAAGGGAAAATGGACGATAGCCACGTGGGCACCCGGAATCGCCGGCGCTGTCGCACCGCGTGGAGAAAGTGGGATGAAACGAGGCCCCCTATACTAGCGGTTTGCCCGGCACCCCGATTCGATGAGTGATGCAAAAGCCAGCGCGCCGGCCCTGTCCGTTCGCCATCTGGGCAAAACCTACGCCACTGGCGTCGAGGCGCTGCGCGATGTCTCGCTCGATGTCGCGCCCGGCGATTTCTTCGCGCTGCTGGGGCCGAACGGCGCCGGCAAGTCGACCCTGATCGGCATCGCGACCTCGCTGGTCAACAAGACCGCGGGCGAGGTCGAGATCTTCGGCGTCAATCTCGAACGCGAGCGCGAGCGCGCCATGCGGATGGTCGGCCTGGTGCCGCAGGAGCTCAACTTCAACATGTTCGAGCAGCCGCGCGACATCCTCGTCAACTACGCCGGCTTCTACGGCGTGCCGCGCGCCGAAGCGCGCGCGCGCGCCGAGGTCGAGCTCAAGCGTTCGCTGCTGACCGACAAGGCGTCGTCGATGAGCCGCACGCTGTCGGGCGGCATGAAGCGGCGCCTCATGATCGCGCGCGCCATGATGACGCGACCGCGCCTGCTGATCCTCGACGAGCCAACCGCGGGCGTCGACATCGAGATCCGGCGCAGCATGTGGAAGACCCTGCGCGAGATCAACGAGGCGGGCACCACGATCATTCTGACCACGCATTACCTCGAAGAGGCCGAGAACCTCTGCCGCAACCTCGCGATCATCGACCACGGCCGCATCGTCGAGAGCGGGCCGATGAAACAGCTGCTTTCCAAGCTCGACGTGGAAGGTTTCGTGCTCGACATCGAAGGCGCGTTGCCGGATCCAATGCCGGTCATCGAAGGCACCAGGCTGGTGGCGACCGACGCGCACACGCTGGACCTCGACATGCCGCGCGCGATGGACCTCAACCGCGTGTTCGCGGTGCTCGGCGACGCCGGCATCCGCGTCCGCTCCATGCGCAACAAGACCAACAGGCTCGAGGAGCTTTTCGTGCGCCTCACGGGCGACACGGCAGAGGAGGCGGCATGATCCGCCTCCCTCGCGCACGCACAGTGGCCGGCTGGATCACACGCCCATGAGCGCCGCACCCCACCCCAACCTCGTCGCCCTGATGACCATCGTGCGCCGCGAAGTCGCGCGCATCCTGCGCATCTGGGGCCAGACCCTGGTGCCACCCGCGATCACGATGACGCTCTATTTCCTGATCTTCGGCGGGCTGATCGGATCGCGCGTCGGCAAGATGGACGGCATCTCCTACATGGACTTCATCGTGCCGGGCCTGGTCATGATGTCGGTGATCCAGAACAGCTACGGCAACATCTCCTCGTCGTTCTTCGGCGCCAAGTTCGGTCGCCATGTGGAGGAACTGCTGGTGAGCCCGATGCCGAACTGGGTGATCCTCGGGGGCTACGTCGCCGGCGCGGTGCTGCGCGGCGTCATGGTCGGCGCCATCGTGCTGATGATCGCGATGCTGTTCACCAAGGTGCGCGTGCCGCATCCGGTAGTGATGGTCTCGACGGTGCTGCTCGGCGCCACGATTTTCTCGCTCGCAGGTTTCGTCAACGCGGTGTACGCGAAGAAGTTCGACGACGTCGCCATCGTGCCGACCTTCATCCTGACCCCGCTGACGTACCTTGGTGGCGTGTTCTATTCCGTGCACCTGCTGCCGCCCTGGGCCGAGGCCGCAACGCACGCGAACCCGATCTTCTACATGGTCAACGCATTCCGTTACGGACTGCTCGGGGTGAGCGACGTGCCCGTCTGGATCGCGTTCGCGCTGATGATCGGCTTCACGATCGCGCTCGGCGCGCTCGGCCTCTGGCTGCTCAAGCGCGGCGTCGGCTTGCGCAGCTGAAGCTCGGACACCCGCCGATGCCGCTGAAGGTTCTATCGAGCCGTCAGTAGCGGCCGTTGCAGCGTTGGCTCCAATTGGAAAAAGGTGCGTGCCGCGGCAGTGGTCGAGGCGGCCGTGGCCTCGAACGACTCGCCGCGGTCGCGCGCGAGTTCCTCGACGATGTGCGGCAGGAACTTCGGTTCGTTGCGGCGGTGCGCGGGCTTCGGCAGCAGCGTGCGCGGCATGAGGTACGGCGAATCGGTTTCCACCAGCAGGCGCTCGGCGGGAATGTGCCGCACGAACTCGCGCAAATGCGCCCCGCGCCGCTCGTCGCAGAGCCATCCGGTGATGCCGATGTAGAGATCGAGGTCGAGGTAGGCGAACAGCGCGTCGCGCGAATCGGTGAAACAGTGCACCACGCCGCCGACGACGTGGTCGCGCGCGTCGCGCATCACCGCCAGGAAATCCTCGTGAGCATCGCGCTGGTGCAGGAACAGCGGCTTGCGGAGCGCGACCGCGATGGCGATCTGGCGTTCGAACGCCTTGAGCTGCACCGGCCGCGGTGCGAGGTCGCGGAAGTAGTCGAGGCCGGTTTCTCCGACGGCGCGCACCTCCGGAAGCGCGGCGAGTTCGCCCAACTCGCGCAGCGCCGCGCTGTCGACATCGCGGGCATGATGCGGATGCACGCCGGCAGTCGCGAACATGCAACCGGGATACGCGCGCACCAGTTCCACCGCAGCCGCGGACAGGGCCACCGTGGTGCCGGTGATACCGAACATCGCAACGCCTGCGGCCTGCGCCTCGCGCACCACGGTCTCGCGATCGTGCGCGAACGATTCGTGGGTCAGGTTGGCGCCAATGTCTATGAGCGGCATGTCGGGTCGCGGCGCGGGGGAGCGCGCATCCTAAGCCACGCGGCTGCATCGCGTGGCGGGCGCCTGCGCTGCGCGGTGGACGACTGAACAGCGAATGCGCTAGCGTCGCAGTCGCCCTTCACAATGTGTTCACGCCGAATTCAGCGCGCGCCCACGACCGTGCGAGCCTGCGCGCGACGCGTGCCCCAACCTTGAGGTCGATCATGCGATTCTGGAAATCCGCGCTGGCGCTGCTGTGCTTCCCCATGCTGCTTGCGGCGCAGACGATACCGGCGCGCTTCACGCCCGAATCAGGGCTCTGGTGGAACCCGGCCGAAGATGGTCGAGGCTACGCCATGGAAATCCAGGACAACATCATCGCGATCCTGGTGTACGGATACGACAACGATGCCGAGCGCACGTCGGCGTTCTTCACCGCAGCCGGCGCCATGCAGGGCAACTCCCTGTTCAGCGGCCCGCTCGACGGCGCCACCAACGGCCAGTGCCTCACCTGCGTGTACATCGGCCGGCCCGTCATCCTCGCCGGCGCGGGCGGCGCGATCTCGGTCGTTTTCGACACCGAGTCGCGCGGACGCCTGACGATGGGCGGCCGCACCTTCCCGATCGAGCGCCTCAATTTCGCACTCGGCAATCCAACCGAGCGGATGCAGGGCGAATGGCAGCTCGTGCTGGACTTCGCCAATCCGGCGAACACCGCGCCGCCGAACGAGTCGCCCTACTTCGGCGAGATCCTGACCATCGACAGCCTCGATACCAGCCTCAATCCCGACCAGTACAAGGGCTGCCGCCCGAGCAATTCCCGGCGTCGCTGCGCGGCGGCCGATTACACGAGCCACGGCGTCGCCGGGTTCTACGATGCTGCCGCCGACTTGCAGATCATCGTGGTGCGGGATCAGGTTAACGCGGCGGGCACTCCCTTTTTCCTCGCCTACTACGTGAAGGCCGGCCTGTCGCAGTTCGACGGCGTGGTCGCCTTCCGCACGAGTGCGACCGGCACGGACGCGTGCTCCCCGGTGGTCATGGCCGCGTGTTTCCCGGTGCGAGGCTTCCGCTCGGCCAGCAAGCGCTTCGTGCAGACCGGCACGGGACCGAGCAGCGGCGATCCGAAGTCCGGTGTCGCGGCCGCGACGCGACCCGGCGTGGTCGAATCGATGGGCGGCATCGACCGGATTCCGCAGGGCCTGAATGCAGGCGAGGTCAAATCGCGCTACGGCATCGACATGCAGGCGCTCGAGCCGCGCGTGCAGGCACTGATCCGCTCGATGCAATAGCCGGTATCCAGCCGGCCTAGCCGACACGGACGGGCCAGGCCCGACCGTATCGGTTCGTGCAGGCAAGGGTGGCCCGCCACCCCGCGCGCCGGGCACACTGCGGACATGCACGGAGCGTTGCCGATCACCGCGTTGTTGCCCGCGATCCTCCAATCGCTGGCGACGCATCCGCGCCTCGTGCTCGAAGCCGCGCCCGGCGCTGGCAAGACCACGCAGGTTCCGCCGGCGCTGCTCGCCGCGCCATGGCTTGGTAACCAGCGCGTGCTGATGCTCGAACCGCGGCGGGTGGCGGCGCGTGCCGCCGCGACCTTCATGGCCGCGGCCCGCGGCGAGGCGGTGGGGGAAACCATCGGCTATCGCATCCGCTTCGAGCGCCGCGTGTCCGCGGCCACTCGCATCGAGGTCGTCACCGAAGGCATCCTGACGCGCATGCTGCAGGACGATCCGGCGCTCGAGGGTGTTGGCGCGCTGTTGTTCGACGAGTTCCACGAGCGCCACCTGAGCGCGGACCTTGGCCTGGCGCTCGCCCTCGACGTGCAGCAATCGCTGCGGCCGGACCTGCGGATCGTGCTCATGTCGGCGACGCTCGACGGCGAGCGCCTCGCGCGCTGGCTCGACGCGCCGCGGCTGATCAGCGCGAGTCGCGCGCATCCGGTCAGCGTTGAGCACTGGAGCGCCTTGCGCGGCGAGGCGCTCGCGCAGACGGTTCGCCGCGCCTGCGTGCACGCGCTGGCGCAGCATCCCGGCGACCTGCTGGTGTTCCTGCCCGGTGCGCGCGCGATCGCGGAATGCACGCGCGCGCTCGAGGCACTCGCTGACGGAACGCGGTGCTTGCGCGTGCTGCCGCTGCACGGCGAGTTGCCGATCGAACGCCAGGCCGAGGCATTGGCGGCCGACCCGGAAGGCATGCGCCGAATCGTGCTCGCGACCAACGTCGCGGAATCGTCGGTGACGTTGCCGGGCATGCGCGTGGTGATCGATTCGGGTCTCGCGCGCGAACCGCGCTTCGATCCCAACAGCGGCTTCTCGCGACTTGCGACGGTGGCGATCGCGCAGGACTCCGCGACCCAGCGCGCAGGTCGCGCGGGCCGCGTCGCGGAAGGCTGGTGCTACCGGCTGTGGCCGTCCTCGCAGCGGCTGGCGCCGGAGCGTACGCCCGAGATCGAACAGGTCGACCTCGCCGACCTGGCGCTGGAAATGGCAGCGTGGGGCTCGAGCGACCTGCGATTCCCGACGCCACCGCCAGCGGGTGCACTGGGTTCCGCTCGCGACCTGCTGCGCGCCCTCGGCCTGCTCGACGGTGCGGACCGGATCACCGCGAACGGTCGCTCGGCCTTGCGCGTCGGCACCTCGCCGCGCCTTGCCGCGATGCTCGTCGAGGCGTCGCCGGGCAGCGAGCGAGCGCTGGGTTGCGATGTCGCCGCGCTGGTCGATGCGCGCGATCCGCTGCGGGATGCGGGCGACGACTTCGCAGCGCGCTGGCGGGCGTTGGCGGCGTATCGGAGCGGTCGCGGCGCGCCGGGTGGCACACGCGGCGCGCTGGCCGCAATCGACCAGGCCGCCGCGCAATGGCGTCGACGCACAGGCGAGACGCGCCTGCCCGCGATCGATGCCGCGCCACATTCCGTGGGCCTGGTGCTGGCGCGTGCGTTCCCCGATCGCATCGCCCGCGTGCAGGCGCAGGACCCGCGGCGATTCCAGCTCGCCAACGGTCGCAGTGCGGTGCTGTTCGACAACTCGTCCCTGCGAGGGGAGTCGTGGCTGGCGATCGCGGAATTGCTGGATGCCGTCGGCAACGCACGCATCGTGCGCGCCGCGCCGCTGGTCGAATCCGACCTGCGCGAACATTTCCCGCAACGGTTCTCGGTCTCCGCGCAGGTCGTGTGGGACGACGCGCGTGGCGCGCTGCGCGCCGAGCGCGTAGAGCGCTTCGACACCATCGTGCTGGCGCGTTCGCCCCTGCCGAAGCCCGACCCGCTCGCCTCCGCGGCGGCCCTGGGCGAAGCCATCGGTCGGCGTGGGCTCGACGCGTTGCCGTGGACCGGGCAGACGCGGCAGTGGATCGAGCGGGTGCGGTGTGCACAGGAGTGGTTTGCCGAAGAGCCATGGCCGCTCGTGGACCCGGTCACGTTGCTGTCGTCTCGCAACTGTTGGCTCGAACCCGCGCTGCTCGGCAAGACTCGGCTCGACGCACTCGACGCGGGCGAGCTCGCCCATGCGCTCGCGAGCCTGCTCGATCCCGCGCAGCGCCGACGCCTCGACCAGGTCGCGCCGATCCAGCTGCGCGTGCCTTCGGGCATGGAACGGCCGCTGACGTATGCCCACGGCGCGCCACCGGTGCTTGCCTGCAAGTTGCAGGAACTGTTCGGGCTGGCCGACACGCCGCGCGTGGCGGACGGCCGCGTACCGGTGACGCTGCACCTGTTGTCGCCGGCGGGACGGCCGCTGCAGGTCACGCAGGACCTCCGCAGTTTCTGGGATCGAACGTATCCCGAGGTGCGGAGCGAGATGCTGCGGCGTTACCCGCGCCACCCGTGGCCGCCGGATCCCTGGAGCGCAGCCCCGACGCACCGCGCCAAACCGCGGAATCGATAACAAGGCACCCCGGCAGGGCAAGCGCGGTGCGACAGGGAATACGTCGATCCGAGCGGGACTGGCGACCCCGCGTTCGCCCGGCTGCGCTTGTCCGCAGTGTGCGCATGGTGTGTTCAGTTTCCGCGCAGTACCTTTTCGCAATCGACCGCGCTGGGCGGCGAATCCCCTCACTGGAGCAAGACGATGGCCGACACCCTGCAAAAGCTCGCGAACCAGGCCCTGGTCAAGATGGGCGAAGCCGGCGAACTCGGCGGTGCGCTTTACGATCGCGCGCGCGCGATCGACCTGTCGCGCGTGCAGGACGGCATCAAGGCGCTCGACGTCGGTGCGAAACTCGCTCTCGCTGGCCAGGGCGCCCGCATCCTGGTCAAGAACGGCAAGCGCTATCCGATCGCCGTTGCAGCCGCCGTCGCCGTCGTGACGGCTGCTGCCGCCGCGTACTTCATCAAGAAGCAGCGCGAGGAAGAAGCGGCCGAGGCCAGGGCGACCACGCGACGCATCGCGGCCACGCGCAAAGTTGCGGCGAAAAAGGCGAGCAACGGCGCCGCCGCCCCGCGCAAGCGCGCCGCGGCGAAGAAGGCGCCGGCGGCCAAGGCCGACTCGGCAGCGGACTCCGCTTCCGACTGACCGGAGCCTCGCCCTTCGCCCCGGTGACGGGCGACGAACGCGCCCCGCGATCGCGATCAACGCATCGCGGCCGCGCACCTGCGCCCTGACCTCGATAGAACCGCCATCGAGCAATCGCAGTGCATGCACCGCATGGGACGATCACTGCCGCTTCGAGCTCAGGTTCGGTCCGGGTTGACCAGCGTTTGCCAGGCCGCCGGTGGTGCAGAAACCACCGATCCCGCCTTGCGGGGGAGGCGCGCCGCCGACGTTGCATGAGCCAAATCACCCTGCCAAGGTGAGGCCATGCATGCCGATGACACGGTCTTCAAGGCACTGGTGTTCCTGCTGGCGATCGCGGTCGCGGTGCCGCTGTTCAATCGCCTGAAACTCGGCCCCATCCTCGCCTACCTGGTGGCCGGAGCCCTGCTCGGCCCGAGCGCGTTCGGATTGATCGATGCGTCGGAGAGCGACCGCCTGCTGGGCGAGCTCGGGGTGGTGATGCTCTTGTTCATCATCGGCCTCGAACTCTCGCCGGCGCGCCTGTGGCTAATGCGCCGTTCGGTGTTCGGCGTGGGCCTGCTGCAGGTTGCGGCGACGACCGTGGTGCTGCTCGCGCTCGCGCTCGCGTTCGGCATCGAATGGCGCGCGGCCCTGATCGCGGCCTCGGCGCTGGCATTGTCGTCCACCGCGTTCGGTGTGCAGCTGCTCGCCGAACGCAAGGAGTTGCAGACCGCGCACGGCCGGACCTCGCTGGGCGTGCTGCTGTTCCAGGACGTCGCCGTGATTCCCGCGGTCGCACTGTTGCCCGTGCTGGCGCAGAGCGCGGCAGCGGTACCCGATGTGATGAGCATGGGCCAGGCGACCCTGCGCGCGGTGCTGCTGATCGGCGGCCTCGTGTTCGTCAGCCGCTTCCTGATCCGGCCGCTGTTCCGGTTGATCGCGGCCACGCGCAGCGTCGAGTCGTTCACCGCGACCACGCTGCTGGTGGCGATCGGGACCGCGTTCCTGACCGCGGAGGTCGGGCTGTCGATGAGCCTGGGCGGCTTCCTCGCGGGCCTGCTGCTCGCGGACACCGAGTTCCGCCACGAGATCGAAGCCAACCTCGAGCCGTTCAAGGGCCTGCTGCTGGGACTGTTCTTCATCGGCGTCGGCATGAGCGTCGACTGGCAGTTCGTCGCCACGCAACTGCTGCTCATCCTTGCGCTGCTCGCTGGCCTCCTGCTGGTCAAGGCCGCGATCCTGGTCGTGATCGGACTGCGCCTGGCACGACTCGACCGGCGCGGCGCGTGGCTGTTCGCGGCGCTGCTGGCGCAGGGCGGCGAGTTCGCCTTCATCCTGCTCGCGCTCGCGAGCGGCGAGCGGCTGGTGTCCGCGGAACTGGTCGACCTCCTGACCGCCACCGTCGTGCTGTCGATGGCGGTCACGCCGCTGCTCGTGAGCCTCGCGGAACGGGCCAGCCGGCGTTTCGCCCGGACCGAGGCGCGTCCGTACGACGCCATCGACCCCGATGGCGAGACGCCGCGCGTGGTCATCGCCGGCTTCGGCCGCATGGGCCAGATCGTGGCGCGCGTGCTGCGTGCGCACCACATCCCGTTCACCGCGCTCGAGAACAGCGTCGAGCAAATCGATTTCTCCCGTCGTTTCGGCAACAAGATCTACTACGGAGATCCGTCACGCCCGGAGATGTTGCGTGCAGCCAAGGTCGACCAGGCCGAGGTCTTCGTCATCGCCATGGACGACCCGGATGCCGCGATCCGCATCGCGCGGCTCGTGCGGCAGGCTTACCCGCATATCAAGGTGTTCGCGCGCGCGCGCAATCGCCAGCACCTGTTCAAGCTGATGGACCTGCAGCTCGACGGCGTGACCCGCGAGACCTTCCACTCGAGCCTGGTGATGACGCGCAAGGTACTCGAGGCGCTGGGGATCGGGTCGCAACGGGCCGCCAACCTGCTGACGCGGTTCCGCGAGCACGACGAACGCCTGCTGCGCGCGCAGTACCTCATCCATCACGACGAGGCCGTGCTGGTGCAGAGCACCCAGGACGCGATGGCCGAGTTGACCGAGATCTTCGAGGCCGACTACCGCGACTCGCCGCTCGACATCGATGCGCCGGAATCACCCGCGAACCCGCGCGACTCCGAACGCACCGCCGCCACGCTCGGTCCCTGATTGCGTTTGCGTTTTTTGCGAGCGCGCGAGATCAAAGTCAAGGACAACGTCAGAATATTTTTGCAGGAGCGGGCCATGCCCGCGATCACGCGGAACTCAACTCGCGGGAGCGAAAAGCACTCCAGACTTACAGGCGCTTGAGTTCTGCGGCGACGTCGACGTAGCCGAGCACCAGGGCGACGTCATGCGCGGTGCGGCCAAGCGTGTCGCGCAGGCGCACGTCGGCACCCGCGCGGATCAACCAGCGCACGACATCGAGCATGCCGTGCATCGCGCTCGCGTGCAGGACGCCGACGCCGCGCGTGTCCTGCACATCGAGGCTCGCGCCGGCCGCGACCAGCAGGCTGGCGAGATCGGCGAGCACGCGCGAACCCGGCGGCGTCTGCGCGGTGACACGTGCGCCGAGCAATACCAGCAGGGGCGTCTGGCCCATCTGGTTGCGCGCGTCGATCTCCGCGCCCGCGTCGAGCAATTGCGCGAGCAGGCCACGCGCCGCATCGGGATCGGCGCTCGCGTAGGCGTTCTGCGCGGCGGCGTGCAGCGCGGTGTTGCCTTGCGCATCCCGCGCGAGCACGTCGGCACGATTGGCGAGCAGGCGTGCCACGCCATCGGCCCGCCCGAGCGCCGCCGCCAGCATCAGCGGCGTGGCCTCGTCGACCAGGCGCTGGTCGACGGCGATGCCGTGTTCGAGCAGGCGGTCCACCAGGGCGATGCGACCCGCGTTCAACGCCGCGCCCAGCGCCGTGATCCCGGATGCGGCGCGCGCGTCGGCGTTGGCACCGCGCGTCAGCAGCAGCGTCGCCAGGTCGGCGAAACCCCCGCCCGTGGCGCGAACGAGCGCGGTGCAACCCTGCGCATCGCGCGCATCGAGCGGCAGGCCGAGGTCGAGCAGGCGCTGGACGGCGGCCCGGTCGCCAAGCGCGGCAGCGGCAACCAGGTCGGCCTCGCGCAAGGGCCGCCCCGGCGGCAGCCAGGGCGACCAGCCGAGCCAGTGAACCAGTGCGCGACGTCCACTGGCGAGCGCCGCGCCCTGCGCGGTCTGGCCCTGGTTGTCGCGTGCCATGGGATCGGCGCCGGCGCGCAGCAATGCGCGCGTGATCGCAATCGCGGTGTCGTCGTCGTCGAGTTGCGCGAGCAGGTGCAGCAGCCCCCGACCGTTCGCGGCGCGCTGACGCGCGTCCGCCCCGCGCTCGAGCAGCGCGGTTACCATCGGCGTGGCACCAAGGCGCACCGCCAGCGTCAATGGCGACTCGCCCGCGTCGGACACGCGCGCACCGTCGGCGCCAGCCTCCAGCCAGTCACGCGCCAGGCGTACGGCATAGGCGTGACCGGCGGCATCCGCCAGCAAGGCACCGGCGAGCAGGTCGGCCAGCGCGTGGCCCCCGGCAGGCGTTGCGCCGGCGCCCCTCAACAGGCGCAACGCGCGCAATGGCAGTGGTCGAATCGCAGCGAGGCGATGCAGCAGCGCGCGTCCGTCGCGACCGACGAAGGCGGGATCCAGGCCATGCCGCAGCAGAACCGCGAAGCCCGCTGTGTCGATCCGACCCGCGCAGGCGAGCAGCGCCTCCGCCAGCGAGTCCGCGTCCAGCGCCGGTGCCAGCCCCAGCAGCTCCTCGGCGCTGCCGAACTGGCGCCGCGCGAGGGCCAGGGCCAGCAGCGCCACGCGGTCGGGTCCGACGTGCGCGGTCGCCGACGCAGCAACGAGTGCGTCGTTGTCCGGCTCCTCCTCGCCCGGCTGTTCACGCACGCTCGCCGGCAGCGGATACGCCGGATCGAGCAGCGCGACCTCGCGCCAGCGGCCCGCATTCACCGCGAAGTCGAGCGCGCGCTTGCCGTCGCGCGTAGCCAGTGACGGATCGACGCCCGCCGTGAGCAACGCCTGCACCGTGTCCTGCGTCGCGCGCCGCGACTGGCAGGCAATGACGAGGGCGGTGCGACCGGCGCTGTCGACTTCGTTGGGCGCCGGCTTGCGTGCGATCAGGCGGCGCAACGCGTCGTCGTGGCCGGCCCGCGCGGCTTCCATCAGCGGCGTCACGCCGGCGCCGTCGCGCGCGTCGACATCGGCGCCCGCGGCCAGCAGTGCGGCTACGCAATCGGCGTGGCCGTGCAGTGCCGCGGCGTGCAGCGCGGAACGGCCGAGCACGTCGCGGCCGTCGACACGCGCCTTGTGCTTGAGCAACAGCTTGATCGGCGCGGGCCGGTCCTCCGCGCCGCTGACCGCGGCGATCAGCGCGGGCAGGCCGCGCGGCGGCTCCGCCTTCGCGCCGCGCTCGAGCAGGCAACGCAACACGACCTCGTTGTGCGTGATCGCGGCGATCGCCAGCGGCGAATGGCCCTCGCTGTTGATCGCGTCGCGTTCGGCGCCCGTATCCAGCAGCGTCGCGACCAGCGCCGGATCGGTGCAGCGCGCGGCGTGGTGGAGCGCGGTGTTGCCCGAGCCGTCGGCGATGCGCGGATCGGCGCCGTTGGTGAGCAGGGTCACCACTGCGTCCACGCGTCCCTGCAGGCTGTCGCGCGTGGCGGCCAGCAACGGCGTCAGGCCGCCCACCGCACGGTTGACGTCGCCGCCGCGCGCGATGATCTCGCGCAGCAGGCGCAGGTCGGGCAGGGTCGCCGCGATCATCGGCAGGGAACGCTGATCGCGAGCATCGAGCGCGGGCATCGCCGCCGGATCGGCGCCCTGGCGCAGGAGGTCCAGCGCGCGCTCGATCTCGCCGGCCGCCGCCGCGCTCAACACGCCGGCGTTCAGCGCGGACGGATCGCTCGGGGGATAGGGATCGATGGCGCGATCGCATCCGCTGCCCTCGTACTCGCCAATGAGCACGCCCTCGCCGGGCATCAGGGCCGGCGGCGATTCGGGCAACGGCAGGTCGCGCTCGCCAGCGAGCAGGCGCTGGCAGCGCCACAGCACCAGCAGGCTGGCGAGCGGCGCCAGCAGCAGACCCCACACCAGCAGCGCCGCCAGGCGCAGGTCGGGCGGTAACACCCCGCACAATCCGGCCAGGCAAAAGGCCCCGACCATGAGCAGCGACAAGGCGAGGGAGACGCCGAGCCCGTCGAATGCGTGCGCGAATCCGCGCGTGAGCGGCAGCGAGAAGTCCAGGGCCATGCGCAATGCATGCAGGCTGGCGGAAGCCTGGTCGGCGCGTTCGCGCGCTTCGCCCGCCACCCAGACCAGGCCGTACACGGGCCACACGCGCCACAACACGAGCAGCAGCAGCGCCACGCCGAGCGACAGCCATACCGCGCTTGAGGCATCCGGATGGCGCAACAACTGCGCCGCGGGCCAGCCCAGCAAGGCCGCGACCAGGATCGCCAGCGCGACGACCATCAACAGATAGGCGAGCGTCCCGTGCCCGAGCAGCGACGGCCAGCTCGCATCCTGGCGCGCTCGCAGCATTCGCGCCGCCGCCGCGGCGTAGAGTGGCGTGGCCAGCAACAGCAGGATCAGCGTGGCGGGATGCGTGGTGAACGCGACCGGCGCGGCCAGCGCCAGCGCCGGCACGAAATAGCGCAGGCGGGCGAACCACGAAGCGCCGCGCGAAGGGCGTATCGACATGCGCGGCAGTATACGTAAGCCCCCGCCGCCGCTGTCTGTCGTCGTTGCGGAAGACGCCGACGCGGGTCGCGCCGGAAGGGCCCGGTTGCTGCGCAACGCCGTCGCAGCGGTCAGCTGCGCTCGCGTATGCGCTCGCGCAGGCGACCCCGTCGGGCCAGCGGCCTCGCGAGGGCGTTCGAGAACACGCTTTCGGTGGCGTGCACGTCGACGCGTGAACGGGCCCGGGTCAGTGCCGTGTACACCAGTTCGCGACCGATCACCCGGGGATCGTGCGGAGGCATGACCAGCGCCACGGCATCGAACTCCGCGCCCTGGGCCTTGTGTACCGTCAGCGCGAACGCGCTGGAATGCGCGGGCAGCTCGCCCGGCGCGAACGAGGTCATCACGGACACCGCTCCGCGTGACGCCAACGCATCACGTTCGCCGGAGCCCTCATCTCCGGAGCGGGTCGTGGCCGCGAACCAGACTCGCGCGTGCTGCCGCTCGTCGACCAGCGTGATGCCGACATCGCCATTGAACAGGCGCCTGGCGTAGTCGTTCTGCTCGATGATGACCGCGCGGCCATGGAAGCTGCCATCGAGCGTCGGCCGCCAGTGGGCGCGCCCCTGCAGCAACTGCTCGATGCGCGCCGCAACCGCGACCGCGCCGAACGGGCCCACGCGCAACGCGCAGAGCCACTGGAAGCGCGCGAGCAGGGCGAGCGCCGCGGCCGGTTCGCATGCCTCAAGCAACGGATCGAAGCGTCCGCTCGCCACCTGCGCGACGAGCGCGCGGTCGAGCGCCGCCACGCTGGGCAGCGGGTGCCACGCGTCGCGTTCGCGCAAAGCCTGCATCGCCGCCTGGCCGTCGCCAGCACGCACCGACTCGAACACATCGCCGAAATCGCCGGCTGCGCGACGGCTGCGCGACAGGCGCGCGATGCGCGGCATCGGCCCCTCTGCCCCCTCGCCGGCCCGCACCAGGTCGGCCAGCACCGAGCCAGCGGCCACCGACGCAAGCTGATCCGGATCGCCGGACAACAGCAGCAGCGCCGCCGCCGGCGTCGCGTCGAACAATCGGCGCATCATCGACAGATCCACCATCGAAGCTTCGTCGACCGCCACCACGTCCGCAGTCAGCGGGTTGCGCGCGTCGCGCTCGAAGCGGCGTTGCGCCGGGCGGTAATCCAGCAGCCGATGCAGCGTGCTGGCGGTGTCGGGAATCTCGTCGAGCCATGCCAGCAACTGCGGGTTGCGCGATTTTGCGCGAAGCGCGTGCTTGCCCTGCCGCATCGCCTCGGCGATGCGCTGGGCCGCCTTGCCCGTCGGCGCGGCGAGGGCGATGGACAGCGGCCGGCCGGCCACGGCCCGGCGTACCAGCAGCGCGCGCAGCAACGTGTGCGTCTTGCCCGAGCCTGGTGGCCCCGTCAACAGCAGCAGCCGGCCGACGCCGGCGGCGAGCGCGGCCTCGCGCTGGTCCGCGTCTTCCGCGTCGAATAACAGCGAGAGCAGCGGCCCCAAAGCGGCGCTCGATGCACGGACATCCGGTTCGCCGCCGCGACCGCGGACTGCGTTCGCCAGCGTCTGCTCGTCGCGCCAGACACGCGTGAGGAAGCACGCATCGTCCGTCTCGAGCACCAGGGCGCCGCGCGCTGCGCCTGATGTCCGACCCCCACCCACCCAGGGGCTCGCCCGAAGGCGGGCAGTCCAGGCGTGGCGTTCGGGCCAACGGCGCCCGCCATCGAACATAGGCTCGCCTGCGAGCAACGCCAGCTCGGCGCAGGCATCGCCGCGCGACTCGGCGGCGGCGGTCGCGAGCACCGCCAATGCGATCCAGTCACCCGCTCCCCGCGCGCGGGTCCAGCTGGCGAGGTGGCACGGCAGCGCATCGAAATGCGCGCGGTTCTCCGGCGCCAGCGCTTCGTCGAGCAGTGCTGCCACCGTTTCGTCGTCTGCCATCGGCTCGCTCATGTCGCCGTCGCTCCGTCGCAGTCAAGGTCGAGCGCTTCGATCAGGGCCGCGGGCAGCTGCGCGCGGAACACACCGTTGCCCTGGTCATCGAGACCACGCGCGAACAGGTACAGCGCACCGCCGACGTCGCGACCGTAGTCGTAATGCGCCACCCGCTGGCGCAGGTGCCGGTGCACCGCCAACAGGTAGAGCGTCAACTGCAGGCCATAGTGGCTGCGCTGCATCGCCGCCAGCAATCCGGCCGGCGCATACGCGTGGGCGGCCTCGCCCAGGTCGTTGCTCTTGAAATCGGCAACGAAGAAGCGGCCGGCGCGTCGGAACACGAGATCGATGGCGCCCGTCAGCAGTCCGGTGAGGGCCCCGGAAGCCGGCAACGCGGGCAGCAGGTCGCCACATCCATGCGCCGCGAACAGCGACGGCCAGCGCGAGAATCGAGTCTCGTGCAGCGCGAAATCGAAACGCATCTCCGCGCGCCGGTCGCCTGCGGCCACGTCGCGCAGGCGACCGCCCTCGTCGAACAACCGCGTCGCAAGCGTACGCTCGGCGAGCGTTGCCAGCGCGCCGCCCGCTGCGATGGCCAGGCCGTTCGAGGCGAGCGCAGCCTGCACGATCTCCGGCTGCAATTCGATGCTGCGCAACCAGTCGGCGCGCTCCAGCGTCTGGTGCAAGGCGTTGCCGAACGCGGTGCCGCGGAAATTGCGCAGTCGCCCTTCGATGCCCGACGGTGCGCCGGCGACCGTCGCGTCATCGCCCGCGTGCGCTTCGTCGTCCGCGGGCGCGGACGCGGCGGGATCGATGGCATGCTCCGAATCGCGCACCAGCCGGGTGAAGCTCGACACGCTCCAGGGCGCAGGCATGGCCGGCCTTTCGCTGCGTGCCGACAGCGCGATGGCTTCAGGCCCCGCGCCGGACTGTCGCGTGAACTTCGCGCGTCGCGGCGCGTCGACGAGGGCCACGGCTTGCGGGTGCGTCGCGGCAAACGCGCTCCAGGTGGGGATGCCCGGCGCGCTTCCAAAACGTCTCGCCAGCGCGGCGAGATGGAAGTCGAGAGCGCCAGGCTCGGCCTGCGTACGCGAAGTGGCAGGTGCACCCCAGAACAGATGGCAGGCATGTCGCGCGCGCGTCAGTGCCACGTATTGCAACCGCAGGCTTTCCTGCAGCGACTCGAACCGCGCACGTTCCCCGTTCGCGTGGAACGACGAGGATCCGGCGTCGTGCAGGGATCGACCCGCGTCGTCGTGGAATGCCTGCAGCTTGACCTTCGGCGGCTGCCACTCCGGCAAGCCAAGGCGCCAGGCGAGCGGCAGGTACACGATGTCGAACTCGAGGCCTTTGCTGACATGCAGTGTCATCAGCCGGACCCGTCGCGCATCGCTGTCGATGCGCAGGTTGCGTTCGTCCGCGCTGCTGGCCGTGGCCGCCCGCGCATCGTGGTACGCGCGTTCCAGCAACGCCAGCAGCGATTGCGCGCCGGCGTGGCGGGGCTCTTCCGCCGCCAGTAACTCGAGCAGGTGGCGAAGGTCGGTCACCAGCCGTTCGCCGTCCGCGTCCCGGAGGAGGTCCGCGGCGCGTGCCGCGACCAGCGGGCCCAGCATGGCTGCGATGCCGTGCGTTCGCCACGTCGCAGCGAGCCGCAGGGCCTGTTCCTGGCGTGCATTCCATGCCGAAGGTTCGGCACGCCAGCGTGCCAGGTCGGCCTGCGTGGCGCCGAACAGCGGCGTGGTCAAGGCCGCGCGCCAGAGCGGCGCGCGATCCGGCGCGAGCAGTGCGCGCAGCAGCGTGATCAGCGCCTCCGCCGCCACGGAATCCCAGACGTTCGCGCGGCCCGCTCCCACGCACGGAACGCCCCGTTCCGACAGCAGTTCGCGCAGGCGGCCGATGTAGCGGTGCGCCGGCATCAGCACGGCGATATGGTCGGGACGCAGCGCCTCGCCGCCCACGGATTCAAGACGCGCGGTGAGCGCGCTCGCGATGTCGTCCGCGCAACGTTCGAGGCACCAGCGATCCAGCGCCTCGCGCGACAGCTGGCCGGCCGACGGATGCAGGTGCAACCGCAACGGCGGACGGGCGCGACCGTCCGCATCGAGCAGCGGCGTACCGTCGGCGCGGCCACTGGCAACGAGCGGCTCGAACGCAAGCTGTTGCAGCGCGAAGGGGGCGTCGCCGGCATCGACGTAGAAGGCGTTGATGGCTTCCACCAGGCGCTTGCTCGAACGCTGGCTCACGTCGAGGCGGTGCCCGGTTCCGAGCAGTTCGTCCGCGGCGGCGAGGTAGGCGTTGAGGTCCGCGCCCCGAAAGCTGTAGATCGCCTGTTTCGGATCGCCGATGAGCAACAGCGTTGCATGCGCGTGGTCCCAGATGCGACTGCACACCGCGAACTGCTGGGCGTCGGTGTCCTGGAACTCGTCGATCAGCGCGATCGGCCAGCGCTCGCGCAGGCGCGTCGCGAGCGCCTCGCCGCCGGGGCCCTCGAGCGCCTCTTGCGTCGCATCGATCAGGTTCGCGAACGTGAACATGTCGCGCGCACGCGCACGCCGGGTCATCTGCACGCGTGCGTCGCCTGCCAGCGCCTGCAGTGCCAGCGCGACACGCGCGCGCCGCGCCGCCTGGTCGAGCGCCGCGAGCCGCTGCACTGCATCGATGCAATCGAGGCCGTGCAAGGTCAGCCGGTGCTTTTTCTTCTGCGCGTCCGCCGAGTGCTCCGCGTCCAGTTCCTCCGGCAGCACATGGTTGCGATGATTGGCCGCGAGCGCGTCCGCCAGCGCCTGCAGCGGACGCGAGAACCCGACCTTGAGCTGGAATGCTCCTTCGGTATCCGCGAGCACGTCGAGGAGTCCGGCGTGCAGCGGCCCGGTACGCAGCGCGTCGAACGCCGCATCGCGCTGCGCATCGAGGTCCCGCGCGACCTCGACGAACCGCACCGGCGCCCGCTCGAGCAGTGGCGCGAGTGCGCGGACGACTGCCTCGAACCCGCAGTCCAGCAGCACGCCGCAGGCGATTTCGTCATCCTCCAGTGTCAGCGGCGCGCAATCGAGCACGTGCCTGCGCCAGAGATCCTCGAGACATTCGCGCGCGAGTGCCGGCGCGTCCGCGGCGCCGCCTTCGAACGCCATGGGCGCCGCAAGCGGCTCGTCGCGCAGGATGCGCCCGCATAGTGCGTGCAGCGTGTCGATCGCCGCCAGCTCGAGCGAGAGCGTCGCCGCCCGGATGCGCCGCCTGGCCTCCTCGACGCCGAGGTCGCGCGCCCGTTCCGCGAGGTAGCGACCGACGTCGCTGGTGTCCGCCACGCCCGCGTGCGCTAGTTCGTCCAGGATGCGCTGCGCGTCGAGCAGTCGTGTCCGCAACTTGACCTTGAGTTCCATGGCCGCCGCGCGCGTGTAGGTCGTGACCACGACCTGTTCGATCCTTGCGTCGGTTTCGAGCAGTGCGCGCAGCACCAGCAGCAGGATCGTGTAGGTCTTGCCGGTGCCGGCGCTGGCTTCAATCAGCTGGCGCCCGGCGAGCGGCACGGCGCGCCAGTCGAACGCGCGCTCCGGCGCATGTCCGGAAGCGTTCACGACGCCTCACCCGACAGGATCGACAGCGCGGCGCGTGCCCAGGCCGCGGCATCCAGGAACGTGGGCGACAGGCGTCCCTCGTCGTCGAGCAGTGGTGCGCCACGCGTGAGCAAAGCCCATTGCGAGTACCCGCACTCGCCGGGCCGTTCGGCGTCGCCGCGCCACGACTTGAGCACGGCGGCCGGCGTGTCGTCGCCCGCCGCGCGTGCGGCGAGGAACTCGGTGGCCGTGCGCGCCGGCAACATGAGCGGGCGCGCCTGCGCATCTGCGTAGCCGCGGCACAGGTGCGCGACGAAAGCGCGCAACCGTTCCGGCGGCACCGCGGCCGGCTCGAGCCAGCCGTCGAGGAGCAGGCTGCCGTCGTATCGCAGCGGCGGCCACAGCAGCAGGCGCGCATCCGGCGCCTGCGATAACCGCAGCACGGCCCAGTCGAACAGTGCGCAGAGCGCGAGGCCCAGCTTCTGTCGTTCGTCGCGGCGTATGCGCCGCAAAGTCCGCGCCGCCGGCACGAAGTCGTCGATGCGTCCGCGCAGCGCTCCGACCGCGTGCTCCGGTGTGTCGGCCCACGCGTACTCGACATCGACCGCGACGGCCCCGGCGCTGATCAGGTCCTGCATGCCGAGGGCATCGAGTTGCGCCGTCAGCTCGGCAACGCGCGCCCGCGCCCGGTCGAACGCCGCGACGCCGGCTGCACCGGGGGGCATCACTCCGGTGCCCCGCCAGGCCGCTGGCAACTCGTCGGGGAGCGCACCCGTGTCCCAGTACGCGTCGAGCAGGTCCGCGTCGAGTTGCGCGGCGGTGCTCCGGGGCAAGTTCGCGTCGAGCGGCTCCTCGAAGGTGGATTGCTCGAGCCAGGGCTGGGAGATGTCCAGCGTCGCGCGCACGAACGCCCGGCCGGGCTCGCGCAGCCAGTTCCTGATTTCGTCGAGCGTGATCCACGCATCGGTCCCGGACGCGGGTGTCGGGAAGTCGCGAGCGTCGGGTTCGGTTGCACTGCGTGCCTGGCCATCGTCGCCTGCCAACGCGGCGAGGAACGGAACAGCGGGCCGTGGACCGGCCTCCGCCGCGACCGCGGCGTCGCGCCAGCGGGCGTCGAATCCGGCGAGTGCTGCGTCGCGCTGGTCGAAGGCGCGGGCGGCGAACGGCTGCAGCGGCTGTTCGACCCGATACGGTTGCGACGTCGCCGAACGGCTATCCAGCCACGCCATGAGTTCCGCGAGCGGGGCGGAAGGCGCGAGCGGTTCCCCGTTGTGCGGGTCCTGCCCCCGGTAGGAGAGGTGCAGAAATTTGCGCGCCGACAGGATCGCCTCGAGGAACAGGTAGCGGTCCTCGTCGCGCTGGTTGCGGTCGCCGCGTCGCCACCCGCCCGGCGCCTGCATGAGGTCGAGGCCCTGACCGCGGTCGATGCGGGGGAACTCGCCGTCATTGAGTCCCAGCACGCACACCATCGCGAACGGCAGGGCGCGCGCGGGCACCATGCCGCAGACGGTGATGCCGCCGGAGAGGAAGGGCTGCGACGCGCCCGCGCCCGCCATTGAGGCGGACAGTGCCTCGCGCACGGTCGCGAACGGTACCGCATCGTGCCGCCCCGCGAGTTCCGCGCCCTGCGCCACCGACGCGAGCGCGGCGTGCACGTGTGCCAGGTCCGCGCGCGCCGCCGCATCGTCAGGCGACGGATCGAACAGCGCCTCGAGCACCAGTTGCCGCACGCGCCGCACCCAGACGGCGACCGGTTGCGCGCCCTCGAGCGCATCGCGCCAGGCGCGCAGTCGCGCGCTGAGGCCCGCGAGTACCGCGAGGTCTGCAGCGGCGTCGGTGCCGGCATCCGCGATGGGCAGCGGCGCACCGGGCCAGGCGCTGCCGGCCGTGCCATCGCCCGGACCCCCTTCGTCGTCGCCAGCAAGATAGCCCGCCGTCAGCCGGTCGAGTGCGAACTGCCAGGTGTGCTGGTCCGAGCCTTGGGCGTCGCGGTCGCGGCCATCGAGGCCCCAGGCCACGCCGCTCGACCGGGCCCACTGCGCCAGCGTCTCCGCCGATGAAGCGTTGGCGCCGAGGCGTCGCGCCACCGCCGGCAGCGCGAGCAGGTCCAGCAGGTCTTCCACCGTGAGGCGATGCCGGTCGAGCGACAGCAGGCGGTCCACGTGCGCCAGCAGCGGCTGCGTGCCGGCGGCGCGGTCCGCACACTGGTAGGGCAGCCATGCCGCGAACGACGGGTCGCCGAACACGGCCGGCAGCAAGCGCGCGTACGCGTCGACGTCGGGCGCCATCACCACGATGTCGCGCGGCGCGAGCCCGGAATCCTCCAGCATGCGCGCGAGGATCGCGTCGCGCACCGCCTCGAGTTCGCGCAGGCGCGTGTGGCAGACGTGTACGCGAAGGCTCGCGTCGTCGCGTGCAGCCAGGGATGTGGCCTCGTTCGCCGACGGCGTGGCGGCGAAATGACGCAGGCTGTCCTGGAGGACGCCCAGGCGCCCTGCGGGCGCCGCTTCCTCGGCATCGAGCGCATCGTGCCACTGAGCCTCGCCGCTGCGCGCCTCGAGCGCCGCTGCGAGCGATTGTCCGTGTCCTCCGAGCGCGGCCAGCAAGGGATGTCCGCTGTCGAAATGCAGCTCGGCCGCGCCGGCGATCCCCGCGATCGCGCGTTCCGTCGCGAGATCGCCCCAGAGTTCGAACGTCGGGGTCGGATGGAACAGGTGCACCGGCGAGCGCCGGGCAAGCGCGTCGACGAGTGCGACGTGATCCGGGGGCAGATGGTTGAACCCGAACAGGAAGTGCGGCCGGTCTACGGCTCCGGTTCCCGCGGCGCGCCCGTCCTGCAGCGCGGCCCGCAACGCCGACAACGTGTCGCCCCGGTGCGCGCCCCGAACACGGCGCCGCAGCGCACGCCAGAGCCGCGCCTGCCAATGCGCTTCGCGGCCCGCCTCCCACCCGGCCACGAGCTCGCGTCGGTACAGGAGGTACTGCGCGAACAGCGACGCCATCCGGTCGGCGAGCCGGAAGCGCTGGCGGGCAGAGTCGCTGCCGAGCAATGCCTGCGCCAGCGCGGCATCCCCTTCGAACGCAGCGAGGGCCGCGTCCACGTGCCAGCGCAACTGCTCGCGCTGCCAGCCCGCCGCTGCCACGGCACGGGGTTCGAGGTACGTGCGCTCGAGCCGGTCGAGCCATTCGAACGGCAGGATCAGATCCAGGTTGGCGACCACGCCCCGCGGTTCGTCGCGGCGCGGATGCAGCGCCAGGTACTGGCGCAGCCAGCGCCCCATGCCTGCGTGCGCGACCACGACCGTCTGCGCCTCGAGTGGGTCGTGGGGCCGCGTCGTCGCGAGTGACTCGCCGAGGGAGGCGGCCAGCGCCTCGAGGCGGGTAGCGCTGTGGACGACGAGTTTCGTCAAGACGGTCGACGGGCAACGCGCAAATGGCGAAGGCCGCGACGCTAGCACGCACCCCGTCGCGCAGGCCGCGACGCACGCGTTGCCGCGCGCCGCGATGGCGTGCCGGCGCCGGCGTCGGCACAATCTAAGAATGACGCGTCCGCCTCCCCGCACGCCCGCGCAACCGCCATTGCGGCCGGGCGAGCGCGCGCCTGCCGCGTCCGCAACCCGCAGTCCGCGCGCCCCGGCGCCCGCGCCCACCGCGCCCGCGCATCCGGGGACCCCTGCGTCCGGGGCGCCGCACCCCGCGCAATCACCCGGGCGTCCCGTTCCCGCCGCTGCCCGACGTCCGCCCGCACCCCCAGCCCACTCCGCGCCGCGTTCGACGCCGCCACCGCGCACTTCCACGCGCCCTCGCGCTGCATCGCGAGCAAGGGCCGTCGCGCTGGCGACCGGCCAGCCCGCGTGGCTTGGCTGGTTGCCGCCCGCGCGCTTCGAACGCCTGCGCGAATACGCGCTGCTGATGCGCCTCGACCGCCCGGTCGGCTGGCTGCTGCTGATGTGGCCGACCTGGTGGGCGCTCTGGCTGGCCGCCGAAGGCATGCCGGAATTCAAACTGCTCGCGATTTTCAGCCTGGGCGTGGTGCTGACGCGCTCGGCGGGCTGCATCGTCAACGACTACGCGGACCGCTGGCTCGATCGCCACGTGGCACGCACGCGTGACCGTCCGTTCGCGCGCGGCAGCGTGAGCAGCCGCGAAGCGCTGGTGCTGTTCGTGCTGGTGATGGGCACCGCGTTCCTGCTGGTGCTGCAGACCAATCGCCTCGCGGTCTGGCTGTCGGTCGTGGCGCTGGCGCTCGCGGTCGCCTACCCGCTCATGAAGCGCGTGCTGTGGACGCCGCAGGTCGTGCTGGGGATGGCGTTCGGCATGGGCATCCCGATGGCCTTCGCCGCCACGCTCGAAAGCGTGCCCGTGCTCGCCTGGTTGCTGCTTGCGGCAAACGTGCTCTGGTCGGTTGCCTACGACACCTATTACGCGATGGTCGACCGCGACGACGACCGGGTGATGGGCGCCAGATCGACCGCCATCCTGTTCGGTGATGCGGATCTCGTCGCCATTGCGATCGTGCAGGTCTCGTTCCTGCTTGCCATGGCGCTCGTGGGCAGCCGTGCGGGGCTGGGCATCGCCTACTGGATCGGCTGGACGGCCGCACTGGCGATCGCGGGCGTGTGCCACTTCATCGCGCGCACGCGCTTTCCCTCGGATTGCCTGCGCGCCTTTCGCTTGAACCACTGGATGGGCGCCGCGCTCTGGTTCGGCATCGCGTTGCATTACTCGATCAACTAACGACGGACCTGCCTTCGGACGGGTGCGAACGGTGCCGAGCAGGGACCGCGCAGGGTCGGGTACTAGGCGCCGCGCCGTGGCGCCCGCGCCACCGCCAGCACGCGCACCTCGCGCGCGCCGGCGCGCAGCAACGCTTTCGCCGCCGCCCGCACGGTGGCGCCAGTCGTCACCACGTCGTCGACCAGCGCGACCGCTCGCCCGCGCACCGCATCGCCGGCAGCGAATGCACCGCGCACATTGACGCGCCGCGCGCGCGCATCCAGGTCCGATTGTGGCGTCGTCTCGCGCACCCGCGTCAGCGTGTCGCGGTCCAGTGGCCAAGGCAGCGCGCGCGCCAGTTCCAGCGCCTGGTTGCAACCGCGCGCACGCAGGCGCGCACGTGCGAGCGGCATCGGCACGACCAGATCCGGCGCCGGCCAATCGGGCGGCAGTGCATCGCGCAGCAGCGCGCCGAGCACGCGACCGGCGGCGAGATCGCCGCCGAATTTGAGCCGCTGGACCAGCCGGTCCAGGGGATAGCGATACAGGAAAGGCGCCAGCGTGGCCACGTACGGCGGCGGCTTGACGATGCACCGGCCGCAGGCGGCCGCCGGGTCTGGCAGCGGCAATGCGCAGGTCCGGCATGCGACGGGGTTGCGCGGCAGATCCGACAGGCAGCCCGCGCAGAGATCGATCCCCGCCATGCCGCGCGCCGCGCACAGCACGCAGCGCGCCGGTAGCAGACGGAACGAAGAGGCGAGGTGGCGCACCGCGACCGCGACGGGATGAGTCGACATTGCGGAGTTGTAGCGCATCAGTGCGTTCCATCGCTGCCTGCAGGCCCCGGGAATCGCAACCACCGTAAACCCGCAGCCGAGGTTTGCGGTTGACAGCGACCGAGCGCCTTTTCAGACTCGCGGTTCCGACGCCGCCAGCCTGCGCCCGCCATGAACGAGTTTCCCGTCCGCCACGACTGGCGCGCCGACGAAGTGGTGGCGTTGTTCGCGCAACCCTTCGCCGATCTCCTGTACCAGGCGCAGGGCGCGCATCGCGCGCATTTCCCGCCGTCGACGGTACAGATCAGCACGCTGCTTTCGATCAAGACCGGCGCCTGCCCCGAGGACTGCGCCTATTGCCCGCAAAGCGCGCGCTTCGATACCGGACTCAAGCCCGAGCGACTGCTGCCGCTGGCGACCGTGCTCGAACACGCGCAGGCAGCGGAGGACGCGGGCGCGACCCGGTTCTGCATGGGCGCGGCCTGGCGCAATTCGCGCGACCGCGACCTCGCGCGCGTCACCGAGATGGTCAGCGCGGTACGCGCGCTCGGCCTCGAGACCTGCGCCACGCTCGGCATGCTGACGCCGGCGCAGGCTTCGACGCTCCGCGACGCCGGCCTCGACTACTACAACCACAACCTCGATTCCTCGCGCGAATTCTATCCCGCGATCATCTCGACGCGAGTCTACGATGACCGGCTCGATACGCTGGCTGCGGTGCGCGGCGCCGGTCTCAAGACCTGCTGCGGCGGCATCGTCGGTATGGGCGAGACGCGCGCCGACCGCGCCGGCCTGCTGGTTGAACTCGCGAACCTGCCGGTACATCCGGAATCCGTGCCGATCAACCAGCTGGTCGCGGTGCCGGGTACGCCGCTGGCCGACGCAACAAAGCTTGATACGTTCGAATTCGTACGCACGATCGCCGTCGCGCGCATCCTCATGCCAGCCTCGCACGTGCGCCTCTCGGCGGGCCGCGAGGCGATGAGCGACGAGCTGCAGGCCCTGTGTTTCCTCGCCGGCGCGAATTCCATTTTCTACGGCGACAAGCTGCTCACCACCGGCAACCCGGATGCAGAACGGGATCGCGCCTTGTTCGCGCGCCTCGGCATCACGGTCGAGCCCGCCGCCGCCGCGGAACAGCGCCGCACCGTGCACTGCGACGTGACCGCCGCGGCCGCGGCATGAGTCGACCCGGAACGCGATGCGCCCCGCGCTGAGCGTGCGCGCCGGGCAACGGGTCGCCGAGCGCGCGGCGGCCAGCCTGCGGCGCCACCTCGCGCCACAAGCGTCACGCACCGGTACCCATTTCCTGCGCGAAGGCAGGAACCTGCTCAATTTCGCGAGCAATGACTACCTGGGGCTCGCACAGCACCCGCGGGTACGCGATGCCTTGATCGAGGGCGCGCGTCGTTACAGCGTCGGCAGCGGCGGCGCGCACCTGTTGGGTGGCCACTTCGAGGTGCACCGGGAAGTCGAGGACGCGTTCGCGGAGTGGCTCGGCTATCGGCGCGCGCTGCTGTTCAGCAGTGGTTACCTGGCCAACCTCGGCGTGCCGATGGCACTGCTGGCGCGCGGCGACTGCGTGGTCGAGGATCGCCTCAACCACGCGAGCCTGATCGACGCCGCGACGCTCGCGTCCGCGCAGCTTCTGCGCTATCCGCACGGCGATGCCCGGGCCGCCTCGCGCCAGGTTGCACGCGCGCCGGGGGATGCCGGCCTGCTGCTCGCGAGCGACGGCGTCTTCAGCATGGATGGCGACGTCGCACCGCTGCACGACCTGGCGCGCGTCGCGCGCGATGCCGGCGCAACCCTCTGGATCGACGACGCGCACGGCTGCGGCGCGACCGGCCCCCAAGGCCGCGGCAGTGTCGCGGCAGCCGGCCTCGACGCCGACGGCGTGCCGCTGCTCACCGTCACGCTCGGCAAGGCGTTCGGCACGCATGGCGCGCTGGTGCTGGGCGGCGACGAGACGATCGATGCGCTCGTGCAGTTCGCGCGGCCCTACGTGTATTCCACCGCACTGCCGCCCGCGCTGGCGCACGCGACGCTCACGGCCCTCGCTATCGTGCGTGGCGACGAGGGCGATGTGCTGCGCGCGCGTCTCGCGCGTGCAATCGCGCGTTGGCGTGCCGGCGCCTCGCAGCTCGGCCTCCCGCTGTTGCCGTCCGCAACCGCGATCCAGCCACTGCGGGTGGGCAGTGCCGAGGACGTGCTCGCGGCGCAGGCATTCCTCGAGGAGCGGGGCTGCCACGTGGGGGCGCTGCGACCACCCAGCGTGCCGAAGGACGGTTCGCGCCTGCGCATCAACCTCACTGCGCAGCACGGAGACGACGACATCGACCGGCTGCTTGAGCATTGCGCGGCGTGGACAGCGGTCACGGAGGGCAGTGCGTCAAACATGCTTGCAGGAGCGAAATGAATCGCGCCCGTGGAAGGGTCGTGGGCGCGACTGGCGCCGCCCCTCAAGGCGGCGTGCATTCGCGGCGAGTGTGCCGTGCAGGAGCGACGCCAGCCGCGACATGGTCTTGCGCTGCGGGATGCCCGGCTTGATCCGCATCGACACTTTCGGAGCAGGGCCACCGATCGTGTTGCTGCATGGCTGGGCCATGCACGGCGGCATCCTCGCCCCGCTGGCGCGCGAGCTGGCGCCGTTCCGCACCGTGCATGTGGTCGACCTGCCGGGACACGGCGACAGCGGCTGGCACGACGGCGAAGCTTTCACGCTTGAGGCCTGCGTTGCGGCGGTCGCGCCCGGCGTGCCGACTGCTCCCTGGCTCGGCTGGTCGCTCGGCGGGCTCGTCGCCCTGCGCGCAGCCGTCGATCGCGTGGACACGATCAGCGGTGTCGTCGCCCTGGCGGCGACGTCGCGGTTCACGCGCACGGACGACTGGCCGTATGCGGTCGACGACCGCGTGCTCGCGGGATTCGCGGCGGGCCTGGCCACCGATCATGACGGCACCCTCCGGCGCTTCCTCGCGCTCGAGGCGCAGGGCAGCAGCCAACTCCGCGAAGAGGTCAGGTTCCTGCAGCAGCAGATGGACGAAAGGCCCGTTCCGCACCCGCGCGTGCTCACCGATGGACTGTCCATCCTGCGCACGACCGACCTGCGCGAGGACATGCCCGGGCTCACGGTGCCGTCGCTCTGGATCGGTGGCCGCCGCGACCGCCTCGCGCCCTGGCCCGCCGTCGCCGCGAGCGCCGCATTGGCGCCCGGCAGCGCGCAGTTGTGCGTCCCGCACGCGGGCCACGCGCCGTTCCTCAGCCACCCCGGCGACGTCGCGCGTGGCATCGCGGAGTGGCTGGGACGACACTCGCTGTGACGCTCCACGCGTGAGCAACCAGTTCGACATCGGTGCGGTCCGCCGAGCCTTCGGACGCGCGGCGCCGCACTACTCGCGTTTCGCCGCGCTCCAGCGCATGGTGGAATCGAGGCTGCTCGAGCAACTCGAATCGGAACCCGCGGACTTTGCGCCACGCGTGGTGGTGGACGTCGGCACCGGGCCGGGTCGGGGCGCGGCCGCGCTGCGCGAACGCTTTCCGCGCGCGCTCACGATCGGGCTCGATCACGCGCTGCCGATGCTCGCCACCGCGCGCCAGGGTAGCCGCTGGTGGCGGCCGTTCCGGCTGCTCGCGGGCGACGCGGCCGCCCTGCCCCTGCGCGATGCCAGCGTCGAGTTGCTGTTCTCGAGTCTCTGCCTGCAGTGGCAGGTCGACCTGCCACGCGTGTTCGACGAATGGCGGCGCGTGCTGCGACCCGGGAGCGTGGTGCTCGCCTCGACGCTGGGACGCGACACGCTGATCGAACTGCGCGACGCCTTTGCGCTCGCCGACGCAGGCGCCGCGCATGTCAATGCGTTCGACGACATCGCCCGCGTCGGCGATGCGTTGCTGGCGGCCGGCTTCCGCAATCCGGTCCTCGCGCGCGAGGACTTCGTGTTCGACTACCCGGACGTGCCGGCGCTGATGCGCGAGTTGCGCGGTCTCGGTGCGGGCAACGCGCTGGTTTCGCGTCGGCGTGCGTTGACCGGCAAATCCCGCATGCAGGCGGTGTTTGCGGCCTATGAAGCCCTGCGGCGCGACGGCACGCTGCCCGCCACCTGGGAGGTCATCACGCTACGCGCACTGGCGCCGGAAGCCGGCACGCCTCGACGCGACGGACCGGGCATCGTGGCCAGCGTCCCGCTCGACCGCATCCCGATCCGCCGCCGGAGTTGACGGCGTCTCGCGGCCCGCGCATGGCGTCGGCGCGCTCG
Source organism: Lysobacterales bacterium (assembly GCA_038221545.1). Lineage (GTDB taxonomy): Bacteria > Pseudomonadota > Gammaproteobacteria > Xanthomonadales > Ahniellaceae > JBBQNY01. The sequence goes on from JBBRIE010000003.1 coordinate 31,902, forward strand.
TTCCCGATCGGCCCTATGCGCGCGAGCGCACGCG
>JBBRIE010000004.1:0-31274 GCA_038221545.1 Lysobacterales bacterium
CGAGCAACGCGTCGAGCGCCTGCATCAATTCGGGCTGGCCATGGATCTCGTAAGGTCCGAACTGCTCGATCGCACGCACCCCTTCTTCCTTGACGTTGCCGGCCACGATGCCGGAAAAGGCGCGACGCATGTCCGCAGCCAGTTCGTGCGTCGGCATTTCGCGATGCAGGCGAAGCGCGGCCATGCGTTCGTGGGTGGGCGAGAACGGCTGCTGGAACGGCAGGTCGATCCGCAGGGCCCAGTTGAAGAAGAACGCGTCCTCGGTGCTGCGCCGGTACTCGCGCACCTGGTGCATGCCGCGCTTGACCGCGCGCGCCACCTCGGCCTGGTCGTCGATGATGATCTGGTATCGGGAGGCGGCGGCGTCGCCGAGCACCAGCCGCAGGAAAGCGTCGATCTGCTCGAAATAGGCCGCGGACTCGCGCGGGCCGGTCAGCACCAGCGGCAGCGGCACGCCTGCGTTCGCGGGGTGCAGCAGGATGCCGAGCAGGTACAGGATCTCCTCGGCGGTGTCGACGCCGCCCGGGAAGACCACGATCGCGTGTGCGATGCGCGCGAAGGCCTCGAGTCGCTTCTCGATGTCCGGCATGATCACGAGGTGGTTGACGATCGGATTCGGCGATTCGGCCGCAATGATGCCGGGCTCGGTGATGCCGATGTAGCGGTTCGCGCGCCGCCTCTGCTTGGCGTGGCCGATGGTCGCGCCTTTCATCGGACCCTTCATCGCGCCGGGGCCGCAGCCGGTGCAGATGTCGAGGCCGCGCAGGCCCATCTGGTAGCCCACCTTCTTGGTGTAGTCGTATTCCACGCGACCGATGGAATGACCGCCCCAGCAAACCACCAGGCTCGGATCCACGTGCGCGCGCAGCACGCGTGCATGGCGGAGTATCTCGAACACGGTGTTGGTGAGCACCGCGGAAGTCGCGAGGTCGAACCGGTCCTGCGCGACCTGCGTGGCGTGATAGGCGATGTCCCGCACCACGGCGAACAGCTGCTCGTTGATGCCGCGGATCATGCGGCCATCGACGAAAGCGGTTTCCGGCGCGTTGAGGAGCTCGATGCGGATGCCACGATCCTGCTGGTGCACCTGCAGGTCGAAATCGGGGTAGCGCTCCAGCATCGCGCGCGGGTCGTCGTTGGTCATGCCGCCCGAGAGCACCGCGAGCGCGCATCGACGGAGCAGCATTTGCAGTTCGCCGGTGCTGGCGCTGCGCAGGCGGCTGACTTCCTGCCTGGACAGCACGTCGAGGCCACTGGCAGGCGATATCGTGGCACTAAGCGTGTTGGATCGCATGGATACCTTCGCGGCTTGGGTAGCAGTAGCGGTAGCGATCATCCGCGCACCGGCATTTCGTCGGGGGAGATGCCGCCTCGCAGGAGCATCGCGTCGAAACCGCGCTCGACCAGCAGGTAGGCGGCTCCGGCACTGCGTCGACCGGTGTCGCAGTAGACGATGTAGGTGCGCTTCGGATCGAGCTCATGCATGCGGGTCCGCAGCACCTCGAGCGGCAGGTTGATGCTGTCGGGGAGGCGACCCCGCTTGAATTCCTCGGCCAGCCGCACGTCGAGCAGCACCGCATCGTCCGAGATCTGTTCGGGATCGACCTCGCGCAGCATCGACTCGCCCAGCTGCTTCCTGAAGTCCGGCCCGCTCATCCGCATGACGCTGCACGGCTCGAGTGCGCGCACGCTCGCGCTGCGGCGATCCTGCGCGAGCAGCGCGTACTCGCCGAAGCGGTCGCCGGGACGAAGGATGCCGATTTCGCTTTCCTGCCCTTCGGCACCGCGACGCGTCACTTCGCAGCGTCCGCTGCAGAGAATGAAGTAGGCATCGGCGACATCGCCCTCGCGCACCACGAAATCCCCCGCCGCATACTCGACAGGGGACAGTGCCGCGAACAACTGCCCGACCTGCGCCGCGGAAATCCGCGCGAGTGCGGGCGTCGAGAGCAGCGCGCTCATCCAGTCGTCGCTGTCGCCGTCGCCGCTGCCGCCGATCTCCTGGACTTCCACCGCGCCGCTCTGCGCCCAGGTGAGCATCAGATCGAGGCGCTCGCGGTCGATGAAAGCTACGGTGCTGTCGCGCAGCGCGCGTGCGCTGCAATGCCGGGGCGAGGATTGCGAAAGGGGATCAAGTGCTTCAGCGCTGTCGGAGCGGACGACGCGCGTACCCTGTTCTGAAATGAGTTCGACCTCGCCCTCGATCAGGAACACCATGGTCTTCGCCGGGTCGCCCCGATCGAAGATCGGCTGTCCCCTGGCGTACCCGCCAACCTTCGCCTGCTTCGCGAGATCCCGGCAATCGCCCGGCGCCAGCGCTTTCATCGGTACCAGTTTCGAGAAGTGTTCGAACAAGTCCATCGTTGCGAGAGGGCGATCGCGTTGGGCGGCCGAGCACTGTTCCGCAAACACCGGGCACGGTCAAGCGCCGCAGCCGAGCAAGCTCGGCCCTACAAGGGCGTGAATTTGCGGGCGCTTGTAGAGCGCAGCTTGCTGCGCTGCCGTGTCCCGCAAAAGCAAACGGCCGGATTGCTCCGGCCGTTTGCTGTGCTGCCGCGGTGACTCGTGCGATCAGAACTCGATGCGCAAGCCCAGCTGCAGTGCCCAGCGAGACTGGCCTACACCGTCTTGCCGGGTAAAGCGGGGCAAGGTCGTGACCTGGGCGCCGTTGACGGTGCGCACATAGTTGCTCACGTCGTAAACGTACTGTCCGGCGGGGTTGATGCCGCCAAAAGACGCCACGCCGATGCTGGACGGGAAATCGGCCTGGTCGATATGGCCCCACTCGTCGTTGATCAGGTTGCCGATGTTCTCTATGTCGAGAAACACCTCCGCCTTGGTATCGAAGAAGAACGGAATGTCCTGCGAGAACTTCATGTCCACCTGGTGGATCCAGGGCGCCTGATGCGCGTTGCGGTCGGCCAGCTCACCTTGATGGGAACTGAGGTAGTCGTTGTTGAGGATGAAGTCGCGGAATGCAGCAATGTCCTCCGGCGAGGAGCCCGAAGTGAAAGCCAGATTGTTCAGATCGGGAATTAGCAGCAGGTCGTTGCCGCCGATGCCGTCACCATTCGCATCGCCGAAGAAGGTGTAGCTGAACGGACGACCGTTGCGGCCCTCATAGAACAACGACACCGTGGTGGGCGCACCCTCGAAGAAATGGAAGCGCTTTGCAAAGGTACCGACGAAGCGGTCCTTGATCTCGTAGTTCGACGTATGCGAGATCTCCTCGTTGGGATTGAGGATGATCCGGTTCTGGAAGTTCGAGAGCGCCACCGAAGACGTACCCGGGCTCACATCGTCCGCATCGCCAAGGGTGTAGGACAATTTGGCCGACCAGTCGTTGCTCCACGGTTTCTCGAGCGAGAGCGTGAAGTTGTCAGTTGAGCCCTTGCCGGTGTTGGAGAGCAGGATGGCATTGGTGTAAAGGCACGGGTTGGTTGCGGAGTTGAATGCAGCCGCCGGGTTCACGCGAATGCAGTTGGCGCGCACCCGGTTGGTGCCGGCAACCTGACCGGTCGCACCGAAACCCGTCGAGGAGAAATTGTTGTAGAACGACAGGCGGCCATCGGGAAGCCTACCGGTGGCGCCGCCGATTGCGAGATTGGTGAACATGACTGCGTCTCGCACCTCGGACTTCAGGTACTCGGCGCTGCTGACGAGGCCCCACCACGGCAGCTCCATCTCGAAGCCGAGGTTGGCTTTCCAGACGGTAGGCTGCTCGAAATCCTCTGAAAGGAAGTTGGCGAGCTGACTCGGCAGGCCACCGGCGGGCACGAACGGAGCAGCCGGGTCGGCAGAGAAGCCAGTGCTGTTGCGGATGTCGAAGGCGCGAACGCCAACGCCGGGATTGGAGAAGCTGTTCGACAGCCACACACCCGGTGAGGAGCCCTGGAAAAGACCGAGGCCACCACGCAACTGCATGCGACGTTCGCTATCGAAGGTGTAGTTGAAGCCCACGCGCGGCTGGATGATGCTCTGGTCATCGGGCGTGTTGCGGTTGTCGATGCCGAAATCGCGCAGCACGTTGGCGTTGAACACCGGGACGTTGTCCACGGTGGACGTGTCGAACCTCGCCCCGTAGACGAGGTTGAGCTGGTCGGTGACTGCCCATGTGTCCTGCAGGAAGAAGCCGATATTGCCGTACTCGAAGGCGGCGCCGACGCTGCTGATGTCCCCGCTCAGAGGCGTCTGGAATCGGTAACGGCTGAAAGCACCATTGCGGAAATTCGCGATGCCGTCCGGAAGGCCCGTGCGCACGCCAAACTCGTAGTTGCCGAACACGTCCTGCAGGAACAGGTTGAAGATCTCGTTGTTCTCGTAGTCGCCACCGAATCGGATCGTATGGTCGCCGGCGAAATAATCCGCCGCGACCAGGGCGGTGTAGGTATCCACCGAGAGCAGGTTCGCGTGGCGCGACCGCTCGCTGCCGAATACGACGCTGTTGGCGTTGTCCACATTCACGCGGATCTGCGGGGAGATCACCGGGATTTGCGGGCTGGAGCGATACTCGGCATACGAGACGTTGGCCTCGGTCGAGAGATTGTCGTTCCAGTTGCTGTACAGCGACACTGCGTAGTTTTCGAAACTGATGTTGTCGGTGAACGCGTTCGAGCTCAACTGCAGCGAGGTGGTCGAGGGTGTCTGCAGGCGCTGTACCGAACCGTCGGTCTTGTTGTAGCGGAACGAGGCGCGGTGTGCGTCGTTGATGTTCCAGTCGAGCTTGCCGAAATACTTGTCGTCGGTGTTGGTAATGGGGTCAGACACGATGGAGCCGGGCTCGATGCCGAATCCGCGTGCGATCGCCAGGATCTGGTCAAGCTGCGCCTGAGTCACTCCTACCGTGTTGACGGCGCCGCTGCCGATCACGCCCTGGTCGGTGCCGGGCTGTGAGCGCTCGAACTTCTCGTATCCCAGGAAGAAGTAGAGCTTGTCCTGGATGATTGGACCGCTGACGTAACCACCAGCGGTGTATTCGTCCTCGAAACCGACGAATTCGTTGCCGTTCTCGTCGTCGCCGACGAATTCCTTGTCGCGATAAAGGCCATAGACCGCGCCATGGAACTCGTTGCCACCACTCTTGGTGACCGCGTTGATGTTGCCGCCGACGAAGTCCTTCTGGGTGACGTCGTAGTCGGCCACGCCGATGTTGAATTCCTGGATCCAGTCGATCGAGATCGGCTGGTTCAGCGCGGGCAGGCCGGAGTCATTGAGGCCGAACTGGTCGTTGGTTGGCACGCCGTCGATGCGGATGTTGTTGTAGCGGTTGTTCTGGCCGGCGACGGCGATACCGCCACGCTCCTTGTCGATCTGCACGACGCGCGGATCGACGCGGACGAAATCCTCGATCGAGCGGCTGATGGTCGGCAGAACTTCGATCTGTTCCTGCGTGACGATGGTCTTGGTGCCGATGTTGTCAGGAGCAAATACCGTGTCCAGTGGACTCGCGGTGACCGTGAACGACTCGAGTTCAGTAGCACCATCTACGGGCGCGGCGGTGGCGGCAAGATCAATCGCGGTAGTCTGGTCGAGTTGCAGGAACACGTCGTTGCGCACGACTTCGCCCGCGGCGCTCTTCGCGGTGATGGTGTACGGACCACCGACGCGCAGGCCGCGCGTCGAATAACGTCCTTGCGCATCCGCCGTGACCGACTTGCGTGAGCCGGATGGCACGTGAAGGATGTCGATCGTGGCGTTGGCAACTCCCTGGCCCGAACTGTCTGAAACAACGCCGGCAACCGCGGCGGAAGTGGTCTGCGCGAACAGCGGATTCGCGGCGGAGACGGCAAGCAACGCGCAGATGGCGACGTGCAGCCCGGATCGCTTGAACATGAGGGTGAGCCCTTGGTTTGAGTTGAGACGAGAAGCGAGGCGCAGAAAGCCGTCGGAGAGTTCAGACGGGTTCGATCAACATTAACGCCAGTTTAACAGCTGGAGAATGACAAATTTGCTACGCACCAGCAAAGCTGCGTTTCGCCTCATGGATCAAGGTGTTGCCCGACACTCTGAACGAACCCCTCAGGATTCGCGGCCTTTCAGCCGGCTTGCAGATGCACGGTCAAGCCATCCAGGAACATCTGCACCGACAGCGCCACGAGCAGCATGCCCATCAATCGTTCAATCGCCGAGAGCGCACGCTCGCCGAGAATGCGGTAGAGCGAAGTCGCGGAAAACAACACCACCGCTGAGGCCGACCACGCGATGAGCAAGGCAATGCTCCAGTCGACAGAGCGATCGGGATGCCTGTTCGCCAGCAGCATGAGCGCGGCCATCGTCGAGGGACCAGCGATGCTAGGGATGGCCATCGGCACGATGAAGGGTTCGCCGCCCGGGACTTCGCCGAACACGCCGTCAGGTGTCGGGAAAATCATGCGCAAGCCGATCAGGAACAGGATGATGCCGCCCGCGATGGCGACCGACTCCTGCTGCAGGTGGAGGGCGGCGAGGATGTAGGTGCCGCCGAACAGGAACGCGAACAGCACCGCAAGGGCGATGAGCAATTCACGTGCGAGCACCACCCGGCGGCGGCCCGGCGCGAGCGACTTCAGCAGCGCGAGGAACACGGGCACGTTGCCGATCGAATCCATGATCAGGAACAGCATGAGGGCCGCCGAGAGGGTCGTCATGGCCTTTTCGGTTCCGGCGCTTCCAGCAGCTTTCCGCGCCATTCCGCCAGGTCGCCTGCGAGGATGCGCACCACCACGTCCGCGCATGAGTCCGGTGCGTGTGTGAGTCCGCCCGCTTCCGCGAAGTAGGCCCGCGCGCGCAGCCGGGTTTTCATCGGCAACGGTCGAATGCCGTGGACCCGCACCGTCGTCCGGTCGGTCTCCGCGTGCAGGATCGAGACCAGCGCGGGCAGCGCCGACTTGGACACGCCGTAGGCACCGCGATAGGGCTTCGCGACTTCCGCGGGATCCTCGAGTACGAATACCACTGCCGCGTCCCCCCGCAGGGCCATCATCGGCAGGCAAGCCTGCGTGAGCAGCCACGGCGCCGCCAGGTTTGCATGCAGGGTGCGCAGGAAGGCGTCGGGCGCGACGTGGGCGAGAGGGGTCAGTCCGTCGAACCGCGCCGCGGCGTGCACGATGCCGTCGAGGCGCCCGCATCCTTTGGCGATGGCGTCGGCGAGCGCCACGTAGTCTTCAGCCGACGCACCTTCGAGATCGAGCGGGAAAATCGCAGGTTGCGCCAGCGACTCGGCCATGATCGCATCGTAGAGTTGTTCGAGCGCACGCACTTTGCGTCCAAGCAGCACAACCGTGGCTCCGGACCGGGCGGCCGCCATCGCCGTGGCGCGTCCCAGGCCACCGGCCGCCCCGGTGACGAGCACCACCCGATCGGACAACGGCCCCGGCCGCGCGCCGGGCAAGGCGTCCTGCGACGGCTGTGTGACGCCGCCCACGACTCAGTTGCGCTGCGCTTCGCCGACCATCGCGGCGAGTTCACCCTTGGCAGCGAGTTCGAGCGCGATGTCGCATCCACCGATCAGCTCGCCGTTGACGAAAAGCTGCGGAAACGTGGGCCAGTTGGAGATCGGGGGCAGCCCCGCGCGCACTTCGGGATCCTCGATCACGTTCACCGACTCGAAACGCGCGCCGGCTTCCTGCAGGGCCTGCACCGTGCGCGCGGAGAATCCGCACATCGGGTATTGAGGGGTGCCTTTCATGAAGAGCACGACCGGATGGGCGTCGATGATCAGCCGAATGCGGGACTGCGCGTCCATGGGTCTTTCCAGTCGAACCGGGCGCGCATTGTAGGGCGGTGGCAGTTGCGAACATACCCTGCGGAGGTCGGACGTGCCTCGTTAGCCAATGGTCATGCGCCGCTCGATACACTGGCACCACGACCCCCCGTACACAGCCAGACCGAGGATCCCACATGGCCATCGAATTGCCCGCCCTGCCCTTTGCGCGCGAAGCGCTCGAGCCGCATATCTCCGGCGAGACCATCGACTTCCATTACGGCAAGCACCACAAGACCTACGTCGACAACCTCAACAAGATGATCAGCGGCACGGAACTCGACTCCCTGACCCTCGAGGATATCGTGCGCAAGGCCGAAGGCGCGATGTTCAACAACGCCGCGCAGGTCTGGAACCACACCTTCTACTGGAATTGCCTCTCGCCGGAAGGCGGCGGCAAGCCATCCGGTGCTCTGGCCAAGTCGATCGATGAGGCTTTCGGCTCCCACGATGCCTTCGTCGAGCAGTTCACGAAGACCGCGATCGGCACGTTCGGGTCCGGCTGGGCATGGCTGGTGCAGCGCAGCGACGGCACGCTGGCGATCATCAGCACGAGCAACGCGGCGACACCGCTGACTGGCGAAGACAAGGCGCTGATGACCTGCGACGTGTGGGAGCACGCCTACTACATCGACTACCGCAACGCCCGGCCGAAGTACCTCGAAGCATTCTGGAAGCTGGTGAACTGGGAATTCGTCTCCGCGCAGATGCGCTGAGGCGCGACCGGGGTTCGGATCGACGCGGGAAGGCTGCGGCAGGATTCACCCGGGGGACGCGGACGCGTCACGCTACGGTCGCGACGCGCGGAACGCCTGCACGGGGGACGCGGGACGACAGCCTGCCAGCCGCAGCATTTGCGCTGGCGCATGTGCAATCCCGTCCTACGACGGCAGGCACCGCAGCGCCGCGATCAGTGGCTCGCATTGGGCGCGCCGGTCCATTTGTCGCGCGAGGTTTTCGATGCGTGACGCGAGTTCGGAGCCAGTGACGGCGCAGACCGTCGCGTGCCCGAGCTTCCGCCCCGCGCGGGGGGCCTTTCCATAGTCGTGCCAGTGGACGTCGCTCGCCGACAATGCGGGCTCGCACGCAGGCAGTTCGCCCACCCAGTTCAGCATCGCCGCAGGTCCCCGGGCCGATGTATCGCCCAGTGGCAGTCCGAGCACTGCGCGAACGTGGTTCTCGAACTGCGAACACACGGAACCCTCGATCGTCCAGTGACCGGAATTGTGCACGCGCGGCGCCATCTCGTTGGCGAGCAGGCTGCCGCCGCACACGAACAGTTCCAGGGCGAACACGCCCACGTAGTCCAGGTGTTCAGCCACCGCGCGTGCATGCGCAACGCCCTGCGCGTCGAGCGTTCCGATAGACCAGGGCGCAAGGCTCACGGACAGGATGCCCTCCGCGTGCCAGTTGCGCGTCAGCGGCCAGGTGCGGAACTCGCCGTCGCGCCCGCGCACGGCGATGACGGACACCTCGGCGTCGAACGGGACGAACGCTTCGAGGATCAGGGAAGTGTGCCCGAGCACCTGCCACGCGCGCTCGATGTCGTCGCGGGCGTGGAGCCGGACCTGGCCCTTGCCGTCGTAGCCTAGCCGGCGCGTCTTGAGGATGGCGGGCAAGCCGATGCGGTCCACCGCAGCCTCGAGTTCCGCCAGCGAATCGACCGCCGCGAACGCCGGGGTACCGATGCCAAGGCGCGTGAATACCTGCTTTTCGGCGAGCCGATCCTGCGTAACCGCGAGCGCGGAAGGCGCGGGGAATACCGGCAACCTTGCCGCCAGCCATTCCGCGGATGCGGCAGGGACGTTCTCGAAGTCGAAGGTTACGACGTCGACCTGCGCGGCGAACCGGGCCAGCGCCTCGGTGTCGGTGAAATCGGCATGCAGCAGCGGCGCCACTTCCCCGGCGCACGCGTCGGCGGCGCTGTCGAGAATGCGGAAACGCGCGCCGAGCGGAGCGCCCGCGAGTGCCAGCATGCGGGCGAGTTGGCCACCACCCAGTATTCCGACGACGCTCACTGCGCGCGAATTCCGGGCATCACGTGATGCGCGGATCGGGCCGAGCCAGCACCGCTTGCGTCTGTTCCTCGCGGAATCGATCGAGCGCGACCGCGAGCGCGGCATCGTGCAGGGCCAGCACCGCGATGGCGAACAGCGCGGCGTTGGCTGCTCCCGCGGGTCCGATGGCAAACGTTGCCACGGGAACACCGGTCGGCATCTGGACGATGGAGAGGAGCGAATCGACACCGCGCAGCATCTTGCCGGCGACCGGGACGCCCAGTACCGGCAGCGTGGTCTTGGCCGCCAGCATCCCCGCCAGGTGGGCCGCACCCCCCGCGCCCGCGATGAGAACCCTGAGCCCGCGTGCGCGCGCAGTCGATGCGTACTCGAACAGGAGGTCGGGCGTGCGGTGTGCCGACACCACGCGTACTTCAAACGCGACGCCGAATTCCTCGAGCAGGTCGGCGGCAGGCGACAGCGTCTCCCAGTCGGAGCGTGATCCCATCACCACTCCCACCAGCTTCGTCGCGCCGTTCGCGTCGTGCATGGCCCGAACCTGGCAAAAACGTTATGTTACCAGTCCAGTCCATTGCTTCCGGCCGATCCATGGCACTCGACAAGCGCCTGCTCGACATTCTCTGCTGCCCGGTGAGCAAGGTGGCGGTGCGCGTCGCGTCGGCACCGGAACTCGAGGCCCTCAACACTGCCATCGGGCTGGGGCAAGCGCTTGATGTAGCCGGAAAAACGCTGACGACGCCCATCGGAGAAGCGCTCATCACCATGGACCGGCGCGTGATCTACCGGATCGAGGACGGCATCCCCGTGATGCTCGCCGACGAAGGCATCGGCACCACGCAGTTCATCGCGTTCCCGCGCTGACCACCGCCCGATGTCTTGCGCGCTTCGGGCGTTGAGGCTGCCCGCACCATGACGCACCCGGACCGTCTGCAGCCGCCGGATCCGTCGCGTGTCGCAGAGGATGTCGCGCGGGCGCTTGCCGAGGACCTGGGCAGCGGCGACGCGACCGCGGCGCTGGTGCCCGAGGGGCAGGCGGTGGCGCGTATCGTGAGCAAGGATCCGATCCCCGCCGTACTTGCCGGCGCTGCGTGGGCGCAGGGCTGTTTCCACGCGCTGGATCCCGACGCGACGATTGCATGGCTCATATGCGACGGCGAGCGCTTCGGTGAGGGCGATACGCTCTGCACCCTCCGCGGCGAGGCGCGGGCACTGCTCTCGGCGGAACGGTCGGCACTCAATTTCCTGCAGACGCTTTCCGGCACTGCGACCGCGACCGCGCTGCATGTCGCTGCGATCGCAGGGTCCGGCGCCCGCATCCTCGACACGCGCAAGACGTTGCCCGGATTGCGCCATGCGCAGAAATACGCAGTGCGGGCGGGCGGGGGCAGCAACCATCGCATCGGACTGTTCGACGCCGTGCTCATCAAGGAGAACCACATCGCCGCGGCGGGTGGCATCGCTGCCGCGGTGGCGTCCGCGCGAAGGCTCGCGCCCGAATTGCTGGTGGAGGTGGAGGTCGAGAACCTGCGCGAACTGGAGGAGGCGTTATCCGCATCCGTCGACCGGATCATGCTCGATGAGTTTGGTGCCGAGGATCGTGCTTGCGCCGTCGCGATGGTGCGTGGGCGGGCGCAACTCGAGGTTTCGGGGAACGTGACCCTGGACACAATCGCGGACATTGCGCGCAGCGGCGTCGATTTCATCTCGGTCGGCGCGATCACCAAGCACGTGCGCGCAGTCGACCTCTCGCTGCGCATCTCCCGATGAAATCCGCCCTCCCGCTGCGTTGAGCGGTCGCCCGCAGGTCGGGGGACGAGAGGCACTTCGCGCGCAGTCGCGGACCGTCGCTCATCCCTTCCGGAGTTCTGCTGACCGCAAGCGTGGGAAAAATCTTGCGGTCAGAAGTAGCCGAGGAGCTTGAGCCCCGCCGCGATGACTGCGACGACTCCGACTCCGACCAGCATCCAGACCCAGGCGGGTTGCGCGGGTTGCGCCCTGCGCGGCGCCGCGGCGCCCACCGGGACCGCAGGTTTGGCAGTGCTCGCGGGCGTCTCCATGCCGGGTGCGGTCACCTGGAAACGCAGCGTATCCAGCCGCAGTTCATCGCCGACCTTGAGCATTGCGTTCTCGACGCGCTTGTCGTTGACGTAGGTACCGTTGGAGGAACCGAGGTCCTCGACGCGCACCCCGTTCGGCGTGACTTCGAGCCGCGCATGACGGCGCGAAATCTCGTCGCTGGGAATTGAAATCTCGCAATCCGCCTGGCGCCCGATGACCATGCTGCCGTACAGGGGCAGCGTCTTGCCGAACGTCACGCCTGACACGCCGCGCAACATGAAGCGTGGCAAGGCCATCCGCACCCGCGTGTGGCCATCGTCATCGCCCATCATCGGCATGGGTGGCAGCGGGGCCGGGGGCGCGGCAGCCGCCTTCTCCCCCGCGACGACGCGGGCGCCGACGCGGGCGAACAGCAGCAGGTCACCTACCTTGAATGCGGCGCCATCCGCCACCTGCCGGCCATTGATGACCACGACACTGGAGGCCTCGGGAATGCCGAGCCTCGCGGCGTCGCCATCGATGTGGATGACGCAATGCGCAGGCGCGATGCCCTCGGCGGCCAGCCGCACGTCCGAGTCCGGATCGCTGCCGACCCGGTTCGCGCCAGGCTTGAGGGTGAACGCATCATGTTCGCCATTCGGAAACAACAGCTTCATCCGCAACTCTCCGATCCTGCGTGGTGGCGAGTCGGGCCGGCGCCCCACTCGTCGTCGCCTGGCAGGCCTGCAAGCCGGCCAGGCCTTGGTTGCCGCACCGCCGGGTGGCGGTGGAGCATGATAACGATCCGCGCAGTCGCCTGAGCGCTGCTTTACTTCACGACCCTGAGGTGCGCGCCCCGTCTGGGCGGCGGCTTGCCTTCATCGCCGGCCGGCTCCATGTCGGGCACGTCCACCCCCAGCGCGTCCTTGGCAGACGACCCGCTGGCCGCCGCCTCGTCAGCAGGAAACATCATGCCCTGCCCGCTCTCCTTCGCATACACCGCGAGCAACGCCCCGATCGGCACCTCGATTCGGTGCGACACGCCACCGAAGCGGGCTTCAAACCGTATCCACTCGTTGCCGAGGTCCAGGGCGCCCACGGCGCGCGCAGCGACGTTGAGCACCACCTGGCCATCCGCGACCACGTGTGCAGGCACGCGCACGCCGGGTACACGTGCATTGACGAGCAGGTATGGCGACATGTCGTTGTCGTTGATCCAGTCATACATCGCACGCAGCATGTACGGGCGATTCGAACTCATGCCCCGCGGCCTGGTCATGCGGCGGACGCGGGTCGCATCGAGCGTTCCTCGGCCGTGAGGCTGCGCTCAAAGCCAGGATGACGGAAGAGTTTCTCCGCGTAGTCCTCGATCGGCTTGGCTTCCCGCGGCAGAACCACGCCCAGCGCGGGCAGCCGCCAGAGCAGCGGCACCAGTGTGCAATCAGCGAGGGTGAATTCGTTGCTGAGGAAGAATTTCGACATCTTGAAGACGGGCAGGCTGCCGATGACCTGCTCCCGCAGCCGCTTCCTGGAGGCCTCGCTGGTGGCTCGCGGGCCCTGGATGATCGACGCGACATGAGGGAACCAGTCGCTGACCAGCCGGGCAACGCCCAGCCGCACTCGCGCGCGCGACAGCGGATCGATGGGCATCAACGGCGGATGCGGATATCGCTCGTCGAGGTACTCGGCGATCACGCCCGTGTCGTACAACACCAGATCGCGATCCGCGAGGGTCGGCAGCGTGTGATACGGATTGAGGTCCAGCAAATCCTCGGGGGGAAAGGCGAGGTCGACCGGCACCAATTCGAAGGCGACGCCTTTCGCGGCAAGGATCAAGCGGATGCGATGGCTGTCCAGGCCATCCCGCGAAGAAAACAGTGTGAGATTCGTGCGACCGCGGATACTGGTAGCCACCGATGCCTCCACCCTGGACGCGGTGCCGGCGGCACTCGCACGAGGCGCCGCACGCGCGGCCTGCCTCACGTCAAGCCTACACCGCGCGCGGGTAAGGCGGAAAGCGCCGCACCACTGCCTGGGGCGGGGGAGTCGCGCGGCACCGCCGCGCGCCCCCGAAGCCACGGCAACGGTGGGCCGGGGCCGGATCATCGCCGCAGGGTTGGCCGCCTACCTCCGCGGGTTTGGCGCAACACCGGGCCTTCCGCCGGCACGCCAGCTACGCAAGGGCTTTCAAGCCCGGCGCAGCCGCAGGACGGGAGTGGACTCGCTGAAATTCGCGAATCCCGCACGGGCAACCCCGGGCCACGCCAGAGTCGCGGGAGCCTCAGTGCACGTCCCGCCAGTACTCCATCTTTAGCAACCAGGCGAGGAACGTGAAGAATGCCACGAACAGGATGACCCAGACGCCAATCTTCGTGCGTTTCAGTGCCGCCGGCTCCGCTGCGTATTCCATGAAAGCGGTGATGTCGCGCACGCTCTGGTCGAACGCGTCGCCGGTCAGCGTACCTTCGGTAAGGGTCTCGAACTTGATGAAGCACCGGCCATCGACTTCCGCCTGCCCAGGCGGGCAGTGGCCGGCAGACCCGTGCACCGCGGCCGGCTTGGGCTTGAACACTGCTCGCTGGGTGCCCTGCAGCTCCCACAGCACGTTTGGCATCGAGGCATTCGGGAACACCGTGTTGTTCCAGCCTATCCGCGCCGTCGGGTCGACGTAGAAACCGCGCAGGTAGTTGTATATCCAGTCGCTGCCCCGCGCCTTGCCGGTCAGGGACAGATCCGGCGGTGCCTTGCCAAACCATTCCGTTGCCGCCTGGACCGGCATGGCGGCCTCCAGCGGGTCGCCGTACTTGGCGCCGGTGAAAAGGAGGTTCTGCTCAACCTGCGCCTGCGTCAGCCCCATGTCCTCCGCGATGCGCGACGTGCGCAACAGCTTCATCGAATGACAGCCGGCGCAGTAATTCACGAACAACCGTGCGCCGCGCTGCAACGACGCGGTGTCGCCGAGATCGGTCTGCGCCGCATCGCCTGGCGTCAGCGCCCCACCGGCCGCGCTTGCCTGGAAGGATGCCACCGACGCGAGCAGCGCGACCACGCCGAGAATCAGCGCGGTCCGGAAGTGCTGCCTGCGGGACCGCGTGCTGGCGCGCGAACTCGTGGCAATGGGGTTACTCATGGGTCGTCACCCGTTCCGGCACCGGCCGCGTTCGGTCGAGCCGCGTCCACACCGGCATCGTGATGAAGAACATGAAATACAGGAAGGTCAGCACGCGGCCGATGATCGTCTCCACCGGATCGGTTCCGGGACCCGAGCCGATCTTGCCGAGCCAGATGAAGCACACCGCAAGCAGGCCCAGCATCACCTTGGTGAGGACACCCTTGTATCGGTGCGACCTGACCGGACTGCGATCGAGCCATGGCACCAGGAACAGCACCGCGATGGCGCCGAACATCACCAGCACGCCGGAGAGCTTGTGCGGCACCACGCGCAACATCGCGTAGTAAGGCGTGTAGTACCAGACCGGCTTGATGTGCTCGGGGGTGACCAGTCGATTGGCCTCGACGTAGTTGTCGTGCTCCAGGAACCAGCCGCCGACGGTCGGTTCAAAGAAGATGATGAAGGCGCAGATGATCATGAAGAACCCGAGCCCGACCATGTCCTTCACCGTGTAGTACGGGTGGAACGGGATGCCGTCGGCCGGCGCGGTCGGCGACCAGCGGTTGCCCTTCGGTCCCTTCTTGATCTCGACGCCATCGGGATTGTTCGAGCCGACTTCGTGCAGGGCGCCGAGGTGCAGCACCACCAGCAGCAGCAATACGAGCGGCAGCGCGATCACGTGCAGGGCGAAGAACCGGTTGAGCGTGATGTCGCTCGGCAGGTAGTCGCCCATGATCCATTCGGTCAGGAAGCCGCCGATCCAGGGGATCGCGCCGAACAGCGAGATGATGACCTTCGCGCCCCAGAACGACATCTGCCCCCACGGCAGCACGTAGCCCAGGAAGGCCTCCGCCATCAGCACGAGGTAGATCAGCATGCCGAGGATCCACACCAGTTCCCGCGGCTTCTGGTACGAGCCGTACATCAACCCGCGGAACATGTGCAGGTAGACCACGATGAAGAACGCCGACGCACCCGTCGAGTGCATGTAGCGGATGAGCCAGCCCCACTCGACGTCGCGCATGATGTATTCGACGGAGGCGAAGGCCTCGGCCGCGCTCGGCTTGTAGTTCATCGTCAGCCAGATGCCGGTGACGATCTGGTTCACCAGCACGACCATGGCCAGCGAGCCGAAGTAGTACCAGAGGTTGAAATTCCTGGGCGCGTAGTACTCCGAAAGATGCTTGCGATAGAACGGCATCATGCCGGGCACGCGCTCGTTGACCCAGGCGGCGACGTTGTCGGCGGCACGCGTCAGCACGTTGGACATCACGCGGCTCCCTCGGCGCTGACGCCGATCTCGATGGTGCCGTCGTCGATGAAGCGATGTGGCGGCACCACCAGGTTCGTTGGTGCCGGAACGCCTGCATACACGCGTCCAGCCATGTCGAACTTCGACTTGTGGCAGGGGCAGAAGAAGCCGCCCTGCCATTCCGAATCGAATGCCTGTGGCTCGAGTTCCGGGACGTAGAGCGGCGCGCAACCCAGATGCGTGCAGATGCCGACCAGGACGAGGATCGCCGGCTTGATCGAACGGTACTCGTTCTGCGCGTAGCCGGGCTGCTGGTCGACTGCCTCGGACTTCGGGTCCTTGAGCTTGGCCTCGACGCTCGGTAGCGCCGCCAGCGCGGCCGGCGTGCGGTTGATGATCCAGATCGGCTGCCCGCGCCACTCGAAGCTCAGTCGCTCGCCTTCCTCGAGCTTGCTGATGTCCGCGATGATCGGCTGTCCCGCGAGCTTGGCCTTGGCGCTCGGGTTCCACGCCTTGATGAAAGGCACGGCGGCCACGAGCACGCCGGCCCCACCCACCACCGCCGTGGTCGCCGTAAGGAACCTGCGGCGGCCTAGATTGACGCTGTCCTCGGCCATCCGGCTCTCCGCAAGAGGTTCGATTCGGGATGCGCCTTGGGCCGACGGCCAGCGCGGATCGAGGCATTCTAAACGAAGCGTTAACGCGGCCACAACGCAAGGATGCCTCCTCCACCCGGGCGCCGCACCGAGGGTGCCATGCGTTGGGTCGATGCTTCGACGGCGCTGCCCTATGCTCCGGGAGTGCATCCTGTCCCGAAAACTAGTCCGAGAATCCCGAACGAGGCTGCATGTTGAGCCCGGCCTGGCGTCGCCGTGCGGTGTTCATCCTGCAGAGCGTCGTCGTGGGACTGGCAGCCGCGTTCGTGCTGACCTACGCGTGGCCCGGCCGCAACGGCGCCCGCGACAGTGAAGCCAACCGGTCGGCGCCAGCGAGTTATTCGACCGCGGTCAAGCGCGCGACGCCCTCGGTGGTGAATATCTATACGCGGCGTCTGGTAACGGAACAGCCGTTCCGGGTGTTCTCGGATCCGGTACTACAACGCTTCACCGGCGTGCCCGCGGGCCCACAGCGGTCCCGCCTGCAGCGGATCCTCGGTGCCGGCGTCATCGTGCGCGAAGACGGATATGTGCTGACCAATTTTCACGTGGTGCAGGGTGCCGGAGACATCCTCGCGGAGCTCGCCGACGGCCGCGTGACGCCGGCCCAGGTGATCGGCACCGATCGCGATACCGACCTTGCGGTGCTCAAGATCGCCGGCACGGGATTCACCGCGCTGCCCGCGGCGCCCGAAGGCAGCCTCGATGTCGGTGACGTGGTGCTCGCGATCGGCAATCCGCTGGGACTCGGCCAGACCGTGACGCTCGGTATCGTCAGCGCGACCGGGCGCAACCAGACGAGCCTCTCGCGCTACGAGGATTTCATCCAGACCGACGC
This sequence comes from Lysobacterales bacterium, assembly GCA_038221545.1. Classification (GTDB taxonomy): domain Bacteria; phylum Pseudomonadota; class Gammaproteobacteria; order Xanthomonadales; family Ahniellaceae; genus JBBQNY01. Next base: position 17,655 of record JBBRIE010000004.1, read on the forward strand.
CGCCATCAACCAGGGCAGTTCGGGCGGTGCACTCGTGAATGCGGCAGGCGAACTGGTCGGCATCAACAGCAGGTTGTCCGGCGAGGGACAGGGAATCGGTTTCGCCATACCTGTCCGCGCGGCGCTGCGCGTGCTCGACCAGATCATCGCCAATGGCCGCGTCGTGCGTGGCTGGATGGGCGCGGAATACACCGATGCGGCGCTTTCGGCCTCGCCCCTCGCGGAACCCATCGCGGGTGCGCAGATCGCGCTGGTGCTGCCGGGCGGTCCCGCGGATCGGGCGGGACTGCGGCAGGGCGACATCGTGCAGCGACTCGGGGGCGAGTCGATCCGCGACGAAGCGGACCTGCGCAGCCGCGAATCGGCGATCGCGCCGGGAACGGCTGTGCGCGTGCAGGGACAGCGCGGCGGCGCGGCGCTCGATGTCCAGGTGACGCTGGTGGACCGCGGCGCCGCATTGCCGCCAGGCTGAGAGGCGACTACGCGCCCGTTCGGTAGCGCTGGTGCAGCGTGCCGACACGCTCGACGTAGACGCGCGTCTCGGCATACGGGGGAATACCGTTGTACTTGCGGACCGCGCCTTCGCCGGCGTTGTAGGCCGCAGCAACGAGGCGGATGTCGCCATTGAACCGCTTGATCAGCATCGCGAGGTGCTTGACCCCCGCCTGGATGTTCTGCGTGGCGTCGAAGGAATCGGTCACGCCGTATTGCGCGGCGGTCGCTGGCATCAATTGCATGAGGCCCTGGGCGCCCTTGTGCGACAGCGCGCGGGGGTTGAATGCCGATTCCGCGTGGATGAGCGCCCTCACCAGCGCCGCATCGACGCCGTTCGCGCGTGCCGCCGCATCGATCTCGCCAAGGTATGCGGTGAGGTTGAGGCGGGTGCTGTTCCAGTTGACCGGGGACTTCGGATCGCAGGCCGGGCAGAACACGGCCACGATGGTGTAGGCCCGCCCGCGCCCGGGGTTCCGGTCGGTGTAGTGGGTGACCCCGACCGCGTCCCTGAACTTGTAGATCGCCCGCTGCGTTTTTGCATTGAGCTGCACGACAGGCTTGCCCGCGCCGGGATTGTCTCCCGCGACGTTCGTGAAGTGGACCACGCCCTTGGCGTCCGTGTACCGGCGTATGCCACCGCCCGCCAGCAACGAACAGCTCGCCGCCAGCAACAGTGCGGCGATCGCGAAACGCGGCAACCCGCCAGGGGTGGACGGCGTGGGGAATCGGCGGCTCATGGCGCAAGTGTCTGCCACATAAGGAGGTCAGTGCAACGGCTCAGGGACCGTTCATCGACTTGCCGGGCATGCGAGAGTTCCTGCGCCGAGCGGCGGCGCTACACTTCGCGGCCGCAAACCCTTGATTTTGAACGACGACCATGCCCGGCAAGCTTTTCATCAAGACCCACGGTTGCCAGATGAACGAGTACGACTCCGCAAAAATGGCGGACGTCCTGGGCGCCGCGCATGGACTCGAACTCACCCTGGACGAGTCGGAAGCCGACGTGATCCTCGTCAACACCTGCTCGATCCGCGAGCGCGCGCAGGAAAAAGTGTTCTCGCAACTCGGTCGCTGGAAAGAGCTGAAGCTCGCCAAACCTTCGCTGGTGATCGGCGTGGGAGGCTGCGTGGCCAGCCAGGAAGGCGCGGCGATCGTCGCGCGCGCGCCCCAGGTCGACGTCGTGTTCGGGCCGCAGACGCTGCACCGCCTGCCGGAATTGATCGACCGCGCGCGCAGCGAGCGCAAGCCGCAGGTCGACATCAGCTTTCCCGCGATCGAGAAGTTCGACCACCTCCCTGCACCGCGCAAGGAAGGGCCGGGCGCATTCGTGTCGATCATGGAGGGATGCTCACGCTACTGCACGTTCTGCGTGGTGCCTTACACGCGCGGCGAGGAAGTGTCGCGTCCCCTGCCCGACGTGCTGACCGAAGTGGCGATGCTCGCCGCCCAGGGCGTGCGCGAAGTCAACCTGCTCGGGCAGAACGTCAACGCGTACCGTGGCCCCCTCGAACGCGGCGCGCCGTCGGAGGAAGCCGCGGACCTCGCCCTGCTCGTGGAATACGTGGCACAGATTCCCGGCATCGATCGCATCCGCTTCACCACCTCGCATCCGATGGAGTTCTCGGACCGGCTCGTCGACACGTACGCGCGGGTCCCGCAACTCGCATCGCACCTGCACCTGCCGGTGCAGTCGGGCTCGGACCGCGTGCTCGCGGCGATGAAACGTGGCCATACCGCACTCGAGTACAAGGCACTGGTGCGCCGGATCCGCGCGGCGCGGCCGGGCATTTCCATCAGTTCCGATTTCATCGTCGGCTTTCCCGGAGAGCACGAGGCCGAGTTCGAACAAACGATGCGGCTCGTCGAGCAGGTGGGCTTCGACGATTCGTTCTCCTTCGTCTATTCGCGCAGGCCGGGCACCCCTGCCGCGAGCATGCCGGACGAGGTGCCGGATGCGACGAAACACGCACGCCTGCTGCGCCTGCAGTCGCGCATCACCGCGCAGGCAGCGGCGATCTCCGGCGCTATGGTGGGCACTCGGCAGAGCGTTCTCGTCGAGGGGCCCTCGCGCAGGGACCCGAACGAACTGACCGGCAAGACCGGCAATTTGCGACCGGTGAATTTCCCGGGCCATCCGGGCTTGGTCGGCCAGTTCGTCGACATCGAGGTGACCGCTTCGCTCGTGCACTCGCTGCGCGGGCGTGTCGTCACCCCGGACCGGTCACAGGCCGCCTAGCGACAAGCTCCGCGGATCCGGTTTGCCGACGCCGCGGACCGCGGGGTGGTTATCGCTTCGTTGCCTCGAACACCGGCTTGCCGTCGACATAGGTCGCCCTGACGTCGAGCGCGCGCAATGCGCGAGGCTCGATCGCGAGGGGATCCTGCTCGAGAATCACGAAGTCGGCGCGCTTGCCCACTTCGAGACTGCCCACTGCGGATTCCGCGAATCCTGCAAAGGCCGCGTCCAGCGTGAATCCGCGCAAGGCTTCGAAGGCCGTGAGCTTTTCCTGCGGACGCCAGCCACCGAATGGCTGTCCCTCGCCGTCGCTGCGGGTGGTCGCGGAATACAGGCCAAGCCGCGGATCCACCGACTCGACCGGAAAGTCGGAACCGAGTGCGAGTCTCGCGCCACTGTCGCGCAGTTTCCGCCATGCATAGGACCCCTGTATCCGGTCGGGTCCGACGCGATCTTCCGCCCACGGCATGTCGCTGGTGGCGTGCGTCGGCTGCACCGAGGCGATCACGCCCAGGAGAGCGAGACGCGGCAGGTCTTCGGCGGACAGGACCTGTGCGTGCTCGATGCGCCAGCGATGCCCTGGATCCTTCTCTCCGCGCCACGCCTCGGCGTAGGCATCGAGGACTTCCCGGTTGCCGTGATCGCCGATCGCATGGGTCGCGACCTGGACTTCGCAGCCCTTCGCCTTGCCGATGATCTTCGCAAGCGCGGTGCGCTTCGTCAGCAGCAAGCCCCGATTGCCCGCATCGTCACTGTAGTCCGCGAGCATCGCCGCTCCGCGACTGCCGAGTGCGCCGTCCGCGTAGAGCTTGACGGCGCGCATCTGCAGGCGGCCGGAAGGATGGCGATAAAGGCCCTCGCGACAGATCCACGCGAGCGCGGCCCCATCGCCGTCGGCCATGGCGCTGATCCGCAGCGGCAATGCGCCGCGTGCCGCGAGCCGCTGGTAGGCCTGCATTTCCGCAAGCGACACGCCGGCATCGTGCACTCCGGTCAGTCCGTGTTCGACTGCGCTGCGCATGCCAAGCGTCAACGCCTGCTCGATTCCCTCGGGACCGAGGGGCGGCACCGCCGCTTCCACGAGTTCCATTGCCGCGTCCACGAACACGCCGCTGGGCCGACCATTCGCGTCGCGTTCGATCCTGCCGCCGTCCGGTTGCCAGTCGCCGCGAAGGTCGCGCGTTACCGCGCGCAGCGCCGCCGAATTGGCCCAGCCCGCATGACCGTCGATCCGCCCGAGCCATACCGGACGCTCGGGAAATGCGGCATCGAGGTCGGCGGCGTCGGGAAAGCGCTGGTCGGGCCAGTCGTTCTGGTCCCAGCCACGGCCCAGCAACCAGGCGTCTTGCGGGAGCTTGCTCGAAAAGGCCTGCAGGCGGGTGAGGACTTCCTGCTTGCTGCGCGTGCCCTGCAGGTCCGCGCGCAACTGCGAAAGCCCCAGTCCCGCGACGTGGCCGTGCGCGTCGATGAGGCCCGGCACGACGGTGGCTTCGCCCGCATCGATGCGCCTCGCATCGGGATATCGTTCGGCCAACGCGTCGCGTGCGCCAACCGCGACGATCAGACCCTGTGCGTCGAACGCGATCGACTGCACGCGCGGCAGCGCCGGATCCATGGTGTGGATCGTGCTGGCCGACAGGATCGTCATGTCGGACGCCGCTACGCCAAGGCACGCGAACACTCCCATCGCCACCACGCAGCGAAATCCACGCATCGCGATCACTCCGGTCGTCGGGGGCCTGACTGTGCGCATTCCGGGCCGCGTGCGCAAGAGCGCGCACGCGGCCTCAATCCAGGCGCTTGCGGAATCCGAGGATGGCGACGGTCATCATGACCACGATGAACGCGACCAGCGCCAACAGCTCCGGCCACAGCTCGAACAGGCCCGCCCCGCGCAACATCACGCCACGAATGAGCCTGAGGAAGTGCGTCAACGGCAACACTTCGGCGAGCCACTGCATGATCATGGGCATGCCTGCGAACGGGAACATGAATCCGGAGAGGAAGATCGATGGCAGGAACAGGAAGAACGACATCTGCATCGCCTGGAACTGCGACTTCGCGCGCGTCGAGATCAGCAGTCCGAGCGTGAGGTTGGCAAGGATGAGCAACACGGCCGCCAGGTAGACGTCGAGCACACCGCCGCGGATCGGCACCTCGAACAACCACACGCCCAGCAGCAACACGACAGTGGTCTGGACCAGCCCGATGGCGACGTACGGCAGCACCTTGCCGAACATGAGCTCGGAACGGGTCACGGGAGTCGCGATGAGCAGTTCGAGGTTGCCGCGCTCGCGCTCGCGCACGATGGCGACGGCGGTGAACAGCACCATTGTCATGGTGAGGATCACGCCTATGAGTCCGGGCACGATGTTGACCGCGGTCCGTCGTTCGGGGTTGTAGAACCCGACCACGCTGACGGCGGGCGCGCGGGCGCTTCCGAATGCCTGCGACTGCAGTGGTACCTGCGCGAGTTGCGCGGCGGCGGCCTGCACGTTGCTGTCGCTGCCATCGACCAGTACCTGCACGGCTTCGCGACCATCGATCAGGCGCCGCTCGAAGTCAGGGGGTACCACCACGCCGATGCTGATCCTGCCCAGCCGGATGAGTTCCATCAGCTCCTGTGGCGTGCGAGCGCTCGCGGTCGGCGCAATGACGCCGGTCGCGACCATGTCCATCACCAGCGCGCGCGAACCGGCCGTATTGGCCATGTCGGCAATGCCCGTCGACAGGCCGCGCAGGTTGAAGTTGATCGCGTAACCGAACAGCAGCAGTTGCATGACCGGAATGCCCACGATCATCGCCAGCGTCATGCGGTCGCGCCGAAGCTGGCGCAACTCCTTGAGCACGATGGCGAACAAGCGGCGCGATTTCATGCCGCGCGCACGCCCGGCGTATCGCGGCCATGCGTCGCCGCGACAAACACGTCTTCCATGCTCGGCGTGGAAGCCATGACTTCGGCCGCGAGCCCCGCTTCCTTCAAGGCCGCGGCGATGCGCGCCGAGCCGTCGCCTCCCCCGGCGGTCAGCACGCGCAGGTTGTTTCCCACCTGCGCCACGCTGAGTACGCCCGGGACGCCGGCCAGTGCCTGCTGCGCACGGCGCGGCAGCGCGGCCACAACTTCGACAGTGCGTCCCGCCAGCGCTGCCGCGAGCTCTCGCGGCGTGCCGTCCGCGACCAGTGCGCCGTGGTCGAGAATCGCGATGCGATGGCAGCGCTCGGCCTCGTCCATCAGGTGGGTGGAGACAAGGATGGTGGTGCCGGCGTCAGCAAGGTCGAACAACGTCTCCCAGAACTCGCGGCGCGACTCCGGATCGACGGCGCTCGTGGGTTCGTCGAGGAACAGCAGCTCCGGCTCGTGGATCACCGCGCAGGCGAGCGCCAGTCGTTGCTTCTGTCCACCGCTAAGCGTGCCGGCGAGCTGCTTCTCGCGATCGGCGAAGTCGAACCGCACAACCAGAGCGTCGACGCGAGCGCGCGCCGCACGCCGCGGCAGGCCCTGCACGGCCGCGAGGAACTCGAGGTTCTCGCGCAGGGAGAGATCCTCGAACAGCGAGAAGCGCTGGGTCATGTAACCGATGCACAGGCGTAGAGCTTCCGCCTGCTCCGGAATACGGAGGCCGAGCACCACGATGTCGCCGGACGTCGGCGTGAGCAGGCCACACAGCATGCGGATGGTCGTCGACTTGCCCGATCCATTCGGACCGAGGAAACCGTAGACGCTCGCGCGCGGCACCGTCAGGTCGACGTCATCGACCGCGAGCAACGCGCCGAAGCGCTTGCTCAACCCCCGCGTGCGTATCGCGATATCGCGAGTCGTCGCGGACACCTCACGGATCCGCCACGAATTCGACCCGGACCGGCAGGCCGGCCGGCAACGCCGACGCCTGCGCGTCGAGTTCGATCTCCGCCAGGTAACTGAGCCTCGCCACGTCATCGCCGGTCAACGCGTAGTAAGGCGTAAAGACAGGTTCGCTGCGGATCGCGCGGACACGGCCGGCGAACGCTGCTTCGCGTCCCTCCACGACCACGCGGGCGCGCGTTCCGATCCTCACCTGCGCGCGCAGGGGCGCCGGCACGTAGATGCGCGCATGCGGCGCATCGCCAACCAGCAGGACGACGAGCGGCGCCCCGACCGGGGCCTGGTCGCCTAGCTTGTACGGGAGGCTGTCGACGAGCCCGGGCCTCGGAGCGATCACTTCAAGTTTCTTCATGACGATGAGCAATGACGCGACCTGCGCCTGGGCGGCCGCCAGGGCCGCCCGGCCCTGCGCGACCTGCTCGACGCGGGTTCCGGTTCGCAGTTTCGCGAGGGCGGCCTCGGCGCCCCGCACGTCGGCGTCCGCGCCGACCGAAGCGGCGCGCGCGCGATCGACTTCGGCGGCGGCGACCAGGTGCTTCCGCCCCAGCGCTGACAAGCGAGCAGCCTGCGCGCGGGCGTCGCGGGCACGCGCCTGCAACGACGCGAGGCTTGCGCCGGCCTGTTCGACGTCCTCGCGGCGCGGTCCGGCCTCGAGTTCGACCAGCGCCTCGCGCTGGCGCTCCGCCTGTGCCCGTGCGTTCGCGACTTCCGACTCACTGCGCTCGCGGTCGAGGATGAGCAGGCGCGCGCCCGCGGGGACCCGATCCCCCTCGCGCACTTCGATCGAGACGATCCGCTCGGCCGCGGGAGCCGGCAGCGCGATGCGGTCGTATTCGAGCGTACCGAGCGCCTGCGGTGCGTTGTCGCGGCACCCGCAGAGCAGCACGATCGCGACACTGATGGCATGTACCCGGCGTTTCACCCGCAGCCCTCCGGTTTTCCGGTCTGAACGATAAACCATCGCGCGCCGGCGATGGTCGCGACCGTACTCGCGCGCTACGCTCGCGCCGATGAATTTCCCAGCATTCCGCGACTTCGTGCTCGAACCCGCCGACATCGAACGCCTCGCCAACATGGCCGGCCCGTTCGACGCCCACTTGCGCCAGATCGAGCTGGGCCTCGGCGTCGAGATCGCGAACCGGGGCAATATCTTCCGCGTCACCGGTGCGGAGCCGGCCGCCGCGCAAGCGGAGAAGCTGCTGCGCGCGCTGTACGCAGAGTCGGCGAATGCGATCCTCGATGCGAAGGCACTCAACCTGTTCCTCGCCGCAGCCGGCGCGACCGATGGCGCGGCCGTCGACGTCGAACCCCAGGAAGTCGCGATCCGGGTGAAGCGGGGCACGATCCGCGGGCGCGGCGACAACCAGCAGCGTTACCTGCACGCGATCGCCCGCCACGACATCAATTTCGGCATCGGCCCCGCCGGCACGGGCAAGACCTACCTCGCGGTGGCGAGCGCCGTCGAGGCAATGGAGAACCAGACCGTGCAGCGCCTAGTGCTGACGCGCCCTGCGGTCGAAGCAGGCGAACGCCTGGGCTTCCTGCCTGGCGACCTCGCGCAGAAGGTCGACCCCTACCTGCGCCCGCTGTACGACGCGCTGTATGAAATGCTCGGCTTCGAGAAAGTCGCCAAGCTCATGGAGCGCAGCGTGATCGAAGTCGCACCCCTCGCCTTCATGCGCGGACGCACGCTGAACGACGCCTTCGTCATCCTGGACGAGGCACAGAATACGACCGTCGAGCAGATGAAGATGTTCCTCACGCGCATTGGCTACGGCTCGCGTGCGGTCGTCACCGGCGACATGACGCAAACCGACCTGCCCAAACACCAGCGATCGGGGCTGCGGCATGCCCTCGACGTGCTGCGCGACGTCGAGGGCATCAGCATCACGCGATTCACCGCACGCGACGTCGTGCGTCACCCGATCGTGCAGCGGATCGTCGAGGCCTACGAACGCCACGAGGCGACTGCAGCGGCCGCCGCGGCCAGTCCGGAATGATCATGGCGGCCAACGCCGCTTGCGCCGTCAGTTACGGCGTGCCGCGCGCGGGCGTGCCTGCAGTCGTCAGTTTCGAGAAGTGGATCGCCACCGCGGCCGCGCGTGCCTCGAACTCGGGGCCTTGCGGATGCTCCATCCGGGTGGTCGGTGCGGTGGAAGGCCGCACGCTCAACCGCACCTGGCGCGAGCGGGACTATGCGACCAACGTGCTGTCCTTTCCCGCTTCGGCGACGCCGGTGCCGCCGCAAGCGGAAGCATCGGCTTCTTGGCTCGGGGACATCGTATTGTGCGCACCGGTCATCGCGCGCGAGGCGCGCACGCAGCGCAAGCGCACCCGCGACCACTATGCGCACATGACTGTGCATGGCCTGCTGCACCTGCTCGGCTTCGACCACGAGCGCGCCACGGACGCGCGCGCCATGGAACGCCTCGAGCGCCGCATCCTGGGGGAGCTCGGTGTTCCGGACCCTTACGGTTGAAGGGCTGCGCGCACACGAACGCGGTTCCGGAAGGGCGGGATTCTTGCGATACACTCCCGGCGTCTCGCCACCGGCGGCAGTTGCAGCGCAATGAATGAGGATGCCCCTGCGACGCCCCCGGCGTCGCGTTCCTGGCTCGACCGCCTGGGCCAGATGCTTGCAGGCGAACCGCGGAACCGGGAAGAGCTGATCGCGGAGCTGCGTTCCGCGCAGACCAACGGCCTCCTGAGCGTCGACACGCTCGCGATGATCGAAGGCGCCATGGCCGTGTCCGACAAGCAGGTCGGCGACGTGATGGTGCCGCGCGCCCAGATGGTGGCCGTCGACACCGAATGGGATTTCGCGCAGGTGTTGCGCGTGGTGGTCGAATCCGGCCATTCGCGCTTTCCGGTCACCGGTGAGGACCGCGACGAGGTGGTCGGCATCCTGCTGGCGAAGGACCTGCTCCGCTGTTGCGCCGAGGGCGCCAGCGCACATGCGTGGCAACAACAGCTGCGATCCGTGGTGATGATCCCGGAAAGCAAGCGGCTGAATGTGCTGCTCAAGGAGTTCCGGGCCAGCCGCAACCACATGGCGGTGGTGGTCAACGAATACGGCGGCGTCGCCGGCCTCATCACGATCGAGGATGTGCTCGAGGAGATCGTCGGGGAGATCGACGACGAGCACGACGACGACGAAGTATCGTTCATCCGCAAGCACCCGAGCGGCCGCGCCACCGTCAACGCGCTGACGCCGATCGAGGAGTTCAACCGGCATTTCGGCACGCGTCTGGACGAGGACGAGACCGACACCATCGGCGGCTTCGTTACGGCGCGGCTGGGCCGGCTGCCGATCGTGGGCGACTCCCTGGTCAGCGGCGGCATCCGCCTCACGGTGACGCGGGCGGATCGCCGCCGGGTGCAGCAGCTCAAGATCGACCCGAATGCGGGGGAATAGTCGGCCACGACTTATATGGCGCGACGGTTGCCGGGTGATCGCCGCCGGCTTGCTGCTCTTGCTGCTGTGCGCGTGCCTGCAGGCCGCCGAACCGCAGCCGGGGCCGGAGCCCGCACTGGGCGTCCCGCGGCTGCTGGACGAGGTACCGGATACGCGGATCGAGGCCGGGCTCCTCACGATCGCGCCCGGGGCGATCTACTGGCAACGCTTCGGGCACAACGCCATCGTGCTGCGGGACCGGGACGATCCCGGACGCCTGACCGCCGTCAACTACGGCATCTTCGATTTCGGCGAGCGCAACTTCCTGCTCAATTTCCTGCGCGGCCGCATGCACTATTACGCCGTCGCGGGCAATCCGGGCGCAGAGATCCGCGACTACGCAGCATCGGGTCGTGGCATGCAGATCCAGTGGCTGGGCCTGACTCCGGAGCAGGTCGGGTTGCTCCGCGCCCGCCTGCGCGACGATACGAGTGCGGCGAATGCGCGCTATCGCTACGACTACTTCACGCGGAACTGTTCGACGCGCGTGCGCGATGCGCTGGACGTGGCGCTCGGCGGCGCGCTCGAACGCAGCGCCACCGCGCGTTCGCGCGGCTGGACGTACCGGCAGCACTCGCTGCGACTGGCGCGGCCCGACCTGCCGCTGGCGTTGGGTATCCACCTGGGACTTGCCGGCTACACCGATCGGCCGCTGACGCTCTGGCAGGAAGCGTTCGTGCCGCAGCGGCTGGCCGATGCCATGGCCGACCTCGGCATGGACGGCAGGCCTGTCGTATCGAATACGCAGGTCATCGCCCGCGATCGCAATGCGGCGCCGCCGCCGAATCCACCGGCCTGGCGCTGGGCGTTCGCGCTGTGGGGCGCGGGGTTGGCGGGCATGCTGTGGGCGCTTCGGCGTTCGCACTCGCGCGCGGGGCAGCGGGCGTTCGCAATCCTGCGCGGCGCCCTGCTCGCGTTCTGCGGCCTCGTGGGATTCGGCCTGCTCGGGCTATGGATCGCCACCGACCACGCGGCGGCGCACCGCAACCTCAACATCCTCGTCGCCAGTCCGTTCTGCCTGCCCTGGCTGCTCGCCGGTCGGCGACGCAGTGCCGCAACGCGGGCGATCGGGCGGTTCGCCGTCGCGGGCGTGCTCGCTTCGCTGGCGCTGGCGCTCTGGTTCGCCTTTACCGACGCGCTGCGGCAGGACTTCGCGGACTGGCTGCTCCTGTTCGCTCCGCCGCTGCTGGTGATTGCACGCCTGGAACGTCAGGGCCGTCACTCCCCCAAAGATTCCGGCACTGCCTGACCACCGGCACCGTGCGATCATCGCGCCCTGGGAACGGAGCGCGCGATGCCGACAACGGAACCGATGCCGACGTCCGTTTCGCCCATGCTGGTGAACTTCGCCGCGTACGCACGGGATGGCCACCGCACCGGCGACATCACCCTCGAGCAGATCAGCGACGTGCTCAAGCAGCCCGGACAGTTCGTCTGGCTGGGGCTGCACGAACCCGATCAGGACCTGCTCGACAAGATCCAGGAGGAGTTCGGCCTGCACGACCTCGCCATCGAGGATGCGCACCATGCGCACCAGCGGCCCAAGGTCGAGGTGTACGGCGACTCCCTGTTCATCGTGCTGCAGACCGCGCAGTTCGTGAACGGCAAGATCGCATTTGGCGAAACCCACGTGTTCCTCGGAACCAACTACCTGGTCAGCGTGCGTCACGGGGCTTCGCTCAGCTACTCGCCAGCGCGTGCGCGTTGCGAGCAGTCGCCCGAGCTGCTGGCGATGGGACCAAGTTTCGGCCTCTACGCCATCTTCGATTTCGTGGTCGACAATTTCCAGCCCATCGTCGGCTCGTTCCAGACCGAACTGCAGGCCCTGGAGGAGGACATCTTCGGCGACAAGTTCCGCCGCGACGTGATCGAGCGGCTATACGACCTCAAGAAGGAACTGGTGACGCTGAGGCTCGCCGTCACGCCCCTGCAGGACATGCTCAACCAGCTGGTGCGGTTCCACCCCGGTCTCATCCACGAGCATGCGCGCATCTACTTCCGCGACGTGTACGACCATGCGGTGCGCGTCAAGGAGGGTTGCGACACGATGAGCGAGATGTTGTCCGCGGCGATGTCCGTGAATCTCGCGATGGTGTCGGTGGGCCAGGGCGAGGTGGTCAAGCGACTCGCTGGCTGGGCCGCGCTGCTCGGCGTGCCGACGCTGATCGCGAGCTGGTACGGCATGAACTTCGAACACATGCCGGAGCTGGAGGGTCGTTTCAGCTATGGCGTCATGATCGGCATCACGGCGATCGCCGTGAGCGGCCTCTACACCTGGCTCAAGCGCGCCAAGTGGCTGTGAGGAAACAGCGATTGCAGGAGCGCCGCAAGGCGCGCTAGCTGCGGAGCGCCGGCGTCCCGATCGCGCCTTGCGGCGCTCCTGCATATATTGCCTGCGCTGACCGCTATTTGGCCGCAGGCGGCGCGTCCGTCCAGCGCTTGAGCCACGCGTTCACGGTGTCGTGCCAAAGGATCGAGTTCTGCGGCTTCAATACCCAGTGGTTCTCGTCGGGGAAATACAGGAACTGCGATGGCACTCCGCGGCGCTGGAGTGCGGTGAACGCAGCAAGCCCCTGCTCGACCGGGATCCGGAAATCCTGTTGTCCGTGCACCACCAGCATCGGCACCTTCCACTTGGAGACGTGCGCGACCGGGTTGAATTTCTCGTAGTTCTCGGGTTTGTCGTAGGGCGTGCCGCCGTGTTCCCATTCGTCGAACCAGAGCTCCTCGGTGGAATAACCCATCATGCGCTGGTCGAACACGCCGTCGTGGTTGACCAGGCAGCGCCACGGATCAGGCCAGTTGCCCGCGATCCAGTTGACCATGAAGCCGCCGTAGCTCGCGCCGAGCGCGCAGGCGCGGCTGCCGTCGAGGAATTCGTATTTCGCGAGCGCAGTCGTCCAGCCTTTCTGCAGGTCTTCGAGCGGCTTCCCGCCCCAGTCTCCCGAGATCGAATCGGTGAACGCCTGTCCATAGCCCGTGGAACCGTGGAAGTCGATGAACACGACCGCGTAGCCCTGCCCCGCGTAGGTCTGCGGGTTCCAGCGGTAGTGGAAATGATCGCCCATGCTGCCCTGCGGCCCCCCATGGATCACGAACGCGACCGGATATTTCAGGCCGCGCTCGAAGTTCCAGGGCTTCATCACGAATCCGTGCACCGTCTCGCCGTTCCAGCCGGCGAACTGGAACTGCTCGTACTCGGCGAAGCGCACGTCGGAGAGACGCTTGGCATTGAACTGGGTGAGCGGCTGCGGACGACCCCGCGGCAGTTTCAGCGTGTAGAGGTTGGCGGGCGAGTCGAGGTCGTCGTAGGAGAACACCACGCGGTCCGCTCCGAGCGAGAACTCGGATATCGCGCCGCCGCGGGCCAGCAAGGTCGTATTTCCGCTCGTCGGGTCGATCGAATACAGCGACGTCCGGCCGAGGTCGCCCACGCTGGCGAAAAGCCGCTTGCCATCCGCGGAAACCTGGAGATTGTCGGCGGAACGGTCCCACTCGGGCGCGATCTCGCGGATCGCGCGCGTCTGCATGTCGAGCGCGTTGATGGCGAGGCGATCGGCCTCGAATCCGGCG
>JBBRIE010000005.1:0-31021 GCA_038221545.1 Lysobacterales bacterium
CCCCTGCCACGCGTCCGCTCGCGGTGCGAGCAACCAGTTGGTAACAGTGCGTCTGACCGTTCACCAGACCGGCATCGATGTATTGGCCGTTGGCTGCGGCCGCATTGATCGTCGCGACGTCCACGAATGGACCGGCGGGCGCCGGCGCGCGCTTGATAACAACCTGCGCGTAGCCCGGGTCGCTGCCGAAACGCAAGGTATTGGCCAGCGGGGTGAGGTCTGCCACATCCTCATGATCGGTCAATTGCCGCACAATCTCGACGTGCTTGATCCGTCGTACGCCGTCGTCATTGGCATCGAGGGGTGACGCCGCGCGCGCGATTTCCGAACCGTCGGTTTCGCCGCCCTCGTCGGAGTCGACATCACAGGGGTCGCTGCCTGCCTGGTATTCGGCTGACGTGCTCGCACCGTCTCCGTCGGCGTCCGCGCTCGCATCCTGTATGGCGGGATTGAGGCAGGCGTGGCGCGCCTCGAATCGATCCGGAAGGCCGTCGCCATCAGTGTCCGCAACCGTTGCCTCACGCAACACGGCGAATGCGCCACGCGTCTTTAGAATGCGCGGAGCAGCGACGCTACCGAAGTCGATTTCGGCTTCGACGCTGTAGCTGCCGATCGCGCCCGGGCCGCTGCCATCTTCATCGAATCCCGTTGGACTGCCCCGGTCGGTGCCGCGCAGAAGAACCGAGTACACACCGTCACCGGAGTGTTGGTCGCCGTTCTGACCCTGGTCGTTGAGGCTGAGCTTGAGCACATCGACGCCGCTTCTGACGAGGACGTGAGCGGGCGCGTCCGGCGGTGGCGGCGCGCCGTCGAAGTCGAGGACCGCAAGTTGCACCAGCACCGGTTCGCCACTGAGGAAATGATCGAGCGAGCGGTCGTCGTCGCCCGGTCGAGCGAACGCCAACCGAAGACTACGCGCGGGGTCGACGACTGCGGCCCTCGCACTGAAATTGCCTGGCGGTCCTCCAGCAGCCGACGTGTCTATCTCGAGCCGCCAGTTGCCACTTGCACCGCCTTCGACACGAAAGGAGAATGCGTTGGCGAGCACGTTGACTTCGACGCCGGGGCCAGCAACGACCTGCGACCCGTCGGGCCGATACAGCCTGGCGGAAGAAAATTCCGCGCCTGTCCTGCCGTCGAACACTTTCACGTGTGGCCCGTTGTTCGCATCGGGATCGATTCCGAGGGTGATGCTGTTGGTTCCCGGAACAAGCGCGCCGGAAACCTGCGCCGCGACTTGCATGCGCGCGGCCGCCTCGCGAACCTTCTGCACGGCGGGCAGCAACAGCGGGCTGGGATCGGTGGGTGTGCCGGCCAGGCTGTCGACGTGGTGATATTCACCGCCCGTCTGCTGAGCGAGGCGCGCGAGCGCCGGCTGGTCCGCGTGTGCGCCGAGCGCCACGGCGTGCACGCGCACTCCTGCACCGCGTGCCTGCGTCGTCAATGCCTCGATGTCGGCGGACATGTCGCCACTGTCGGTAAGGATCACGAGGTGCCGCTCGCCGCCCGCTCCGTGGGCGTCGTACTGCGCGATCGAAGAGATCAGGATGTCCGTGAACTTGACCTTGAACGCGGTGCTCGGCGCCAGGCCAGCCAGGTCATCGATGAGAAGGCTTGAATTCGCCGCATTGAGGGGTGCGAGGTTTCTGACGACTGTCACGTTGTTCGACGGTGTAGTGCTGTTGCCGGCAAAGCGCAGCAACCCCATGCGCGCGCTCGACGGCGTGCCCAGCACCAGGGCACGCGCAGCTGCCTTCACAGCTTCAAGACGCGGCGCCGCGACCGGTGTCCCCATGCTCGCCGTGGTATCGATCGCGATGAGGATTTCCGGCTGGTGCGCAGCCACACGGACACCGCGCAGGACCTGCGCTTCCGCGTTGCCCACATTGAACGTCGCGTCCGAGGTGCCCGGCGGGAGAGACGGAAACGGGAACAGCACCCGATAGTCCGCCGCGTCGGCGCCGTACCTGAGCTTCACCGGTGAAGCCGTGGCGATGGCGCCGATGCGAATGCCAAAGTCGGTATTGGCGAGCGTATTGATGCCCGTGGCAGGCGTAGCCGCAGGCACACGAGCCGTGAACTCTCCGATGGAACCGGCCGGGCCGCTCACCAGCGGATGCGCCGTGCTTGCGAGATTGAACACAGGCGGTGGCACCGCACTGCAGCTCATGCTGATCTGGCCCGCGTACTCGGTATGCCAGCCGGCCACCACGGCGATCACGTAGTCATGGCGGCTCGCCGGCTGCGGAATATTCTGTTTGTAACTCTTCGCGCGGAACTTGTAGAGCTTGGTGGGGCGGGCGGGAAGGCCGTTGTCCGAGTCGACTGCGATGAGAGAGAAGAGAGCGTCGCGCTGGACCGCTTGCTGGTTGGGCCCCGGCGCGAGTTGCAGCGTCGCTGATGCGTTGAATTCGAGCACGCGTCCGGCAGTACATGCCCGCGTATCGAAGCGGAAGTACCGACCGCCAAAGCGCTTCGCCGTGAAGTCGAGCGGCGTCGACGACCCGTTGAACGGCACCAGGATGTCGCGCGAGATCGCCACCTCGTTGTAGTGCATGAGATTGTTGTTGAGCGGCACCGGCTCCTCGTCGCGATAGGAGTAGCGATTGCGGAAACTGGTCGATACCGAGCTGAGATCGAGGTCCTTGGCGACGTTGGCGATCAGGAAATCATGGTATGCATTGAGCACCGAATGCGTCGGCTGCACGACCTTGATCGCGTTCTCGGTGATCTGATAGACGTCGGGATCGCTGATTGCCGCCTGCGCAAAATCCCACCAGTTGACGAGGAAATCGATGCCGCGCGTGGGTTCGAACGCGAACTCCCCGTATTGCTCCATGAGGTAGGTCCAGAAAAGCGCAGCGCCGTAGCTCGCGCTCCAGATGGTGCGATTGGGACTTCCGAGGTAGGTGTTGACCTCCCCAAGGTAGGGCGCCACGCAACTGGCGGCCGGATCGAGATCCAGGTCGAAGTAGATCTTGTCCTGCAATGCGCGCGCCTGGCCTTCGCAGGCCGTATTGCCGTAGATCCCGCTGCACCCGGAGCCGCCGCCGTCGAAGGCGTAACCGAACTCGATGTGATGGAACAGTTCGTGACCGAGCGTACTGCGAATGCAGGAGTTGCTCGTGTTTTTATAGACATCGGTCGGCATGACGATCTGGTCGAGCGGGGCCCTGCCGTTGTCGCAGTCGTAGCCCCCGGGATTGTCGCCGCAAGCCCAGAACACCACGTCGAACAGTCCCGTGAAATACGGTGGCCGGAAGCCCCGATTGACATATCCCGCGTGGTATCCCAGCGGATTGCCGAGCGACGACGCGCCGTTGCGATCGAGCGCGGAACCGGCTGCGAACATCTGTCCGCCCATGTCGTGCGGCGTGCCGGACAGGCCGGTCCGCATCAAATAGTTGAAGTTGGGCGTGGACGTGGACTGCTCGAGCGGCGGCTGATCAGGTGGAAACGCAACGCCTGGGCCCGAGACGGCGAACAGGGCAGCAGCGAAGACCGCTAGCCAGAATAATGGGCGTGACATGGCGAACTCCGCGAGGGACGGCGCGTCCCTTCCAAGGGGACATACGGAGATTCACCTGCTCAGGGATCATCGCCCTCGAGAACGAGTTGTCGCTGCAGGGCCACAAGCCGGCGTGCGGCGATGTCCTGCGCACCGACGATGACGGGAAGGCGCTGCGCCGCCACCGTGAGGAGTTCACGTCCGCGCTTGCGATCGCCGTTTCGAAGCATGCAAGCGCCCAGCAGCCCTCGCTGGTAGACCTGATTGGTGGACTCGCCGGGTTCGCCCGCCTTGGCAAGGGCGAAGCCACGCCGCGCATTCGCGCAACCGGGATCGGCAGTGCCATCCGCAATGAGCGCGCGCGTAAGATTGGAGAGGCTCCCGAGCACAGTGCTGTTGTCGCTCCCGAGCGCTGCATCGAATCCCGAGATAGCGCCACGGAGATGCCGCTGCGCATCCGCGAAGCGGCCCAGCTCGAGTTCGGTTGTACCCAGCGCCTGCGCACTCATCGCAGTGTTGGCGTGGTCGGGGCCGTACTTCGACAGGCGGATCCGGTACGCGTCTTCAGCGAAGGCCAGTGCCGCGCCCGGATTGCCGAGCTGCAGGTGACAGAAAGCGAGGTTGTTCGACGCGGTCGCAACTGAGGGATGATCGGGTCCGAATTTGGCCCGCCGGGCCAGAACCACAGCCTCGAACATCGTCAAGGCTTCTGCATAACGCTTCTGACCGAACAGCACGCTGGCCAGGTCGTTACGCGCGCCGACCGTCTTCGGGTGATCGGCCCCGTACGCGCGTTCGAAGATAGCGAGCGCGCGGCGTCTTAGTCGCTCACCTTCGCCGTCTGCGTCGCCTTCGTCGAAGTTACTGAGCACCATCGCGAGCGAGGCGTATGCGTCGGCGCGCAAGGGATCCTGCTCCGAGGCGCTGCCCTCGATGTCGGCTACCGCGCGTTCCGCCAATGCACGCGCTTCCACAAGGCGGTCGCGCAGCGTCAGCAGCGCCACATATCGAAAGGTTACGTTATGCGTCTCGCGATGGCCGGAGCCGAGCAGCCTCTGGCGTGTTGCCAGCGCATCGCGGTACGAATGCTCAGCGGCCGCATGATCGCCGAGCGACTGTTGCGCCATGGCCAAGCGCAGATCCACCTCGGCGCGTCTGAGCGCGGCCGTGCGGTCCAGCTTCACTGCACCCTCGCGCAGCGGAGTCAGGGCATCGACCACTTCAGTGAAGCGACCGAGGGCTTGCAGGGTTTCCGCGCGAATGAGTTCCGTCGCGATGATGGCATCCATGTCGCCGCTGGTTCGCGCCAACGCGGCCGCCTCATCCAGCATTGGCAACGACTGCTCGTACAATCCGAGGCCAGCGTGCGCATTGCCGAGCGCCGCAAGCAACTCCGTGCGCGCAGCGGGTTGGTCCTTGAGTTCGACCCTGATGCGCGCGGCGCCGCGCTCCAGGAGTTCTTCCGCCGACACCGTGCGGCCACGTGCTTCCTCCGGGTCCGCCATCTTGAAGAGCCCGCCCATGAACTCGAGCACTGCGCGCGACTTTGCAACTTCAGCTCGCGCGATGTCACGCTCGCGCGCTGCTTCGCGTCCTTGCCAGACGGCGAAGCTCAACCCGACGACGAGGGAGACGAGTGTCAACGTCGCGAGCGCGCTCGCCAGCGCGTGCCGCGTGAGGAATCGCTGGATGCGATAGCGGCGATTGCCACGCCGCGCGTGCACGGGCCGTCGTTCGAGATGACGCTCGACATCCTCGCGAAGGTCGGCGACCGTCGCGTAGCGCTCGGCTGGATCCTTGCGTAGGGCCTTGGAAACGATTGCGTCCATGTCGCCGCGCAATGCTCGCTGCAATTGCGGCGCGTCGAGTCCGCGAGCGGCGGCGCGTCGCGCCTCCTCGCCCGCGGCGGAACGACGTGTCGTTACAATTGAAGAGGGGCGTTCCGGATCGTCGTCGAGAATCGCCCGTTCGATGGCGAGGGGAGTTGCTGCATTGCTGTTCCAGGGTCGCGCCCCGGTGAGGAGCTCGAATAGCAGGACCCCGAGCGCATGCACGTCGACGGCCGTGGTGATGACGTCGCCGCGCAACTGCTCAGGGGCCGCGTACTCAGGAGTGAACAGGCGCACGCCCGTGCTGGTCTGCTGCTGGCCTGCTCCCGGGTCGAGCAACTTCGCGATGCCAAAATCGAGCAACTTCACATGCCCGGCGGTGTCGACAAGAATATTGCCGGGCTTCAGGTCGCGATGCACGACCAGGCGCTGATGCGCATGCTCCACCGCGCTGCAGACCGCCTGGAACAGGCGAAGCCGTTGGGAGATTCCCAGCTGCGCCGCATCGCAATGCGTGGTGATCGGTTGTCCGTCGACGTATTCGATAACGAGGTAGGGCGTGTTGCGATCGGTTCCTCCATCGAGCAGGCGGGCGATGTTCGGATGGTCTAGGCCAGCGAGGATTTGCCGTTCACTCGCGAAACGGGCGGCGATCTCCGCGGCCGGAATGTCTCCCCTGATCATTTTCAGCGCTGCGTCGAGGCGGTAGGCACCGTCGTCCCGCTCGGCCAGGAACACCGCGCCCATGCCGCCACGCCCGATCACCCGCCGGATGCACCAGGCACCCAGCCGCGTGCCGATGTAGCGGTCGCTTTCACCGGCGTCTTCTGCCGCCGCAAGGTTTCCGAGCAGATCCGGGGCGGCGCGATCGAGCGAGTCCCAGGGCGCCTGGGTCGACGCGTCGGCGGCAAGCAACGCATCGACTTCAGCGACCAGCGATGGATCACGGTTACGTTCACGCCCGAGCAGCGCATTTCTTTCTGGCAGCGGCAGCTCGGCTGCCGCGTCGAATAGCGCCCTGATTTCAGACCAGCGTTGCTTGTCCATCCATCGAGGATAAGCCGGACGTCGCGGAATGGCGACTCCGCAGCACGGGAGACGTCAGAGCGCAGCGGAAAGCACCGCCGGAATGCTACCGTTCGGACCATGGACGAACCGCGCGAATCCCTGACGGCGGCACTTAACGCCGGGGCCTCCGACCCTGCACGGCGCGAGCACGCGCTGGCCGACGTCTATGCAGATCTCGTGCGGCTCGCGCACGCCGAGCTTGCACGACACAAGCGCGGAGGCACCCTCAACACCGGCGCGCTGGTGCATGAGGCGTACCTCAAGCTGTTCGACCGCAATCGCGCCGCGTTCGAGAACCGCAAGCATTTTTTCGCCACCGCGGCCAAGGCGATGCGCCAGGTGGTGATTGACTACGCGCGCGGTCGAAGCGCGGAAAAGCGCGGCGCTGGCGCCGAGCATGTCTCGTTGGATGCGCTTGAAGGCGTTCCCCTTCCCGTCGACGCGCAGGCCGAACAACTGGTGGCGATGGATGCCGCGCTTATCCGTCTGGGCGAGCTCGACGCGCGCCTCGTCGAGGTCGTGGAACTGCGCTTTTTCGCCGGGCTCGAGGTCCGCGACATCGCGGAATTGCTCGGAGTGTCGGAACCCACGATCAAGCGCGACACCCGCGCCGCCAAGGCCTTCCTGCAGAACGAGCTCGGCCTCGGATGAACAGGGTCGCATGACGAAAGACGGGACCCAGGCCCGCTGCACGAATTACGGCGCCGACTTGCGGTCTCGCTCGCAAACGTCCTGTATTTCCTGGTACCCGGATTGTCGGATTTCAATCTGCCGTTCTCGGATCACGTAGACGGCCGGATGATGCTGGAGCTGCACGACGAACCGTCCCGGTTGAGTGCGGAGGAACGCGGCCGCGTCGCCGCCAACCGCGGGCAGTTCCATACCGGTTGGACCTCGCCGCTAGTGCGCGGACGCGTCGAGGCTCGCGATTCGGCCTCGCGCGCACAATCAGGAGCAGGCTATACGCTCCGAGACCAGGAACGCGACTATGACGCGCAGGCGAGCAATGTCGGCAAGGCGCTGATCATTGCGCATGTGCCGATCCTCGCGTCGGTCCTCATGCTTGTCTTCTGGAACCGCGGGCTGTTCTTCGCCGAGCACGTCGTCATCGCGCTGCACGTTTTCACGTTTCTGCTCCTGTTCGTGGAATTGGTCGTGCTGCCCGGCGGCCTGCTCGCGCACGCGATCGGACTCGCGCCGAGTGGAATACCGCCATGGGCACGTACGGCGTCCGCAATTATCCTCGTCGCGTACTTCCTGCGCACGTTCATGGTGGCTTATCGATCGCGTTGGTGGCACGCGACGATCGCAACCGCCGCCTGGATCGTGGGCCTCGCGATCGCCAACCTGTGGATCTATCGGACCCTGCAGTTCCTGATCACGTTTGCGATCACTTGATCCACCCGTCGCTGGTCGGGTCCATGAAGATTTGCCATCCCTCGGGCCACTATGCTTCGCGCCTCGGAAGTGGAGTCGCCGGATGAAGAGTCGTGCCGCCGTTGCGTTCGCTGCGGGTCAACCGCTCCAGGTCGTCGAGATCGACGTGGCACCGCCGCGGTCGGGGGAAGTACTGGTGCGCATCGTCGCGACCGGCGTCTGCCACACCGATGCGTTCACGCTGAGCGGCGATGATCCCGAGGGCATCTTCCCGTCGGTGCTTGGACACGAGGGCGGCGGCATCGTCGTCGAGGTCGGCGACGGCGTCACCAGCGTCAAGCCCGGTGACCACGTGATCCCGCTGTACACGGCGGAATGCCGCCGGTGCAAGTTCTGCCTGTCGGGCAAGACCAACCTCTGCCAGGCGGTGCGCGCGACGCAGGGCAAGGGCCTTATGCCCGATGGCACCACGCGCTTCTCGTACAACGGCCAGCCGATCCATCACTACATGGGTTGCAGCACTTTCAGCGAATACACGGTGGTCGCCGAGGTGTCACTGGCGGTCGTCAACCCACTAGCGCCGCTGGAGAAAGTGTGTCTGCTCGGCTGCGGCGTGACCACGGGCATCGGCGCGGTGCACAACACGGCGAAGGTCGAGCGTGGCGCGACGGTCGCGGTGTTCGGGCTCGGCGGAATTGGACTCGCGGTGGTGCAAGGTGCCGTACAGGCGGGTGCCGTGCGGATCATCGCGATCGATACCAATCCCGGCAAGTTTGCACTCGCGCGGGACATGGGCGCGACCGACTGCGTCGATCCGTCGGAACACGACCTGCCGATCCAGGACGTGATCGTGGCGATGACCGACGGCGGCGTCGACTACAGTTTCGAATGCATCGGCAACGTAAAGGTGATGCGCGCGGCGCTCGAGTGCTGCCACAAGGGCTGGGGCGAAAGCATCGTGATTGGCGTCGCGGGTGCCGGCCAGGAGATCTCGACGCGTCCGTTCCAGCTGGTGACGGGACGCGTCTGGCGGGGTTCCGCGTTCGGCGGCGTCAAGGGCCGCACGCAGCTGCCCGGCATGGTCGAGCAGGCAATGCGCGGCGAGATCGACCTTGATCCTTTCATCACCCACACGCTGCCGCTGGAGCGCATCAACGAGGCCTTCGACCTCATGCATGCCGGCCAGTCCATCCGCACCGTGATCCACTTCTGATGCGCGCGTGGCCGGGCGCTCGCCTGCGCGGGAATCGCTGATGCAACGCATCGAATCCCACGCCTGCTTCGGTGGCGTGCAGGAAGTCTGGCAACACGCCTCGACGACGCTGGCGTGCGACATGCGCTTCGGCGTGTTCCTGCCTCCGCAGGCGCACCTGGCGCCCTGCCCCGTTCTGTACTGGCTGTCGGGACTCACCTGCACCGAACAGAATTTCATCACCAAGGCCGGCGCGCAGCGCTTCGCTGCGGAACAGGGCGTGATCCTGGTCGCGCCCGACACCAGTCCGCGCGGCGCGGGCGTGGCCGACGCGGACGGTTACGACATCGGCCTGGGCGCCGGCTTCTACGTCAACGCGACGCAGCCGCCCTGGTCGTCGAATTACCGGATGCACGACTACGTTGCGAGCGAGCTGCCGTCGCTGGTCGAGGCGACGTTCCCCGCGTCGGGCCAGCGCGCGATAAGCGGCCACTCCATGGGCGGCCACGGTGCGCTCGTACTCGCACTTCGCAATCCCGGCCGCTATCGCAGCGTTTCCGCCTTCTCCCCGATCGTGGCGCCTGCGAGCGTCCCGTGGGGGCGCAAGGCCTTCGCGGCCTATCTGGGCGAAGAAATCGGGGCATGGAACGAGTGGGATGCGACAGATCTGGTGCGCAGTGCCCGCGAACGCTTGCCGCTGCTGGTCGACCAGGGCGACGCCGACGAATTCCTCGCAACGCAGCTGCGACCCGACCTGTTGCGCGACGCGTGCGCGGAGACCGGCCATCCGCTCACCCTGCGCATGCAGCCCGGCTACGACCACAGCTACTACTTCGTCGCCAGTTTCATCGGCGAGCACATCGCGCACCACGCCCGCGCGCTGACTGGCTGACAGCTGCTGGTCGACGAGTCCGCTACCGATCAACTCGTGGTCAGCGATCCTCGTACCAGTAGCGGGTGACGAACCCGGAGCGAGCGGTGGGATCGCGCAGCATGCGCCACCCGAGGCGGGGCATCTGGGTGAAGTAATGCCAGTCGCCGTACTTGTCGAACTTGCGCATCGAAGCGATGGCCTTTGCGCGCGTCGCGCATGCCAGCCCCTGCCCGCGCGGGCGTCCCAGCTTGCGCAGGCGCCACAGGAAATCGACGTCCTCGGCGAACAGGCGCGACTCGTCATATCCGCCGATGGCTTCGAAGTCGGATCGACGACAGAACACCACGCCGGTATCCATCCGCGTGAGCACGATCAGGGGCAACATCACCATCCACGTCAGCAGGATCCCCGTCGACCAGCGCTCCAGCGTCACGCCGGTCGCGCCGGCGATCACCCGCCTCATGGCCAGCGTGTCCGCGACGACATTGAACGTCTCGGGGTGGATGCGCATGTCGGCGTCGACGAAGCACAGGAAACTGCCCCGCGCCAGAGAAGCACCGCCATTGCGGGCGGCGGCGATGCAGCGCTTCTCCACCGACGCCACCGCGCACCCGCGCGAGCGGGCGATCCCGGCCGTCGAATCCGTCGATGCGTTGTCCGCGACGATCACCTCCACCGAGGCGGCGCCGCCGCGGAAACGTGCGCGGGCGGCGTCGATCGAGTCGAGGAGACGCGGCAGGTAGCCCGCCTCGTTGTAGGCCGGGATCACCAGGGAAAGCAGCGGTGCGCCCGGGGTGGGGACGTCTGGCGCACGCACGTCGCCAGCGACGTCGCGCGCGAGCCAGGCGCGCGTGAGCACGAACGACAGCGGGATGCTCAGCCCGATCACGAGCAGCGGCGCGATGCGCGAATCCATGCCCATGCGCGCGACCAGCACATGCAGCAGTGCGGCACCGAACGAGTACAGCACCACGTGGATGGGCGGGTAGCCGGCCAGGTTGGCGAGACGCATCGGCACGCGGAACACCAGCCGGCTGTGCAGCAGGAACTGCAGCACGATGCCGGCTGCGTAGGCAATCGCGTAGGCCAGCTGGTAGTGGACGAAATGCACCAGCGCGACGTAGCAGCCGAACGTCAGCGCCGTATTGAGAGCACCGACCGCGATGAAGCGCAGGAAGGCGCCGCCACCGCCCTGGACGCTCAAGCCGGTGACGCCACCGCGTCGAGGAACACGCGATAGTCGCGGATGTAGTCCGACGCGTCGTAGTGATGCGACGCGAACACGAGCAGCACCGCATCGGCGGAGTAGCGGTACTGCACGCCCCAGGTCATGGGCGGCAGGTGCAGTCCGAGCGAGGGGTCGTCGAGCAGGAACTCCTCGCGCGCGCTGCCGTCGTCGGCCACGACCGAGACGCTGCCGTGGGCGCAGACGAGGAACTGGTGGCAGGTTCGATGCGCGTGCTCGCCCCGTACCTCCACGCTCGGCACCTGGAACACCATGAAATAGCGCCTGACCGGGAACGGGATCGAGCGATCGAACTCGCCGGCCGTGAGGTTGCCGCGCAGATCCTCGATGCGCGGCAACCGGTGAAGGACCACGCCTCGCACGCGGCTCGTGCATGTCGTCGCAGATGACGCCGTCGTCGTGGCGGGCGCGATCGCCTTGCCGTGCGGCGCATCCACGTACCCGACGATGCGCGCGGGATTGCCCACGACGATTGCGTTGGCCGGCACCGAGCGCAGCACGACCGCGCCGGCACCGATCATGGCGCTGGCGCCGATCGTGATGCCGGGCAGGAGGGTTGCGTTGGCGCCGATGGATGCGCCCCGCTCCACGTGCGTGCGCGCGAACGCCTGCGGGCGCACCTTGCTGCGAGGAAACAGGTCGTTTGCGAACGTCGCGTTCGGTCCGACGAACACATCGTCCTCGAGCGTGATGCCGTCCCACAGCTGCACGCCGCATTTGAGCGTGACGCGATCGCCGACGACCACGTCGTTCTCGATGAATACGTGGTCGCAGACATTGCAGTCGCGGCCGATTCGCGCACCGGGCAGCACGTGCGCGAACGCCCACACGCGCGTGCCGCCGCCGACGTGCACCGACTCGCAAAGGCCTTGCGGATGCACGAACACGCCGTCCACGCCGGCGGTCATGGCGTGCCGTTCCCGTCGAAGCGGACATGACTCATGACCAGCGCCGCCGGCCGACCCTTGGAGTTTTCGAACGCACGATACGCATAGGAACCGACTATTCCCAGGCCGAAGAGGTTGAGCGCGGCGAAGAACAGGATCAGCAGCACCGTCGCCGCATAACCCGGAACGTCGACGGAACCCGTGAGGCGCGCAACCAGCACCGCGGCGGCGACCCCGAAGGAGATGAGCATGCCGAACGCGCCCGCGTACAACAATGCGCGTATCGGGAAGTCGGTGAACGCGAACACGCTGTCCAGCAGATAGTCGAACTTGCGCCGGAACGACCAGGCGCTCTTGCCGTGCCGGCGGGCGGCGCGCACATACGGAACGGACTTCCGACGGAACCCCAGCCAGACCAGCTGGCCCACGAGCGACGTGTGGCTCGCCTCCAGCGACAGCAGGTGGTCGCGGAACGCCCGGTTGCACGCGAACACGTCGACTCCGCCTGGTGGAATCTCGGGCTGCACGAGCCGCCGGTACGCACCCCAGAACAAGCCCGATGCCATGCGGTCGCCGAACCCGTCAGCGCGTGCGGCACGCGTGCCGAGCACCAGGTCGACCGGTTCGTTGGCGAGCACATCGAAGAAGGCCTGCACCAGCGAAGGCGGTTCCTGGAGATCGGCCGACATCACCGCGAAATGCTCGCCCCGCGCGTGACGCAGGCCCTCGCGAATGGCGGCGAACGAGCCGAAATTGCGCGACAACACGATGAGCTGCGATGCGAAAACCGCGCCCGGCAAGGCGTCGCCCAGCAACTCGAGGCACCGGTCCGGGCTGCCATCAACTACGAACACCACCTCGAGTGGCGTTGCGAGTTGTCCCGAAAGCGTTTTCAGCGCCGCCAGGAGTTCCGCGATCGAGCCCTCGTTCCGGTAGACGGGAATGACGAGCGAATTCAACGCCGACCCCAGGCGTTGCAGGCCTTCACCACGTCATCGACTTCCGCATCCGTCATCTCCGGGAAGCACGGCAGTGTCAGCACTTCGCCGCAGGCCCGTTCCGTCACCGGCAGCGATGTGCCGGTGACGGCATGCGCGAGCACCGGCTGGCGGTGGTCCGGGATCGGGTAATGAACCTCGCTGGCGATGCCGCGCGCGGCCAGGTGCTTGCGCAGCGCCTCGCGCCGCCCGCTGCGCACGACGTACAGGTGGACGACGTCGCGGTTCGGGCGCAACTCGGGCAGGCGGATCGCGTCGTGGGCGATGCCGGAGGAGTAGTGGGAAGCGATCGCCATGCGCCGCGCATTCCATCCATCGAGATGCGGCAGCTTGACCGATAGCAGCGCTGCCTGCACTTCGTCCAGGCGCGAATTGCGACCGTGCGGCAGCGTCGCATGGTATTTCGCCGACCATCCGTATTGGCGGAGGCTGCGCAGCGTCGTGGCGAGCAGGGGATCCGACGTGACCAGCGCGCCGCCGTCGCCGAGCGCGCCGAGGTTCTTGGTGGGATAGAAACTGAAGCAGCCGATGGCGCCGAGACTTCCCGCGCGCCGGTTCCCCAGCGACGCTCCGTGCGCCTGCGCGCAATCCTCGATCACCGGGACGCCCACCTTCGATGCGAGGGCGACGATGTCGTCGATGGCAGCCAGGCGGCCATAGAGATGCGTCGCCACGACCGCGCGCGTGGCGGGTCCAAGCACGCTTGCGAGCGCCGAGACGTCGAGGGTCAGGTCGTCGTCGCGCACGTCCACGAAGCGCGGCGTCGCGCCCGTGGCAAGGATCGCGGCGGTCGCGTACATGCCGGCGTTGGCGACGTTGACGACCTCGGTGCCCGGCCCGGCCCCGAACGCGAGCAGCGCCAGTTGCAGCGCGTCCGTGCCGTTCGCGACTCCGATCGCGTGGTCGCCGCCGCAATAGCGCGCGAAGGCGCCCTCGAACGCCTGCACCTCGGGGCCCAGCACATACCAGCCGCTTGCCAGCACCGCCTGCGCGCGCGCAGCCAGCGCCTCGGCCAGCGGCGCGTGGTGTCGGGCAAGATCGTTGATCTGCAGCATTCACGGGGCCGTTCGACGCAACGCATGGCATGGTATGCGAGAACCGGATTTTTCCGTGCCGCGCTCTGCCGTCATACTCCGCGGCCGCCTGCCCATCGCGCGACCGATGTTCGATCGCTTTCCTGCTATCCGCGCCCGTCTCGGGGCGACCGCGCTGCTCGTGCTTTCGATCGGCTCGGCCTGGTTCCTGCTCGAATCGCTGGTGTACCGCAGCGGCGCCTATTTCAGTGTCGCGGAACCGGAATCCAACGCCGGCGCGGTCGTCCGGGCGCTGCTGGTGCTCGAACACGACTACCGCCCGGATGCGCGCAACGTCCTGGTGTTCGGCGATTCCCGGGTCGCCGAGGGCTTCCCGCCGCAAGGCGCGGCCGGCGGTGACGCCACTTTCAACTTCATCAACCTCGCCGTGCCGGGCAGCACCGCGCGTACCTGGTATTACCTGTTGCGTGAAGTCGATCGGCGCGGATTCGACTTCGATGCCGTCGTGGTCGGCACGCTCTACCGCAGCACCCATGGCCAACCGCTCGCCGACTGGCCGCTGGATGCCGCGCATGCGGCGCGACTGGTCGGGTTGCGGGATGTGGTGTCGTTCCCGGCCACCTTCGACGACCCCGCGATGCGCGAGCGCGCCCGCCATGCAACGCTGTTTCCCGCACTGGCGCTTCGCCAGGACACGCTGGCGTTGCTCGAGTCGCCGCGCGCCCGTTTCCGCGATGTCTTCGAAACCCGACCGGCTTACCTCGAGGCGGTGCGGGGCTATCCCGGCCGCGAGGAGAACATGCCCGGGGTGCGGTTCGCGGCGTCCGGCGACCCGGTCGTCGAATGGGCTTCCGCGACGAATGGCCAGCGGTTGGAGGTGGATGCGATCCTTGCCGATCTCGCCCCGCGCCCACCGTGGCTGCTGGCTGCGAACGACGCATTCCTGGGCAAGTGGCTCGGATCGATGGCGGGCATCGCGCGAAGGCGGGGCGCGCGGCTGATCGTCTATCCCCTGCCGCGTGGCCCGTACCGTGCGTTGCTCCCCGACCACCCTGCGCTGCCGTCCTCCTTGCAAAGCCTCGCGGGCGAAGCGGGCGTGGTGGTGTTGCCGCCGGACCTGCTGGCGGAACTCGAGGCGCCGCGGTTCTTCTTCGATCGGCTGCACGCCAACCGTGCCGGCCGCGAACGCACTGGTGCCGTGGTCGGCGCGCGCGTACGCGAGGAACTCGAGCGGGACGCCCCGCCATGATGTTCGACACGCTTGCCTACTGGCTGTTCTTCGCCTGCGCGCTGGTGCTGCTCGCGGCCCTGCGCGACCGTCCTTCCAAGATTGCCCTGGTCGCACTGAGCTACGTCTTCTATGGCTTCTGGGACGTGCGCTTCTGCCTGCTGCTGGCAGGCTCGACGCTGGTCAACTATGCGTTCGGCCGATTGATCGACACGCGCGAGGGCCCCGCGCGCAAGCGCATGGTCACACTCGCGGTGGCGTTCAACCTGTCGGTGCTGGGCTTCTTCAAGTACGCGAACTTCTTTATCGAATCCTTCGCGGGAGCGTTCGGCCTCGATCCCGCAGGCGCCGCGATCAACATCATCCTGCCGGTCGGCATCAGCTTCTTCACCTTCGAGGGCATCGCGTACGCCGTCGACGTATACCGGCGGCAGCTGCGCGCGGTGCGCGATCCGGTCGATTTCTCGCTGTTCATCGCGTTCTTCCCGCACCTCGTGGCTGGACCGATCATCCGGCCCAGGGACTTCTTCCCGCAGCTCGCGCAGCGTGCGGCGCTCACCAGCGAGGATTCGCGCTGGGGCATGCGCGAGATCCTCAAGGGACTGATCAAGAAGGTCGCGCTGGCGAACTATTTCGCGCCGATCGCGACCGCATACTTCGCCGGCGGATCGCATGCGGGGATAGCGGTGCCGGCGTGGGCCGGCGTGTTCGCCTTCTCGATGCAGATCTACTTCGACTTCTCCGGTTACACCGACATCGCGCGCGGCTGCGCGCGGCTGCTGGGATACCGCTTCCCGCCGAACTTCGAGCGCCCCTACCTCAGTCCGAACATCACGGACTTCTGGCGGCGCTGGCACATCTCGCTGTCCTTCTGGCTGCGCGACTACATCTACATCTCGCTCGGCGGCAACCGCGTCGCGTTGCCGCGCGTGTATCTCAACATCCTGATCGTGATGGCGCTGGGCGGCCTCTGGCATGGCGCGAGCTGGAACTTCGCGATCTGGGGCCTGTACCACGGGCTTTTGCTGGTCGGGCACCGGTTATGGAGAGGTGCGGTCGAGCGCACGGGAGCCGCGCGGGCGGTCGACCTGCCGGTGTTCGCGCCACTCTGGATCGCGATCACCTTCGTGATCGTCACGCTCGGCTGGGTGCCGTTCCGTGCACCCACGCTCGTGGCCACGCAGGTGACGCTGGTTGAACTGGTGCGCTGGCCGGACCTCGCGTTCGCCGTGGCGAACCAGGGCATGTGGCTGATTCCCCTGGCCACGCTTGCGTTCTGCCTGCTGGATCGCGGCCGCCGCATCCAGGACTGGCTGGTGGAGCGGGCCCGCCTTGGCGTGGCCGTGGCCACGGGCGTCGCAGCGTTGTTCTTCCTCGAGATCTTCGCGCGCATCGACGCGCAGGTTCCGTTCGTCTACTTCCAGTTCTAGGACGCTTGCGCGCGCCTCGGCGCGGGTCGGGATCCCGCTGCCCCGCATCAGCGGGGAGAGCGGGTGTCCATGGCCATCGCGAGCGCGGCGCGGGACCCGGTTGGCGCGCGCGCCGTGCGCTAGTTTCTGCTGGGCAACCCGCGCAGGCTCGCGGGCAGCTCGGGCGTCTCGCGCATGGGCGTGTCGAGCGCGGTGCGGAAAATGCGTGCGCCCTCGAGCGCCTTGGCGTCCACGAGCTTGCCGCTGCCGTCGACGCGATCCTTCTGCGAGTTGGCGATGAAGTAGAACGCGTCTCCGCCGACGACACCGCTGCCGGGGATCCCGAAGGACGGGTGCCCGGCGTCCAGGATTTGCGAGTTGACGATCTTGCGACCGGTGCTGTCGAGCGCGAAACGCATGACGCGGGCAGGCGGAAAGCCGTTCTGGATCGCGATGAGATGGCCGTCGTGCCATGACAGCGCATCGACCGCGTACATCGTGAGCAGGGGCGGGCCAGTCAGCTGGAACGCGTTGCCGGACGCGAGGTCGAGGCCGAACACCCCAAGCTCGTGGTCGGCGATGTAGAGCACCGTGCCCTTGTCGTTGAGCGCCAGCGCGCGGATTCCGGTGAGGCTCGGGTTGCGCACCACGGTCCGCACGTTGTCGCCCTCGATCTTCCAGATCACGGGCTGCACGGTGTCGGCCACGAACAGCGCGCCATCCGCCGCCACGGCCATGCCCGACGGGATGTGTGGCGAGCCCTCGGCCGCAATGTCGAAACGCCTGATGAACTTGCCATTGGCGAGATCGAACTTGACCAGAGCGGCCTCGCCGTAGCGGGCAGCATCCGAATGCGAGGCATGCGGGACGTGCGCGCTGGCCACCCAGACGAACTTGCGCACCGGGTCGACGACAACATCGAATACGCCACCCAGGCCATTTGTGGCGTCAGGGACGATGAAGTCGACCAGCTTGCCGTCCGCGCCAACCCTCGAGACCTTGCCGGTGCGCACCGAGCCCGCGAGCAGCGACTTGCCGACCGGGTCCCATGCCAGGGACTCGATCAGCAAGTCCTGCTTCGGCAGCGTCGCATGTACACGGCCCGAGCCTGCCGACTTGCGATTGTTGCCGAATTGCTCCACCAGGTAGTCCCAAACCTCGGTCCCGTGCAGGTTCTTCAACCGCTCGTCCTGCTCGATCGCGAAGCCATAGCCCTGCTGCGGCAGCTGCATGAGTGCGTTGTAGCCGCCAGTCTTGTCGTTGCGCAACGCGTGGCTGGCCGCGACTTCGAGCTGGATGTTGCCGGCGTACGGACGCAGCTGCAGCACGCGCATCATGACCTCGCCGTAGCGGCTCCAGTCTGCCTTCGTGGCCGCCTCGTCCGCCAGCTTGAGGAGCTCGGGCACCGATTTCAGCTCCGCCAGAACGGGGTCGGTGACCTGGGGAGCGCCTGCGGGCGCAGCGGCGGGCTGCGCAGCCGCCGCCTCGGGGGCGCGCATGGGCTGGGCGATTGCCGGGGTGCCGGCGAGGAACATGGCGGCGCCGAGGCACGCGACGGCTACTGCTTCGAATACGGAGTTCTGCATGCGGGAGACCTGTGGATTCTTCGGGGATGCCGACCGCAGAGCGGCGGGCAGGTTGGGACAACACGGCAGGCCGGCGGGTTCCGCTGGCAGAATGCAGGCTCATTTTGCCTGAGCGAGCCCCGCGCGCACATGACCGACACCGAAACCCTGTTTGCGGGCCAGTGGCTGCGCATCAAGCGGCGCGGAAAATGGGAGTACGCCGAACGCACCAATCGCGGCGGCGGCGCGGTCAGCGTGATCGCCGAGACCATCGAGGGCAAGGTGGTGTTCGTCGAGCAGTTCCGCGTACCCATCAATGCGCGCACGATCGAGATGCCGGCGGGGCTCATCGGCGATGACGAGGCCGCGGCGGACGACGACCTCCTCGCCACGGCGCGGCGGGAACTGATCGAGGAAACCGGTTACGACGGCGACTCGTTCGAGCACATCCTGACCGGCCCCACGTCGGCAGGCATGTCCAACGAAATGGTCGCGTTCGTGATTGCGCGCGGGCTTCGAAGGGTTGGACCTGGCGGCGGCGTGCACGGCGAGGACATCACCGTGCACGAGGTCGATCGCGACTCCGCGGCGTCATGGCTGATGCGCAAGCAGGCCGACGGTTTCGGCATCGACCTCAAGCTCTTCGCGGGCCTCTGGTTCCTCGAACGCGCGCGTCGCTAGGCTTTGAGCCGAGCTTTGCTCGGCTCTACAGAGGCAGCGGACTGCGGGCTCCTGTAGAGCGAAGCTCCGCTACATCCGGGCTTTGAGTCGGCTCAGGAACACCCCGAAAGCTTGATGCGCTGGCCTGGGTGAATCGTGTAGTTCGGCGGCTTGAGTCCGTTGGCCTGCGCAAGGCCCTTGGCGCTGCCGCACTCGTAACGACGTGCAATGGCCGCCAGCGTCTCGCCGCGACGCACCGTGTGCGTGCGCGCGGCGGGCTTGGCGGCGAGCTTGGCTGCGGCCGCGGCCGCAGAGCTCGTGTTCCGGATCGCGATCTGCGGTGTGAATCCGGTCACCGAAGGCTTTCGCGAACGGGCAATCTCGCTCGCCACGCGCGCCCGCTCGCCAGCCAGGCAATGCGCCTTGTAGAGCTTCGCGAGCTGCGGCGGCAGGCGCAGCGAAGTGCCCTGGGCAAGCGCGATCGTCGGGTCATGCCGCGGATTGAGGTTGCGCAGCGTGCGGAACCAGCCACCGCGGCTGCCGCGGTTGCCGACGCAGATCGCGAGTTCGTTGAGCGACGCAGGCCGCTCCAGCGCAACGATGACCGGCTCGCCGCGATCCACGCGCGGGAACTCGAGGCCATGTTCCTCCGGGTGCAGGAACAGCCACGCGGCGGCCAGCACCATCGGCACGTAGTCCCGCGTCTCCGGCGGCAGTTGCGCGTACACGCCCGGGTCGTAGAAGCCACGCCCCGGGTTCTTGCGATACAGCCGTCCGACCCGGCCCTCGCCGCCGTTGTAGGCCGCGAGCGTGAGTTCGAGGTTGTTGTTGAGCTCGGCGAAGCGCTCGTTCAGGTAAGCGACGTTAGCGCGTGCAGACAGCTGCGGATCGAACCGCGTGTCGAAGCCGGATGCACCGTTGAGACCGAAGCGGAGTCCCGTAGCGGGCATGAATTGCAGCGGCCCCGCGGCTCCGGAGCGCGATACGGCATGCACCTTGCCCGCGGACTCCTTCGCCATGATGCCGAACAGCAGCGCTTCCGGAAGACCGGCGCGCTGGTACTCCGGCCACATCTGCCAGCGCAGGTACTGGTAGTTCTCCCAGGAATCGATGAGCATCGGCCGCATCCACGTCAGCCACTCGTTGAGCGCGGCCTTCATCGGCTCGTTGAGCACGATCAGCTCGCGCAGGTCGCGTCCCTTCAGCAGGGTGATCGATTGCTGGGCCGCAGGCAGGTCGGCCACGAGCGGCGACTCGCCCGAAATCTCGGGCGACTCCTCGATCGACGCGAATCCCTCCTCGTCGATGCCCTGCGCGCGACGCGCGAGCAGTGCGTCGTACACGGAGACGACGCGCTCGCGGTCGCAGTCCGCGTCTGCCTGGCAGAGGGTCGCGGCATCGAGCAGCGCCACCGACGCGGCGGAGAGATCGGTGCGTCCCGCCGCGTCGCCTTTCGCCACTTTCGACAGTGCCGCGCGATAGCGGACGGCGGCGGCGTCGACTTCTTGATTGATCGCGCTGCCCGCGGGTTTGACTGCGGTGGTCGCCGGGGCATCGCGGGTCGCACCCGCGCCCGCGCAGCCCGTCAGCGCGCCGGCGAGCAAAGCCAGCCAGGTCGAACCCTGCCTCATGCGTGTGCGATTGATCACGTTTGCATCCGGTTTCGAGATTAAGGCACGGTATCGGCCCGCGACGGTCATCGCAAACACCGTTGCCGCCCGATCGACCTGCAGGCGCGGTTTCACCCCGAGCGGATTCGCGCTAGGGGGCAGCACGCGTTCGGCGGCTAGAATCGGGTCAGGACAGGAAAGCGGGGCGCACGTGGGCGACATACTGATCGGCAAAGGCGACGCCCAGGTCCACCTGCTGGGCAAGTTCGGCAATCGGCACGGGCTGGTCGCGGGCGCGACCGGCACCGGCAAGACGGTTTCGCTCATGGTGCTCGCGGAGGGATTCTCGCGCCTCGGCGTCCCGGTGTTCATGGCCGACGTCAAGGGCGACGTGGCAGGGCTCGCGGTCGCCGCGGTGCCCAACGCGAAGATCGCCGAGCGCGTCGCCGCGATCGGCATTGCCGATTACGCCCCCGCGGCAAGCCCTGTCGTGTTCTGGGACCTGTACGGCACCGGCGGCCATCCGGTGCGAGCCACGGTCAGCGACATCGGACCCTCCCTGCTCGCGCGCATGCTCGAGCTCAACGATACCCAGTCGGGCGTGCTCGACATCGCGTTCAAGCTCGCCGACGACCAGGGCCTGCTGCTGCTCGATCTCGCCGACCTGCGCGCGGTGCTCGGCTTCGTCGCCGCGTCGCGCAAGGAGATCTCCACCACCTACGGGCTGGTCAGCACGCCGTCGATCGGTGCGATCCAGCGCGCGCTGCTGCGCCTCGAATCCGATGGCGGCGAGCAATTCTTCGGCGAACCCGCGCTCGCGCTCGCGGACCTCATGCGCACGGACGCGAACGGACACGGCATCGTCAACGTGCTCGCCGCGGATCGGCTCATCCTCAAGCCGCGGCTGTACTCGACGTTTCTGCTGTGGCTGCTCTCGGAACTGTTCGAATCGCTGCCCGAAGTCGGCGACCTCGACCATCCGAAACTGGTTTTCATCTTCGACGAGGCACACCTGCTGTTCGACGACGCGCCGCCCGCGCTGATGCAGCGCGTCGAGCAGGTCGTGCGCATCATCCGCTCGAAGGGCGTCGGCGTGTACTTCTGCTCGCAGTATCCGGATGACGTACCCGACGACATCCTCGGCCAGCTCGGCAACCGCATCCAGCACGCCCTGCGCGCGTTCACCCCGCGCGACCAGAAGGCCGTGCGCGTCGCGGCCGAGACTTTTCGCGCGAACCCGAAGCTCGATGTCGCCGCGACACTTTCGCAACTCGGCACGGGCGAGGCGCTGGTATCCACGCTGCAGGACAGGGGCATCCCGATGCCTGTGGAACGCACCCTGATCGCACCGCCACGCTCCCGCATCGGCGCAATCACCGCGGCCGAACGCCTCGCCGTGCGCGCGCGCTCGCCGGTCGGCGCGAAGTACGACACGCCGGTCGATCGCGAATCGGCGCATGAGCGCCTGATCGAGCGCGCGAACACCGGATCGCCCGACGCAAAGCCCAACGCGCCGCAGGCGGCGACGCCGGCGCCCCGCGCGGGCTCCGGCCGGCAACGCGCCGGCAGCGCAGACGCGCCGGCACGCGCGCCCGCACCCGCAGCCACCAGCGGGGTCGGCGGCAAGCTCAAGGAGTGGCTGTTCGGCACGAACCGCCGGCAGGGCGCGATCGAGACCATGGCCAAGCAGACAGCACGCACGGTCGGCAGCCAGCTAGGTCGGCAGATCCTGCGCGGCGTGCTGGGCGGCCGGCGTCGCTGAGGCGACCGCCATGGGCAACGCGAGCCACCCTGGAAGAAAGCGCGCGAGCGCCGCCACCTTCGATGATCTCGGGCGTGCGTTCGCGTATCCGCTGCAATCCGGCGCGCTGACCTCGATCCTCGCTTTCGCGCTGGCGCTGATGCTGGGCTCGGTGCCTTTTTTCGGCATGGCGCTGGCGCTGCTGGTCTGGGCATCGGCGTATCGCTACGCCATCGAGGTACTGGATCGCAGTGCGGCGGGCGCACTCGAGGCACCCGACTACGCGCTCGACATCCGCGCGGGCGGAGGCGTCGCGATGCTCGTGCTCCAGCTTTGCTTCCTCGCCCTGTATCTGGTCGTGGATCTGTGGGCTCCAAACGACGCGCAACGGTACGGGTGGTGGTTGCTGCTGGCCGTGATCCAGCCGGCGGCGACGCTCAACCTGGTGCTGATCGGCAACATCGAGAGCGCGCTCAACCCCCTGCGCTGGCTGCAGTTGATCGCACGCGTGGGATTCGGATACGCGCTGCTCGTCGTCGTCGGCGCCGCCTGCGCCTTCCTGCAGGGCCAGGCCTACGAATTCCTGCTCGGGTGGCTGCCGGTGATCGTGGCGCGCGTGCTGGCCGGCTTCGTCGCGTTCTACCTGCTGGTCTTCAACTTCCATCTCATGGGGCGCATCGTCTACGCCCGTCGCGGCGCCATCGGGCACGATCTTGCGGAAGTGCCGACGCGGCTCGATCCGACCGACCGCCATCGCGGTTTCATGCGCGACGTCGAGATCATGATCGCGGAGGACAAGGGCAAGCAGGCCGCGGCGGCGCTGCAACGCCACCTCGAAAGCGAGCCGCACACCACGGACGCGATGCACCAGCGCTACCGCCGCCTGCTCGAGCAACTGGGCGACGAACCCGCGCTGGCCGACCACACGCAGACCTACGCGTCGCGGCTACTGATCGACAAGCGCGAGCGCGACGCGCTGCTGCTGGTGCGCGCGATGCTGCAGCGCGACGCCGCGTTCCGCGTTCGCGACGTCGAGCAGCGCGCGCGGCTTGCCCGCACCGCGATGAACAGCGGCATGCCCGACGTGGCGCTCGCACTGGCTGGCGACTTCCACCTAGCCCACCCGAAGGCTGCGACCGTGCCGGAGATGGCTTTGCTGGGCGCAAGGCTGCTGGTCGACCGCAACTCCGACACGCTCGCCGCGCGCGCGGTGCTTACATTCGCGGCCGAACGATTCCCGGACGATCCCCGCCAGCAGGAAATCCTGCTCAAGATCGAACAGATCGATGCGCTGGAGGCACGCCTGTCGCCTCCGGCACGTTGAGCCGCAGGCCGCCACCGCAGCCGCCGTCCACCGCGTTGATCACGCGCGAGGGCTTCGAGCGCCTGCGCGCCGAGCTCGACGACCTCTGGCGCGTACAGCGGCCCGAGGTCGTGCGCGCACTCGCCGCCGCCGCCGCTGAAGGCGATCGCTCGGAGAATGCGGAGTACATCTATCGCAAGAAGCAACTCGGCGGCATCGACCGGCGCGTGCGCTTCCTCGGCAAGCGCATTCCCGAGTTGCGCGTGGTGGAAACCGTGCCGACGGATCGCACGGCCATTTTCTTCGGCGCGCAGGTGACTGTTGCACGCGGCGACACCGGCGAGCGTGCGCACTACCGAGTTGTCGGGCCGGACGAGACCGATGCGGCGCGCGGCTACATCAGTATTGACTCCCCGCTGGCGCGTGCGCTCCTCGGCAAGCGCGCGAATGACGAGGTCACGGCAGGGCTCCCCGACGGTCCCGTGACCTTCGGAGTCGTCGGCGTCGATTACGACGCGTCCATCGCTCGACACACTTGACACGGCGCACTGGCCCGTCATCGCGCCCTGTAGAAAATGCAGCAGCGGCGCGCCGTGCAAACGGCATCGCGGCTTGCACCGCTGCTGCAATGAGGCGTGAAGCGTGGCGGCGGGGCTGCGTGCGTCTAGAAAGCGTACTTGAGGCTGAGCCGAACGCTGCGAGGCTGCAGGATGTGGAAGTGGAGGTCGTCGAAACCGCCGTCGGGTTCGCCTGCCAGCCGCGATGCGTAGAAATAATCGATGTCGTGGTCGTCGCTGTCCAGTGCGTTCAGTACGTCGAGATAAACGCCCAGACGTCCCCAGTCGCGCCCCAATCGAAGATTGACGATGGTCGAGCCATCCGACTCGACGCTCTCGTCCTCGATCAACGGATACGACCCGAAGTGACGCAGTCGCGCGGTGGCGAACCAGCCCGCGCTCCATTGCCTGGTGATGCCGGCACTCACGACCAGCGGAATCGATCCTGGAATGCTGTTGCCTTCGGGCGCGTCGTCGCGGAACTCGCTGTCGGTGTAGGACGCTTCGAGGTCGGCACGCAAGCCGCTGGCGCCAAACCAGTACAAGCCCAACTCCACGCCATCGCGCTGGCTCGGCCGACCGGCTTCGGTGTTGCCGGCGTCACCCACGAACAGCAGCTCGGAGTCGAGCCGCAAAGTCCAGAGTGCCAG
Organism: Lysobacterales bacterium; assembly: GCA_038221545.1. Classification (GTDB taxonomy): domain Bacteria; phylum Pseudomonadota; class Gammaproteobacteria; order Xanthomonadales; family Ahniellaceae; genus JBBQNY01. Next base: position 24,737 of record JBBRIE010000005.1, read on the forward strand.
CGTGGCCTGAAACCCTTCGCTGACTTGCCAACGAGCCCCAAGCTCGCCGCCGGTTGAATCGACCAGCGGGTCCACCGGCACGGCGTCATCGCCGCTGACCGGATCGATACGGATGGTGGTGCCGCGGGCATCGTTGGAATGAAAGCCCTGCCCGAAACTCGCATACAGTTCCAGCGGATCGACGGGTCGATGGATCAGGCTCGCTTTGAGCGACGGAGTGGAGTCGTGCACGACGCCCGAATTCTCGGGCAACGAACGGGCATCGACATCGAACCGGTAGCGGTCGTAGCGCAGCGCGACGTGACTGCGCAACTTGTCGCTGAAGCGAAAATCGTGCGCCGCGTGCACCCCGAGGCTGCCTTCCTCGACTGCGTCCTCGCGCACCGTGCTCACGGGCTGGCGCGCGCGGGTCCGGAACAACCCCACGCGCGAGATGTCGTCGAAGCGTCCATCCACGCCGAAGCGCCAGCTGCTGCGTCCCCTGTTCCATTCGCCGGTCGCTTCGAATCCGTACAGTCGGCGTTCGTCCACCTGCCGGAACTCATCGCCGTTCACCGGGTCGTCGAGCAAATAGGTGAAGTTCGAAAACAGATCAAGGTCGGAATCGATGGCATAGGCCTGGACAACGCCCTGGCCCCCAAACGCCGAGCCCTTCCAGCCACCGGACAGGCTGTAACGCGACGACTCGCCGCCCACGCTGGTATCGATCGAGCCGAACTCGGAAATGAGTCCCTGATCGACCGCGCGCTGGGGAATCTGGTCGGGCGAGTTCCACGTGTTGTCGTAAGCCAGCAACATCGCATGCGCCCTGCCCGAACCCAGCTCGGCGCTGTAACGAAGCATCAAGTTGACCTTCTCGACATCCTCGTCGATGTCGGCCCACGGTCCGTCGTAGGTTTGCGCTTCCGCCCCGAACAGGACCGTGCCCTCGCCCACTGCCACCGAGTTGAGCAGCACGCCACGCAGATAACCGAACTCGCCAATGGTCCCTTCCACGAGCCCGGCGGCCACCGAGTCGGACAGGTGGAAGCGCGCGTATCCCGCTGACGCAAAATCGCCCACGTCGGCGTAGTACGGTCCCTTGCGATAGCGGATTTCCTCCACTGCTTCCGGAATCAGGAAGTTGAGGTCCGTCCAGCCCTGACCATGCCCGTGCGTGCGCATGTTGACCGGCATGGCGTCAACGTATGTCGCGAAGTCGGTGCCGTGATCGAGGTTGAAGCCGCGCAGAAAGTACTGGTTGGCCTTGCCGCTGCCGGAGTGCTGGGTCGCGACCAGTCCCGGCACGAACTCCAGCAGGTCACCGCTGCGCAGCAAGGGGCGTTGCGCAATGTCATCGCGACCGACGGAACCTTCGGACGCAGCGATGACTTCACCGACAAGATTCTGCCGGCGGCCAATGACTTCGATCTTCTTCAGCGTGGTGGCCCCGTCGTCGGCTGTCTCGTCACTCACGTCAGACGGGCCTGGCTCCTCGAGTTGCGCCCGCCCCTGCGCGAGTGAAGTTGCGGCGACCGTGCCCAACAGGGCGGCAAGGATCGATTGCCGCAGCAGCAAGCGAGCGCGAAGCGAACCGGCGGTTCTGAACGTTGCGGATGCAGATGCAAGTGTGGATGTGGATTCTGGATGAGGCGATTGCATGAGAACTCTCCCGTGGCCGCGCACGAGCGCGCGCGCAGCACTGCACAGCAGGACATTGGGCGTGCCGTACGGCGCGCCCTCGCGATGCGTCTGATTGCAGCGCGCAGGAGAATCCAGTGACGCAGCCGAAATACCATGCAAGCGCAATGTCGGCCGCGGCACCCAGGTGCACGCGTACGCGACATGACGATTCGGGGAGTCGGACTGGACCCGGCGCGATGCGCAGTCAGCAGTCGGGAGGCCGCTCTGCGGGGTCGAGCACGCGCGATTCAAAGCGCGAAGCGCGCGCCTCGGGCAAACCGGCGCGGCCCGATGCATGCGTGGGTGCTGCCGGCTCTGCCACGATAAAGACGAATCCATCCAGCGCGCGCAAACCCGCAAGGGTTTCGCCCGCGCCAGCGGCGGGGTCGGCGACGTACACCACTCCCGCCTCGCGTTCTTCGTGCTGATGATTGCTTGCGGGGCGCGCGTGGGAGTGCGGGTGGCGAGCTATCGGGCGTGGCCGATGCTCATGCGGCCGGAGCGTCGCGGTCCGAGAATCGCCTTGAGGATGCGGATGGCCGTGGCCGTGTGCTGAAAGAGGGCGGGATGTTGCGTCGTCGTGTGCAGATGGCACCGCGAGAAAGGCGGCACGGGTCGGCGTGGGCTCCTCGTGCGTGTGTGCGATGACTCCCACGCCGTCGGCTCCAGCCGCATACCCGCGCGCGAGCAACGCAATCGTGATGAGGAAATTGACCAGCAGTTTCACGGACTCACTGACCCGATAGTCGTTCGAACAACCACCACGCGCCGAGCGCAGCGATCAACAGCGACAGCGGGATCATCACGAACCGCGCGTAATGACGCCATGCGCTCAATGCATGGATGATCGGGAGCGCAATCGCGGCGACCCCGAGCTGCCCGAGTTCGACGCCAAGGTTGAAAGCGAACAATGCGGTGAGTCGCGCGTCGCGCGGCAAACCGAGTTCGCCCAGCGCGCCGGCAAATCCGAATCCGTGCACCAGGCCAAACCCGAGCGCCAGCAACCACAGGCGCCGCACGATCACCGGCCAGACATTATTGAGAGCAGCCAGCGTCACGCTGAGCGCGATCGCCGCTTCAATCCAGCGTCCGACCGGAGTGACCAGTCCCAACGCCGCGAGCGTCAAGGTCAGCGAATGGGCCAGCGTAAACGCCGTGACCAGAACGGCTGCGCGACGAAAACTCTGCCCGAGCGTTCCGTTCCGCTGCCACCGGCCCTGGTCACGAGTGAGTGCCACCGTGAGCAGCAGCGAGAACAGAAACGCCAGATGGTCGTAGCCGATCAGGATGTGATGCACACCCTCGCGCAGGAACGCCTGGAACGTGCTGCGCGGCGCCGCCAGGCGCGCGCTGCGATGATTCGTGTCGATCAGGCTCGTGACCGTCTTGCCGTCGCGCTCGACGACCAGTACCGCCCGGTGCTGGGCGTCGCGATCGAGCAGCAACGTGTAATCGAGCGTCGGATCGCCGGACCCGCAGCTGGCGGTCAGCGGCTGATGCACGTAGTTGCCGTCGGCGTACCGGCGGATCGCCAGACGTCCGGGCCGAACAGTGCACGGCTTGCCGCCCGACTCGAGCGTCACGCCCTTGAGCGCGAATTCCGCTATCGCAGCGGAGCGTGCACGCACCTCGCCCCAGGTGATCTCGCCATCGCCGTCCGCATCGATGCCAATGCCAAGCTCGAGGTCGGCCAAGGCGATGTCGATCGTCACCTCCGCCTCGTTGGAGCCGGCGTGCTGGACAACGCGGAGATGCGCCACGCTCAGCGAGTGTGCACCGGAGTTCGCGGAGAGCGCGCAGACGAGCAGCAGGAAAAGGAGGCGCATGGGACCCTGTGTCAGCCTGACCGCGGGCGTGTCACGCCCTCTCGCCGCGCCCATGAATCAAGAGGTTCCAGCGCATGTGGCTGCTGCGCGGCGCGAGCAGCGCGTTCCAGCAGCTCGACGTCTTCGATATCGCGCTGTGTTTCGAAATTGGCGAGAGCGAGTTGCAGCGCGCGCAGATCGTCGCCGGCAAGCAGTGCAAGCTCGGCCTCGTCCCGCGTTTCGGGACTGGCACCTGCCGCGCGAGCTGCCGCGTGTCGCGCGAGCAGGCGGGTTCGTTGTGCTCGCGCGTCGGGAGCCTGCAGCGCAGCGGCGGCCATGACGCGCTCCAGGGCAAGGCCATCGTGGACGGAATCCACCGGCAGCAATTCCAGGGCTTCTGCCGGTCGATCGTTTCGACGAAGCCAGCGCGCGTAGGCGATTCGCGGGCGCACGTCATCCGGCTCGAGTTCGCGTGCCTGCCGAAAAAAATCACCTGCGGAAGCATCACCGCGCGCCGCCGCGATTTCGGCAGACAACAGCAGCGCATCGCGTGCGACCGCGTCGGTGCCGGCGGTCAATCGCTCGAGCAGGCGCCCGGCACCGGCGGTGTTGCCCTGCCGCTCTGCCAGGCGGGCCCCGCAGAACGAGGCCTGCCGTTGATCCAGGAGCACGAGTGCTGCGCAGTCGCGCCGGGCTGCACGCAGTCGTCCCTGGGTGAGGTTCAGATGCGCCCGCATCGCGTGCGCGCTTGCGCTTTGCGGCTCTCGCGCGATCAGTCGATCGAGCAGCAGCCTGGACGCGCCAAATCGATGTTGATGCTGCGCGAGCCACGCCTGGGCAAGCGTGACATGGGCCCCGGCATCGGGTGGCAAGGCATCGAGCTGCTTCTGCAGTCGTCCCGCCAGGCGGGCGTCGCCGGAGCGGGCAACCTGTGCCATCGCGCCACCCAGCGCTTCGGGGCTGTCGACGCGGATATCAGCCTCACGCCAGGCCGCATAGCCCGGCGGTACGCGCGCGAGCACCAGCGAATCGTCGTCAGGAACAAAAACCGGTGGAGCCTGCGCACTTGCGAGGCTCGCACCGAACAGAAGTGCGATCAGGTGGACGGCACTGGCTTGGTTACGGACCCCCAAGGACGGAATTGAAAGCATTGGCGTCTTCGGAGAAGGTGAAGTTGGTGGAGTTGATGTCGACCGGGGTGGAAGTTTCGCTGGTCTGGCCGATCAGGCCCAGGACGAATGTGCTGAATACAGTGTCGACCGCAGGGGGCGGGGTGGTGGCTGGCGGCGGGGCCGGTGCCGGTGCCGGATTGGGCGACGAATTGTTGCTGCCACCGCTGCACGCGGTGACCGCGAGCGCCACCGTCAGCAGAAGGGAGAGTCTAGCGTGCGATTTCATGATGGATATCCTTGGTTTTGTTCCGATCCGCCGCTCCCCGCGATGCAACCGGGAGAGCGGAGCCTTGCGACGCAGCCATCCGGACTTTCGTCATTGACGCCGAAAGTCCGGAGCGCGCGATCAGCCCTTGCCCGGAAGCGGGGTGTTGAGGTACGGGAACGTGGGACGTAGCGGAACCGTCTGCCGCACCCCGTCCGTGAACGGCAGTTGCCCAGCAGGAGCGACCGCAGCAGGCAACAGCACGCCCATCAGCACGCGCAGTTCGATGTCCACGACATCATCGCCAGGACGCCGGCCATTCGGGAACCCGGCGAGGTCGCCTGCGATGAATCCCAGGTCATTCTGCGAGCCCAACGCAACCACCGGAGTACTGGTGTTGAGGCGCATGATTTCCGCCGGCGTCACGCCAGTCGGCATGTTGGCTCCGGCGATGCCGGTCAGGAACGCAGCCACGAGGTCGGTGCGCGGGAACTGGTTGGGCGCGACTGCCGCCGGGTAGAGGATCTCGATGATCTCCGGCAACGTCGGACTCGCGACGTACGGCAGGAACTGCGCGTCGTTGCGCGGCTCGGATGCGTTGAAGCGATCCTTGTCGGGCACGCCGATGACGACCTCGTTGACGAGCGGGGAGCTCAAACGCGAGACCTGCGTCCACGCGCCACCTTCGACCGAGGGTCCAACACCGGTCGCGCCGGTGGGCGTCAGGGTGGCGGAGCCGCGCGGGCGCGAGTTCAGGACGCGCGCCTGACGAAGGCTTGCGGTCGTCCAGGCGCCGACGATGGGGCTGCCTTGCGCAGCCAGGCACGCGACTGGAATCTCGAGAGCAAGGCTCGTCACGCTTTTGTTGAGCAGCTGGTTCGGTCCACCGTCGCGCGGTCCAAGCGGATTGAGGTTGAGGAGGTCGAACACGCCGCCCACGTCGATGAAGAAGCCCTCACGGCGTTGACCGACGAACACGCGGCCTTCACTGCAACCCGGGATGCCGAGGCGGAAGATGTGGTTGTCGGCGTACTGTTCGTAGGCCGGTATGGATTTGACACCGTAGTTGTCGAGCGGCTTGCGGAACGAATTGGTGCCACCCGACATGTTCGTCGCCGGCTGCGACTGACCGGTGCGGCGATTACCGCGCACGACGTTCACCGAGTAGGTCTCGATCAGGTTCTTGTTGGCGTCGTTGGCTTCCGGCGTGGGGCCAAACGGCCCGATGTTCAGCACGGGCACGGGCACCTGGGTACCATTGACTGGCAATGTGCGCGACTGGAACGCGTTGTTGAAACGGAACTGGAACGTCAGGTCTTCCTGCGCGTCGCCGTTGTTGTCGATGTGGATTTCGTACAGCGCTTCCTGGTCGAGGAAGAAGAAATTCGGGCCGCCCGACGGATCCTGCAGGGGCACGTAGTTGGCGATGATGGTCACGAAT
>JBBRIE010000006.1:0-30473 GCA_038221545.1 Lysobacterales bacterium
ACGCTCGCTGCTCGATCGGCAGCCCGCGCTGGTGATCCTCGGTTGCGGCGCGACCCAGGCTTTTCCGCCCGCGTCGTTCGTGGCGCACCTGTTGCGCGCGGGCGTGGGCATCGAACCCATGTCCAACCCTGCAGCGGCGCGCACGTTCAACCTCCTGGTCAGCGAAGGTCGCAACGTCCTCGGCGCGTTCCTTTTGCCCTGAGCAGAACCAGCGGGGCATTCGCGCCACTAACTGGAGGCGACAGGCTGACAACGGATCCATGGCCGCCATCGCCCTGCTTCCCGCGCGCCAGCCGCATCAGGCGGTAGCGCACAGCTTGCGCAAGCGGATCAGCGCACTCGCCTGGATCTGGCGCACACGCTCGCGACTGATGCCGAGAATCGCGGCCACCTCGGCGAGCGACTGCACCGCGTGGTCCCCGAGGCCATAGCGTCGCACCAGCACTTCGCGTTGCCTCGCCGGCAACTTGCCGAGCCACTTGTCCAGTGAATCAGTGGCGGCCGCTTCCGCGAGCAGGTCAAGCGGGTCGTCGCCGTCTTCGGCCACGATGGCCGCTGCGAGCTGGCGTTCGTCGTCGCCGAGCGGCTGGTCGAGGGAACTCACGCGCTCGGTGAGGCTGAACAACTGCGTGACCTCCTCGCTCGACTTGCCCACCACCCTGGCGATTTCCTCGATCGAGGCGGGCGGACCGCCGCGCTGCGCGAACTCTCTGCCGGCCCGCAGCACTGCCGCGATCTCGCGCACGACGTGGACCGGAAGCCTGATCGTACGACCCTGCTGGATCAGGGCGCGGCCCACTGCCTGGCGGATCCACCACGTGGCATACGTCGAAAAGCGGAACCCGCGCTCAGGGTCGAATTTCTCGACGGCGCGTATGAGGCCGAGGTTGCCCTCGGCAATGAGATCGGGCATCGCCAGGCCGCGACCGGTGAAGCCACGCGCGATGCTCACCACGAGCCGGAGGTTGGATTCGATCAGGCGCGCGCGCGCCTGCGCATCGCCGGCCTGCACCCGGCTGGCAAGCGACTTTTCCTGCGCCGCGTCGAGCAGCGGGATGAGGCCGATCTCGTTGAGGTAGGCGGCGATCGAGTCGCGCGCGCCGCCGTCAGCGTATCCCGGTCCTGCCGCGAACTCCGCGTCGCCTGGCGGCGCATCGGGCACCGGGATCTGCTTGCGGGCCATGTAAATGCTCGAAGGGCGTGCTGTCAGCGCGGTGGCAACACGGTCAACGGGTCGATCGGACGGCCGTTGCGGCGGACCTCGAAGTGCAGCAGCCCGGCGACGCCGGCGCTGTTGCCCATTTCCGCCACTGGTTGTCCGGCCAGGACCTTCTGGCCTTCGGTGACGAGGCGCTTGCGGTTGAGCCCGTAGGCGCTGAGGTACTCGGAGCCGTGCTTGATGATCACGAGTTCGCCGAGTCCCACCAGGCCGTTGCCGCTGTACACCACTTCGCCATCGGCCGTGGCATGCACCGGCATGCCCGCGGGGCCTTGCATGCGGATGCCCTGCCGGGCTTCGTCGTCTGCGGCAAAACGACCGACGAGCGTGGCCGAGCTCGGCCAGCGCCAGCCGATGCCGCCAGCGATGCGGGTCGGCATCGCGCGGATCGGCCCTGCATCGCGCTGGGGCTCGGCAGGCGTGCGCGGCAACTGCGGTGGCGGCGGTGGCGGTGGCGTCGCCGTTCGCATCGCGACGCCGGCCGGCGCGCCCTCGGCTGCACCGGCGTCGGGCTCGCGGGTCGCTTCCGGCTCTTCGACGACCGCTGCGCGCACGCCTTCGTCGACGGCGATCGGGATCGCCGGCAAGGAGGAAACGGGCGGCGCCCCGGAGGACGCATCGCGCGAATGGGTGGCTTCGCCCGCGGGTGTGCGCCCGGCTGGGCTCGCTGCGTGCGCGGAACCGGTGCCGGTCGCGTCCGGCGCGGCACCACTTGACCGTTCCGGCCTGGCGGTCGCCACACCCTGCGCGACCCGGTTCGAGGCGTCGTCGGCGCGCCGCCCGGAGCCGCGCCCTGGATCCATCGACCGATCCGCACGGGCAGCCGGCGAGGGCTCGCTGCCGCGAGACGACGGTGGGGTGGGCGTCACGACATCCGCGATGCGCAGACGCTGGCCGGGATAGATCGTGTACGGATCGGAAAGTCCATTCCAGGCGATGAGCTCGCGCAGATCGACGCGGTTGCGGAACGCGATCGCGTAGAGCGTGTCGCCCGGCTTCACGAGGTAATCCCGACTCGAAGCTGCGGGCCTCGCAGGCCGCTCACGCGTCGACGCCTGTGCTGCCCGGAACGAATCATCGCTCGTGGTGACCGTGGTCGTGGTCGTGCATGCGGCCAGCAGCAGCACCGACATGAGCGACAGCGAACCCAGACCAGTTCCGGGCCGCGCGAAGTTCACCTGCATCAGCCCATCCTCAATCCAGGAAATCCAGTACTAGTCGAATCGTTTCCAGCGCGCAAGCGCGCCCCGCACCCTGCCTTCAGTGTCGAAGCACCAGGTAGGCGATCACCGCGGCGAGGAACACCAGTGCGCCCCAACCGATCGGTTCGACATATTTCCGCAGCGTACGTTCCGCGCGTTCGCCGCCGAGCCGGATGGCACCGGCGACGAGGTAAACGCGCTTGCCCCGCCCGATGATCGCGCCGGCAAGGAACGGCAGCAGCGGCATCCCCACGGCACCCGACGCGATCGTCAGTATCTTGAACGGAATGGGCGTGAAACCGCCGATCAGCAACAACCAGAAGCCGTTCCTTGCCGCGTGCTCCTTGACCTCAAGGAACGTCTCCCAATAGCCGAGCCTCTGCAGCCAGGGCGTGAGCAGTTCGAATGCGTAGCTGCCCAGCGCATAGCCGACCAGCGCTCCGAGCGTCGATGCGACGAGGCTGACGGTCGCGAACCAGAACGCGCGCCCGGGTTGCGCCAGGGACATCGGCGCGAGCATCACCTCGGGCGGGACCGGGAAGAAAATCGCCTCGATGAAGCTGATGAACCCGAGCCACCAGGTGGCGTGACGATGGCGTGCCCAGACGAGCGCGCGGTCGTAGATGGGCTCGAAGAACTTCACGCGCTCACCCCGTGGCGAAGCGGCACGAAGCTCACGCCACCGAGGTCGTCCTCGACATCGCCGTCGGCGAGGCGGCGGATGCGCCGCAATCGCTGCGCACCGGCGAGCCCGACCGGCGCAACCAGGACCCCATCCGGCGCGAGTTGCTCGAGCCATTGCGGCTCGATCGCCGCTCCCGCGGCGGTGACGATGATGCCGTCGAAGGGCGCGGCCTCGCGCCAGCCGAGTGCGCCGTCGTCGTGGCGCGCGCGCACGTTCTTGATGTCGAGCGAGTGCAGTCGTCGCCGCGCCTGTCGCAGCAACGCGCCGATGCGCTCGATCGTGTACACCTGCTCGACCAGCGGCGCGAGCACCGCGGCCTGGTATCCGGAGCCGGTGCCTACTTCGAGCACCTTGGCACGCGGGCCGTGCTCGAGCAGCGCTTCGGTCATGCGCGCCACGACCCAGGGTTGCGAGATCGTCTGGCCCTGCCCGATCGGCAGCGCGGTGTCTTCGTACGCGCGCGTGCCCAGGGCCTCCTCGATGAACAGGTGGCGCGGCAGCGATCCGATCACGCGCAATACACGGTGATCCCTGATCCCCTCGATACGCAACCGATCGACCAGTCGATCGCGCGCGCGCTGCGACGTCATGCCGAGGCCGATCGAATCGCTCGCCGCCATCACGGTGTGCCGATGGTGCTTTGCAGCGGGTCGATCCAGCTCGCCACAGACTCGAGTGCCTGGTAGCGCGTGAGATCCACATGGATCGGCGTGATCGAGATATAACCGCGCCGCACCGCATCGAAGTCGGTGCCGGGCCCGGCATCCTGCTCCGCACCGGCCGGTCCGATCCACCAGATCGGGTAACCGCGTGGGTCGCTTTGCGCCACGCTTTTCTCCGATCGGTGCCGATTGCCGAGACGGGTAGCCTCGAAGCCGCGAATCTCCGCCCAGGGCACGTCGGGCACGTTGACGTTGAGGATGGTGTCGGCGGGCAGTTGCGCGGACTGGAGTCGCTCGATGATCGCGACCGTCGCGCGCGCCGCGGTGTCGAAGTTTTGCGCCTGGTGGTTGCGCGTGACCAGCGACACGGCAATCGCCGGCAGGCCGAGGAACCGGCCCTCCATCGCAGCCGCGACGGTGCCCGAGTAGATCACGTCGTCGCCGAGATTGGCCGCGTTGTTGATGCCGGAAACGACGATGTCGGGGTCGTCCTCCAGCATTCCGGTCAACGCCAGGTGCACGCAGTCGGTCGGCGTGCCCGCGACGCGGTAGAAACCGTCGCCCAGCGCCACGACCCGCAACGGCGAGTCGAGTGTCAGCGAATTGGAGGCACCGCTGCGATCCCGGTCGGGAGCCACCACGGTGACCCGACCGAGCGCCGCCAGATGGCGCGCCAGCGTTCGGATGCCGGGGGTGTCGACACCGTCGTCATTGCTCACCAGGACGTGCATGCAGGACATTGAAGCAAGGGCCCGCAATGATAGCGGACCGCGGCGTTGCGCCGTTCGCGGCGTGCGATTCGTCGTAGGCTGCCAGTGATGAGCAAGTCGCCACGCAAACCGCGCGGGGAATCCGACCGGCCACGTCGCGCCCTGCCGCGCGAGGTGGTCAGCCCGGAGGACCAGTCGTTGTTCCGCGACGCAGTCGGGCCGCTGCGGATCATCGCACCCGTGCCCGCGCTGCCCCGCGCGCGACCGCCGCCACCGAGCGCGCGCATGAGCGAGGCGGACGAGCGCGCCGTTGTTGGCGAACTGCTCACGCATTCCCTCGACGAACTCGCCCTCGAGGTCGGCGATCCTCTGCGCTACCTGAAGGAAGGCGTGCCACCGCGCTTGCTGCGGCAACTGGGACGTGGCGCATTCGCGGTGCGCGACGAGATCGACCTGCACCACATGACGGTGCCGGTGGCACGGGAGGTACTGGCGAGGTTCCTGGACGAGTGCGTGCGCGACCAGCGCTTCTGCGTCCGCATCGTGCACGGCAAGGGTCTCAAGTCCGGCAGCCGCGGACCGGTATTGAAGACACTCGTGGATCAGGTGCTGCGTCGGCGCGGGGATGTGCTCGCGTTCCGTTCCGCGCAGTCGGGCGATGGCGGCAGCGGAGTGGTCGTCGTGCTGCTGCGCGGCCGCCCGGCCCGCTAGTGGCCCTGCACGTCGCCAGGTGCCTGGACCCACCTCATCCGGCGCCGGGCGTCCGGTCGATTCCGATCGCCGCTTGCCGCCCTCCGGCAGCGACGCCGAAGGGCGGTGCATCGATCAGTTGATTCCGACCTGCTCGCTGCGCGAAAGCCGTCGCTTCACGGGCATGTTCACCCATACGACGGTGTGACCGCTGCGTGCGGCCTGATCGTCGATGCGATTCACCTTCCTGTAGTCGATGTTGTCATCGAAGCGCGAGTTCTTCGCCATCGAATCGTCGGTCATGCAGCCTGTGGTCATCAACATGGCCGCGCACGCGGCCAGCAGCAACGACGGTATACGCATTTCGATCCTCCGCGAGTGGAGGGGCGCCGGCGATCTGCCACCGCCCGAAACACCTTTCCGCCCGGAAAGCGGCGGCAAGCATGCCAACTCTAGTCCTCTGGACCCTCAAGTCCAGACCCGTTCGAGTGGTCCACCGGGCCGTCCGTCGCCCCGACCAGCTCGCGCATCAGGCACGTGGCGTAGCTGCCTGAAGGGAGGACGAAGGCGAGCGTCAAATCGTCGCCGTCCGCCCGCAACGAGGTTTCCGCGGGGCGCACGCGCAACGCGCGACGCTGCATGGCGAGGTCCGCCAATTCGAGGCCCCGCGCCAAGGCCGCCTGTGCTGCGGCACATTCCGACTCGAGCGCCGCGGCGACCCCGACGGTGCGCAACCTGCCTCGTCCCCAGAGCGGACCGGTCGGGTGGATGTCGCCGGTCTCCAGCCGCTGCAGGATTTCGCCGGTCGCGGGCTCCGGGCCGAAAATCGAACCACTGCCGTCGAGCTGCCAGACGTCACCCTCGAGCGGGCGATTCCAGCTGGCGTCGGCTACGCGCCTGGCCAGCACGGCATTGAAGATGGACGATCGCGCCGCACTCAGCAGCAGGTTGCGCTGGTCGCGACGCACGCGCTGGCCTGCGAACATCGCCAGCGCGGCGGGCAGGTTGCCGGAATCGCGACCAAAGCGCTGCTCGCCGAAATAGTTCGGCATGCCATGCCGCGCGATCCTGTCGAAGCGCGTGCGGATGCCGTCGATGTCGCCCTCGACGCCGCGCACGCGAAGACGGAAGCGATTGCCCGACAGCGCACCTCGCGGCAATTTGCGCGCGTGCCGGGTATGGCTCAGTACCGTCACGCCTGCCGGGGAGAAATCCGCCCAGTCGATGTCGGTACGGCGCGGCACGCGCACCGTGAACACCTGCCGCGTCACCGCGTGGCGATCCTTGCGCCCGGCGAAACCGACATCCACCTGCTGTGCACCGGCAAAGTCCGCGATTGCCCGCGCCACCCATTCGGTGTTCGCGCCGCGCTTTTCGATCCAGAGCCAATGATGTTCACCCTCGCCGCTCGGCTCGAAGCCGATGATCTCCTCGACCTCGAAGTCTTCCGGCACCGTGCGCAACCGGCCTTGCGCGCAAGGACCACCCCAGGCGAACGGCAGCTCGACCGCGCTCACTCCGGAAAGCGCACGAGCAGCACGACCGCGGCAGCTGCGATTCCTTCCCGCCGCCCCACGAATCCCAGCTGCTCGGTCGTGGTGCCCTTGACGCTCACGGCGCCGGCATCGCACCCGATGTCCTCGGCGATGCACTGGCGCATGCGGTCCACGTGCTCGCGGATCCGCGGCGCTTCCGCCATCACGGTCGCGTCGACATTCGCCACTCGCCAGCCTGCCTGCGCAACCAGCGCGAAAACCGTGCGCAACAGCGTGCGGCTGTCGGCACCCTTCCAGCGCAGGTCCGAAGGCGGGAAATGCGCGCCGACATCGCCCAACGCGAGTGCGCCGAGCAAGGCGTCGCAGACCGCGTGCAACACCACGTCGCCGTCCGAGTGGGCAACCAGCCCCTGCGCGTGCGGCACGCGCACGCCGCCCAGCATGACGTGGTCGCCGGGTCCGAATGCGTGCACGTCGAAGCCGTGGCCGATGCGGAACGCCGGGTGGGCAGGCAGGGACATGGATCGCTTCAAGCTGCGACGCGGACCGCGCCGACGCCGATTATCCGCCAGTCGGCAAGCTGGCCGCGCCCATCGCGCGCAAATGGTCGGTGACCAGGTACGCAATCGCCTTGCGCGTGAACACTTCGCCATCCGCAGTGCGCGAAGGCGCCGCTTCGGAAAGGTGCAGATAGCGAGGCTGCAATCGGCGCGCCGCGCGCGCCATGAGGGTGCGTGCCTGATCGACGGTGAGGCCGCTCGGCGTGTAGGCACTGGTGGGGAAACCCGCGATCGCATCGCAGTCGAGTTCGAGGCCGATCGCATCGCCGCCTTGCACGAAGGCGACTCCTTCCTCGAGCGCAGCATCGAGGCTGGTCGTGCCGTCGATCACGTCGTCGAACCAGTTCGAGGCCACCGAGCCCCGATCCACACGAGTGGCATCCATCGCCGCCAGCATCGATTCGCTGTTGTAGCTCCGATGCAGCAGCAACGCGAAGTAACGATCAAGGGTGCCCTCCTCGATCGCATGGCGGAAGGGATTGCCGCTGTGGCGACCCTCCATCGCGCGGAAATCGGCGTGCGGATCGCAGTTGAGCACATGCACGTTGGCGTTGGAACGAACCGCCCGCGCCGCTTTTGACAGGGCGCGGAGGATCGGCAGCGAATTATTGTTGCCGCCACCGATGACGACCGGATGCAATCCGGCCGAGAACACCGGCACGAGCACCGATTCCAGGATCTGGTCCACTTCCGCCACGAGACTGCGCAACGCCGCGATGTCGGCGGCCCCGGCAAGCATCGCCCCGGCGCGTCGATCGATATCGCCCAACCCGCACTCGCCGGCGATCCAGACATCCGTGCCGGACAGGAAGCGGTTCGACTGAACGTTGGCGATGGCAGGCAGCGCGCACTGCCACGCGGCGGCCGCGCCGGCGACGCCGAAGTTGGCGCGCACGCCGATGTCCTCGGGTACGCCGATGAGGACGAAGCGGACGCCCGTGGCACGCGCCAAGTCGATGGAGGACTGCCAGTCGGCACCTGCCGGAGCGCGCCAGCACGCCTCACCCAGCTTGCGCTCGCCCGGACGCGCTGCAGTGATCGCGTCGAGATCGGGAGCGATTACGCGCATTTGCCCCGAACCTCTGGTGCCAGGCCTGCACGGCCGCAGCGCATTGGAGCGCGACGCAGCGAACTCCGCATCGAACCATCGTGCAATGCGGCGATGGTCGTCCTGGAACGCATCAGCCTGCGAACAACCGCAGCGCCATGTGCAGGTCGTCGGCGGTGGTGACCTTGATGTTGCTCGCCGAGCCCTCGACCACCAGCGGGAAGCAGCCGTGGTGCTCGTAGGCGGAGGCCTCGTCGGTGACCGGGTCCGATGGCGTGCTGGCCTCCAGCGCGCTCATCAGGTTCTCGATCAATGGCGCGAGGCGGAACATCTGCGGCGTCTGTGCGCGCCAGATACCGTCGCGCGGAACCGCACCCCTGCTTTCCAGGGTTCGTTCGCCGATGACGCGCTTGAGGCTGTCGGTGATGGGGCACGCCAGCAACGCGCCGTACGGATGCAGCGAACCCCGTTCGATGAGCCGATCGATGTCGCCGTGACTGACGCACGGCCTCGCTGCATCGTGCACCAGTACCCAGTCGTTGCTGCCGACACCGGTGCCGTCGCGCAACGCGCGCAGGCCCGCGAGCACCGAGTCGACCCGCTCTTCTCCACCGACCGCGGTCAACACGGGTTTGCCGTTCAACTGGCCGAGCTTTGGCCAGTGCGCGTCGTCGCGCGCGAGCACGACCATCAGTCCGGCGATGGACGGATGCAGGGCGAGCCTGCGCAACGTGGCCAGCAGCAGCGGCACGGAAGCGAACGGCTGGTACTGCTTCGGCACATCGCCGCCGAAGCGCTGGCTGCGTCCGGCAGCCGGCACCACGCACCACAGGGATGGAAGGGCATTCATGCGGCCAGCTTGCCACTGCCGCGCGAAGAAAAGCGAGGCGCACTGCCCCATCGACGGGTCGCGCACGGCGTCCTGCTGGCCACGCAGCGGGGACTGGCGCGCCAGGGGAGGTTCAAGGCGCTTCCGCCTCGATTTCGGGCGGCGCGCCCTCGATTACCTGGTAGAACACTTCCCCTGGCCGTGTCATGCCGAGTTCCTGCCGCGCGCGATCCTCGACTGCTTCGCGTCCCGACTTCAGATCCGCGACGTCTGCCGCCAGCGCATCGTTGCGCTTGCGCAGCGCGAGGTTCTCGGCGCGCTGGCGCGCGATGCGCTGTTCGAGACGCTCGACCCCGGGCATGCCCGACGTTCCCGTCCACAGCCGCAACTGCAGCGCGACCACCAGCGCGAGCAGCACCAGCACCGTCCAGCGCAGCGCGATGACTGGACGGAGACCCTTCACGGCTAGCGCAGGCGCGAGGCAAACCTGGGGAATGCCTCGCGTCCGGCGAAACGTGCGGCGGTGCCGAGGGCCTCCTCGATCCGCAGCAGCTGGTTGTACTTGGCGACGCGGTCGGAACGGCATAACGAGCCGGTCTTGATCTGGCTGGCGGTGGTGGCGACGGCGAGATCGGCGATGGTCGTGTCCTCGGTTTCGCCGGAGCGGTGCGAGATCACCGCGGCGTAGTTCGCGCCATCCGCCATGCGGATCGCCTCGAGCGTCTCGGTCAGCGTGCCGATCTGGTTGACCTTGATCAGGATCGCATTCGCAATGCCGCGCTCGATGCCTTCCGCGAAGATCACGGGATTGGTCACGAACAGGTCGTCGCCCACCAGTTGCACGCGCTCGCCCAGCCGATCGCTGAGCACCTTCCAGCCCTCCCAGTCGCCCTCCGCCATGCCATCCTCGATCGAGAGAATGGGATAGCGCTGGCACCAGTCGGCCATGAACTCGGTGAACTTCTCCGCGGTCAGGCGCTTGCCCTCACCCACCAGTTTGTACTTGCGCGAATCGGCGTCGTAGAACTCGGAGCTCGCGACATCGAGACCGAGCCACACATCGCTGCCGGCACCGTAGCCCGCCTTGCCGATGGCTTCGAGAATCGTCTCGATGGCTTCCTCATTGGAACGAAGGTCCGGCGCGAAGCCGCCCTCGTCGCCCACCGCGGTACCGAGGCCGCGCGACTTGAGTACCGATTTCAGCGCGTGGAAAATCTCGGTGCCCGCGCGCAGCGCCTCGGAGAAAGACGGCAGCCCGATCGGCAGGACCATGAATTCCTGCATATCGACGTTGTTGTCCGCGTGCGCGCCGCCGTTGATGATGTTCATCATCGGCACCGGTAACACCGCGGCGCGGCCGCCCGCGAGATGCTGCCAGAGCGGCACCTGCTTGCACGCCGCCACCGCGTGGGCGTTGGCGAGCGAAACACCCAGCAACGCGTTGGCGCCGAGGTGCGACTTGTTGTCGGTGCCATCGAGCGCGATCAGCCGGGCATCGAGCGCCGACTGGTCGTGCGCATCGAGCCCGCGGACCGCATCGGCGATCGTTCCATTGACGTTCGCGACCGCCCGGGTCACGCCCTTGCCGAGGTAGCGCGTCCTGTCGCCATCGCGCAGTTCGACCGCTTCGCGGACGCCGGTCGACGCGCCCGACGGAACCGCGGCCCGACCCATATGGCCGCTCGCGAGCGTGACTTCGGCCTCGAGCGTGGGATTGCCGCGCGAATCGAGGATCTCGCGTGCGTGGACCTTCGTGATCGCTGTCATTTCGTGTCTAGTCGTTGGGGTCAGAGGCTTTGCATATCTTCCCTACTCCCCGCCTGCGTCACGGGGAGAAGGAATTCGCGGATTCGAGGAAGCCGTGGCGCTTGGTCACTTCGTCGAGGGCCTTGAGGTGCTCGAGGAGCTCGCGCATGCGGCCGAGCGGCCAGGCGTTGGGGCCGTCGCTGAGCGCCTTGTCGGGGTCGGGGTGCGTCTCCATGAAGAGTCCCGCGATGCCAACCGCGACGGCCGCGCGCGCGAGCACCGGCACGAATTCGCGCTGGCCTCCCGACTTGCCGTCCGCACCGCCCGGCAGCTGCACCGAGTGCGTCGCGTCGAACACCACGGGGCAGCCGGTGTCGCGCATGACGCTGAGCGAACGCATGTCGGACACGAGGTTGTTGTAGCCGAAGGAGACGCCGCGTTCGCACACCATGATCTGCGCATTGCCGGTGGCCTGCGCCTTGGCGGCGACGTGTTTCATTTCCCACGGTGAGAGGAACTGGCCCTTCTTGATGTTGACGGGGCGACCCGCACTCGCGACCTTCTGGATAAAGTCGGTCTGGCGACAGAGGAACGCGGGTGTCTGCAGCACATCGACCACCGAGGCGACTTCCTCCATCGGCGTGTACTCGTGCACGTCGGTCAGCACCGGAACACCCAGCTGACGTTTCACTTCCGCAAGCACCTTGAGGCCCTCTTCAAGGCCAGGTCCGCGGAAACTGGTACCTGAAGTGCGGTTCGCCTTGTCGAAGCTCGACTTGAAGATGAAGGGAATGCCGAGCGATTCGGTGATTTCCTTCAAGGTGCCGGCGGTGTCGAGCTGCAACTGCATGGACTCGATCACGCACGGGCCCGCGATGAGGAAAAACGGCCGGTCCAGTCCCACTTCGAATCCGCAAAGATTCATGCCGCGGCGTCCGTGGCGCGCGCATCCGCGAGGCGGGGCGCCGATCGCATCGCGCGGTAGTCGCGCGCCGCGGCGATGAAGCCCGCGAACAGGGGATGGCCTTCACGCGGCGTGGACGTGAATTCGGGATGGAACTGGCACGCGAGGAACCACGGATGGTCCGGAAGCTCGATCATCTCGACCAGGTTTTCGTCCATCGACACGCCCGCCATGCGCATCCCGAGCTTTTCGAAACGCTCGCGATACCGGTTGTTGAATTCGTAGCGGTGGCGATGGCGTTCGCTGATGACGTCGCTGCGATACAGCGACCGCGCCAGCGAACCGGCCGCGAGGCGGCATTTCTGCGATCCGAGGCGCATGGTGCCGCCGAGGTCGGAGGTGTCCGAACGGCGCTCGGTCGCGCCGTCTTCCGTCGTCCATTCGGTGATGAGCGCAATCACGGGATCAATGGTGGCGCGCGCGTTCTCGGTGCTGTTCGCGCCCGGTAGTTTTGCCACATGCCGAGCGAAGTCGACCACCGCGGCGTGCATGCCGTAGCAGATGCCGAAGTACGGCACGCCATGTTCGCGCGCGTGGCGCGCAGCGGCGACCTTGCCTTCGAATCCGCGCTCGCCGAACCCGCCCGGCACCAGGATCGCGTCGACCCCGCGGAATGCCGCTTCCGCACACTGCGCCTCGATCTGCTCGGACTCGAGCCAGGTAAGTTCGACTTCCAGCGCGTGCGCGAGCCCGGCGTGGCGCAGGGCCTCGCCGAGCGACTTGTAGGCGTCCTTGTGCTCCACGTACTTGCCGCAGATCGCGACGCGCACCTTGTCGGTGGGCGCGCGCGCGGCCGCGACCACGCGCTGCCAGTCGCTCATGTCGGGCGCATGGCATACCAGCCCGAGCTGCTTCACGACGATGTCGTCGAGCCCCTGCTCGTGCAGCCAGTCCGGGATCGCGTAGATGCAGTCGTGGTCGATGGCCGAGATCACGGCCTTTTCCGGCACGTTGGTGAAGAGAGCGATCTTGCGGCGCTCGGCGTCCGGCAGCGGTTCCTCGCACCGGCATAGCAGCACGTCGGCCTGGATGCCGATCGAGCGCAGTTCCTTGACCGAATGCTGCGTCGGCTTGGTCTTGATCTCGCCGGCGGCCTTGATATACGGCACCAGCGTCAGGTGGATGTAGAGCGTCTGGTCGGCGCCGCGTTCGACCCGGAACTGCCGGATGGCTTCCAGAAAGGGTAGCGACTCGATGTCGCCGACCGTGCCGCCGATCTCGATGAGCGCGACGTCGAAGCCCGTGGTCGCTGCCTCGACCAGGCGCTTGATTTCGTCGGTGATGTGCGGAATCACCTGCACGGTGGCACCGAGGTAATCGCCGCGCCGCTCGCGCCGGATCACGTTCTCGTAAACCTGCCCGGTGGTGATCGCATTGCGACGCGTCAGCCGCGTACGCACGAAGCGCTCATAGTGGCCGAGGTCGAGGTCGGTTTCGGCGCCGTCGTCGAGCACGTAGACCTCACCGTGCTGGTACGGGCTCATGGTGCCCGGATCCACGTTGATGTACGGATCCAGCTTCATCATGGTGACGCGCAGGCCGCGCGCCTCGAGGATCGCGCCGAGGGAGGCGGCCGCGATGCCCTTGCCCAGGGAGGAAACGACGCCGCCGGTGACGAAAATGAGGGGGGTCATGTACGCAGGAACGTCGGCGGCGAAGTGCGGAGTTTACCGGAAGCGCACGCGGCCGCCCTCCGGAACGGAAAAGGCGGAAAAGGGGTCTGAGTCAATTATCGATCAACCTCAGTCCCCGCTGTCGCATGCGTCGGTCGATAATTGACGCTGACCCCTTTTCCAGACGCACACCCACGCATGAGCCAACGCTATTCCGCCGCCGACATCGAGGTGCTGTCCGGGCTCGACCCCGTCAAGCGCCGACCGGGCATGTACACGGACACCACGCGGCCGAACCACCTGGCGCAGGAAGTCGTCGACAACGCGGTCGACGAGGCGATCTCGGGCCACGCAAAGCAGATCGATGTCGTCCTGTTCGCCGACGGTTCGCTCGAAGTCACCGACGACGGCCGCGGCATGCCGGTCGACGTGCATCCCGAAGAAGGCGTGCCCGGCGTCGAGCTGATCCTCACGCGCCTGCACGCGGGCGGCAAGTTCTCGGGGCGCAACTACAGTTTCTCCGGCGGGCTGCACGGCGTCGGGGTGTCCGTGGTCAACGCCCTGTCGAGCCGGGTCGAGGTGGTGATCCGCCGCGACGGCAATGAATTCACACAAAGCTACCGCGACGGAGCGCCGGTGACGGCCCTCGCGGCGCAGGGCAGCGTCGGCAAACGCAACACCGGCACACGACTTCGTTTCTGGCCGGATCCGAAATACTTCGACTCGCCGAAATTCTCGCTGCCGCGGCTGAAGCACGTGCTGCGGGCCAAGGCGGTGCTCTGCCCGGGACTCACCGTGACGCTGCGCGACGAGCCGTCGGGCGAGGTCGCCGAGTGGTTCTACGAGAACGGGCTGCGTGACTACCTCGGTTCGCAGCTCGCGACCTTCGAGTGCCTGCCCGAGGCGCCGCTGTTGGCCGGCATGCAGCGCGACGGCGAGTTCGCCGACTTCGCGGTCGCGTGGCACGTCGACGGCGAGCTGGTGCAGGAAAGCTATGTGAACCTCATTCCCACCGCCCAGCACGGCACGCATGTGAATGGCCTGAGGTCCGGTCTCACGGATGCGCTCCGCGAGTTCTGCGACTTCCGCAACCTGTTGCCGCGCGGCATCAAGCTCGCGCCGGAGGATGTCTGGGACCGGCTGAGCTTCGTGTTGTCGGTGAAGCTGCGCGATCCGCAGTTCTCGGGGCAGACCAAGGAACGGCTCAGCTCCCGCCACGCCGCTGCGCTGGTCGAAACCATCGCGCACGACAGCTTTTCGCTCTGGCTCAACCAGCATGTCGGCATCGGCGAGCGCATCGCGGCGCTCGCGATCGAACGCGCGCAGGATCGCCTGAAACAGGGCAAGGTCGTGGTCCGCAAGAAGATCACGAGCGGGCCGGCGTTGCCGGGCAAGCTTGCCGACTGCGCGTCGCAGGACCTTGCGCGAACGGAACTTTTCCTGGTCGAGGGCGATTCCGCGGGCGGCTCGGCGAAGCAGGCGCGCAACAAGGACTTCCAGGCGGTGCTGCCGCTGCGCGGCAAGATCCTCAATACCTGGGAGGTGGAATCGTCAGGCGTACTGGCCTCGACCGAGGTGCATGATCTCGCCGTGGCCATTGGTTGCGACCCCGGGGTCAACAAGCTCGACGGGCTGCGCTACGGCAAGGTCATCATCCTCGCCGATGCCGATTCCGATGGCCTGCACATCGCGACGCTGCTGTGTGCACTGTTCCTGCGCCATTTCCCCGCTCTTGTCGATGCCGGGCACGTATTCGTTGCGATGCCGCCCCTGTTTCGCGTGGATGTCGGCAAGCAGGTGTTCTACGCGCTCGACGAAGAGGAGAAGCGCATCCTGCTCGAGCGCGTCGAGCGCGAGAAGATCAAGGGCACCATCAGCGTGACGCGCTTCAAGGGACTCGGCGAGATGAATCCGCCACAGCTCCGCGAATCGACCATCCACCCCGATACGCGGCGGCTGGTTCGGCTGGACGTCGACGACCGCGAGGCCACGCGTTCGCTCATCGACATGCTCCTCGCCAAGAAGCGCGCGGGCGACCGCAAGATCTGGCTCGAGTCGAAAGGCGACCTGGCCACGCTCGACACCTGAGTCCCGCGGCTTCGCGAGCAGCCTCGCGTCCTGCGTGCCGCCTTGGCCGCGGAGTACTACTGGCAGCGCTGTCCGCGGATCAGCGTGAGGCGCGTGAGATCCAGCGTGCCCGCGCGGAATCCCGCCAGGGTCGGCGTCCACGTCACGCGCGCAGTGTTCGCGTCGCTGAAACGGAGGTCGATCTCGCCCCAGGCTTCACGCACGACATCGCCGGGCTGGAACGCGGGAGGAAATTGCGCGCCGCGCGTCAGCAGCATCGGAACGCGCGCACCATTCGCATCGCTTTCGGCAGCGCCGGTGAGGAATACCGTCTCGCCGTCCTGGAACCCGTACCAGATGAGCGCCATGACAGGTCGGCCCTGCGCGCCGTTGACCATCTGGACCTGAAGTCCGTGGCCGGATTGCCCGGTGTTGAACCAGGATCCGCTGAAGCAGGCGGGCTTGCCGCCCGAAGCCGCATCGACCGCGGGATCGCGCAACCGGGTCAGCGGCACCAGCGGCATCGAGCCCGTCAGCGCGCCGTCGGCAGAACGCCAGGAAAACGCGGAAGCCGATGCACTTGAGAACACGAGCGACACCTCGCCCCATGGCCGCGTGGTGAAGTCGGCCGCATCGAAGTCCGGCGGAAAGTCGGGACCCGACGCCTCGAAGACACTGATCGCCTGCGTGCGGTCACCGCTGAAGTCGCCCAGGCCGTACAACCACAGGGGCTTGCCGTCGCGATACGTGTACCAGATGACCACGATCTTCGGCACGCCTTCCTGGTCGACGATCTCGAGGTTGAGGCCCTGCCCGTCCTGCGCCGGATCGAGCCAGAGGCCGGTGATCTCGTTGCCCATCCGGTAATCCGGCACGCCCGCAAAGCCCAGCGTGGTCTTCCAGATGCCTCGGCCATACGAGAACGCGTGCAACTGCGGCGGCGCACCTGGCGCGGCTGGCGGTCCGAGGGCGAGGCGTTCGACGATGACGTTCGCGAAACCGGTGTTCTCGACGGCCCAGGTCGCACCGGCGTCTGGCGAAAAGAAGATACCGAGGTCGGTACCAAGGTAGATACGCCCGGGCGACGCCGGGTCGATGACCAGGCTGTGGACCGGCACGTCGGGCAACGCGCCCGCACCTGCGCCGTCGCGCGGCGACCACGTGTTGCCGCCGTCGGTACTGCGCCAGACGTGCGCGCCATCGATGCTCGAGTACGTGGCCCATGCGATGTTCGCGTCGTTGTTCTGGAACGTCAGGGAGGAGACCCAGCCGGCGCGTGGACTGCGCACGCTCCAGGCTGTACCGGTGCCGGCGGCGAGTGCCGCGTCGTTGCGATAGATGCCGACCTGGTTGCCCACCAGTATCCGGTCGGGCCGAGAGGGAGCCACGCCGATGGCGGACGCTCGATTCACGAAGGCGCTGCCACCCAGCGTCATGCTCACGGCACGCCAGGACTCACCGCGATTGTCCGTGCGCCAGACGCGGCTGCCGGCGGCGTACAGCCGGCTCGACGCGCTGGGATCGAGCGTCCACGGCATGATGAAAATGGTGTTGTCGTTGATGCCGCTGACCACCTGGCGGAAACTCTGACCGAAGTTGTCCGAACGATGCAGCGACACGTAGTAGATGCTCGCGTAGACGGTCGCGGGGTTGTTCGGGTCGAAGGCGACATTGCCTCCGTCGCCGCCGAGCACGTGCAGGAACTGCTTCTGCTCCGGATCGAAGGGCGCGAGCAGCGTCCCGTTGTCCTGTGTCCCGCCGATCGCGCGGCCGCTGTGCGGCGACACCGCGCCGGAATAGAACTGCGAGGTGCCCAGGTCGTCCGAAACGGTGCGCCATGCCACCTGGTTGTCGAGCGGCGCGCAGGGTGCCGCTGCGCCGAGCGCGACCGGACCCCGCGCATTTTCCGTAACGGCGACGCCGCCGTCGTTGGTGGAATACAGGCGCTGGTTGGCGGCGCCGTCGTAACGCGGATCGAACATCAGGAGGTGCTGGTCGGAATGCACGTAGCTCGGACGTCCCGGAGTCGACCACCACCAGGAAGCAAGCCCGAAATTGCGACCGCCGTCGTCGGAGCGGTAGACGTCCATGCCGCCGACCCACACGCGGTTCGGATCGAGTGGATCGACCGCGATCGCATGGTTGTACCAGCCGGCCCCGTACCAGTCGTCGGCCGCGCTGCCGAAACAGCTGCGCGCGAACGCGCCGGATGCGTGCGAGAAAAGCGTCGTATTGAGCTTCACCGGGTTGCTGTTGCGCACCGTCGCGGTCCAGGCCAGACCGCCGTTGTCGGAGCGGAACACCGCGTGCAGCCCGTTGTCGTAGTCGCCGACGCCGTCCCCGGTCTTGTCGGGCCCCGGCAGGATGCTCGCTGACGATGCATACATCACCCGCTGGTCGGCGCGGTGCAGGGCGATCTGGGTGCGTCCCTGCCCTGCCTCGGACAGGACACTGGTCCACACGCCGGCGCCCGCCGCGTCGGTGTTGACGAACACCGCGGCAGGACAGGGTCCGCCGCACGCGGGCGGCGTGACGGTGCCGGGCAGCCAGTAGCGATCGTCGATGGATCGCGACGAACAGGACGCCAGCAGCCAGTCGCCCGGAGTATCGGTGCGCATCGCGAGATCGTTGCAACCCTCGTAAAGAGCCTGGCTCTGGCCGTTCGCGGGCCTCAGGAGTTGCGTGAATGACTGGCCCGCGTCGTCGCTCCTCCACACGCCGCTGTTGGTCGCCGCGTAGATGCGGTTCGCCTGGTGCGGGCTTGCCACGAGATCGCTGACATAGCGGAAATCCGCGTTGGCGGTCGCGGTCAGCTGGTGCCAGCTGCGGCCACCATCGGTGCTCTTGAGGATTCCCGCGCCCGCCATCGGCGACCACGGCATGCCGCTGTTGCGATAGAGCTCGCCGGTTCCGGCGTACATCACTTGCGGCCGCGTCGAATTGATCAACAGGGCGCCGATGTTGAGGTTGACCGCATCATCCGACAGCGGGCGCCAGTGCCCGCCGCGATCGTCGCTGCGCCACACGCCACCCGAGACGCCGCCGGCGAAGAGTACGTCCGCGTCGTCGGGATGGAACGCGAGCGTACGCATCCGCCCGGCGACATTGGACGGCCCGACGAACTGCCAGGCATGTTCGGCCTTGGCCTGGATCCTCGCTCCCTCGCCTGCGGCCACGAGTTCCGCGCGGCCCGGTAGGTGCCGCGGCATCGCGCGCATCGCCGTCTCGGCCGAGAGCCAGTTTGCGGATGAAAACGCCTGTGTTCCCGGCGCGGCGCGGCGCGCGATGAAATCATGGTGCCGTGCCGCGGCGGCATCCTGCCGCAACTGCCGATCGCCACGCTGCGGAGGACGTTCGCGGAATGGCGCATTGCCAGTCGCGACGCAGGCCTGCAGGAACGCTATGGCGAGCAGCGCAACGGCGCCGGCGCGCATGGGGATGGGTCGAAACGACAGGCTCTTCACGGCGCGATGCTAGTCCTGGCCCAACGGGTACTCAACAACGAACGGCAAGCGCGTATCGCGCCTGGAAGCGCTGGACCAGGGGCGGCCCGCGCACGATCAGGCGAATCGCGCAGCTGATAATGGCAGGACGTCCGCGGGCGGCTGTTCGTCGCACAGCAATGCGGCGACGAGTTCCCCGGTGACGGCGCAGAGGCTCATGCCCAGCATTCCGTGCCCCCCGGCGACGACCACGTTCGATGCCGCCGGTACCCGATCGATGATCGGCAGGTCGTCGGGCGTCATCGGTCGCCACCCGAACCAGTCGGTGCGTTCACCGTGGCCTTCAGGCTCGCGCAGGTAGCGACGCGAGGCGTTGACGAGCGCAGCGAGGCGGTGCCGGTTGAGGCTCGAGTCGAAGCCGGCGAATTCCATTGTGCTGCCCAGGCGGAATCCGTGCTGCCAGGTCGTCACGCAGACGCTCGCGTCCTTGAGCACGAGGGGACGCCGCGGTACCAGGGCAGGTGGCTGGGCGTAGGTGATCGAATAACCCTTGCCCGGCTCTATCGGCAGGCGTGCACCGAGCGACTGCATGAAACCGGACTGCCACGGACCCAGCGCCACCACGATGTCACGGGCGCGATGGATTCCCCGCGTGGAACGCACGCCCTGAGCGAGCCCCCGCTGGAATTCGATGCCCTGCAACTCCACGCCACTTTCGAAGATGCCGCCGGCGCGACGCACGGCTTCCGCAAGACCGGACACGAACCGATCGGGCCGCAGGTGCGCGTCCTGGGGGTTGAACAGGGCTCCGGCAAGATCGGGCAACAAACAGGGCTCGGCGGATGCCGTCCTGTCCGCGCTCCAGACCTCGGTCGCGATCCCGAGCGGCGCCAGCGCCGAGATCTGCCTGGTTGCGGCGAGTTCGAGATCCGCGGCATCGCGAAACACGTACAGCGTGCCCTGCGCCGCGAAATCGCAGTCGATGCGCTCGCGGGCGATCCATTCCTCGATCAGGGCGCGCGATCGCAGCAGCAGCGATGCACGCACCGCGGTATTGCGCGAATGGATTCCGGCCCGGCAATTCGCCGCCGCACGTGCGAGCCAGCGCCATCGCCGCCATTCGAAATCCGGCGCCACGCGCAACGGTGCGTCGGCGCGCCACATCCAGCGCAGTCCCTGCGCAATCATGCCGGGTGCCTGCAGCGGTGGCGCATGGCTCGGTGTCAGCGTCCCGCAGTTGCCGTGGGACGTCGCCCCTCCGATCGGTCCACGGTCGAGCACGCGAACCTGCCGTCCGGCCTGCTGCAGCGCGTACGCGCAGGCGACTCCTACGGCGCCTGCGCCCAGCACGAGTACGTCGTCTTCGCCGGCCGTCATGCGCTGCCGCGTCGGTCCCGTTCCGCCCTTGCGGAACTGCCGGGCCCGTGGTTCATCGTGCGGTCGTGCCGCATCCTTCGTCCCGCCAGCCGCACCAGCCAGGTCCGCGGACGACGCGGCCGGGCGTGGCGCCGGTATGCGCCCCGTCGCGCAGCACTTGCGTGCCGTTCACCCAGACATGCGAGACGCCGGAGGCGAGTTGCTGCGGCTTCGCGAACGTCGCGTGGTCCCTGACCGCGGCGGCGTCGAAGACCACCACGTCGGCAAAACAGCCGGGATCGATGCAGCCGCGATCCCGCAACTTCCAGTTCTCGGCCGGCAACCGGGTCATGCGACGGATCGCCTCGCCGAGCGTGAGGGTGCCGCGATCCCGCGCGTAGTGCCCGAGCACGCGCGCGAAATTGCCGTAGGCGCGCGGATGCGTGCTGCGCTTGAGGAACACGCCCTCGGGCGCGGAGGCCTCCGCGTCGGAGCCGAAACTCACCCATGGCTGCCTGATGCCAAGTTCCACGTTCTCCTCGCTCATGAGGAAATACACGGTATCGACCCGACTCTCATCCTCGATCACGAGATCGATGATGGTGTCTTCCGGCGTGGTGCCGCGCGCCTTCGCCACTTCGGCGAGCGTTTTCCCGGTCAGCGGCTTCAGCGCGGCGTTGTTGAAACCGATCAGCATCACGCGCTCGGGCGACCCCGCCTCGAAGTAGAGGCTCTCCCAGCTGTCGTCCGGCGCCCGCATTTCGGCCAGCACGCGCTGGCGGATTTCCGGATCGCGAAGTCGCTTCACCCAGGCCTCGGTGCCGCCTTCCTTCACCCACGGGGGCATCGCCGCATCGAGTCCCGTGGCGCCCGCTGTGTAGGAATACATGTTGGCCGACACCGCGAGGCCCGAAGCGCGCGCCGCGTCGATCTTCGCGATCGCTGCGGCCATCTTCGGCCAGTTGCGCTCGCCCGCAGCCTTGAGGTGGTAGACCTCGGCGCGCTGTCCGCTCGCGCGCGCAATGGCGATGTGTTCATCCAGCGCCTCCATCAGGCGCCCCGCTTCGCTGCGCATATGGGCGATATAGCCGCCGCCCGACTGCGCCGCGGTCAGCGCGAGCGACTGCAGTTCATTGGTCTTCGCGAAAAAGGCGGGTGCGTAGATGAGCGACGCGCCCACGCCCAGCGCACCTTCGCGCATCGCGGCGTCGACCAGGCGCTGCATGCGCAGGAGTTCCGCCGGGTCCGGCGCGCGATCGGCTTCCCCGAGTTCATGGATGCGCACCGTGGTTGCGCCGACGAACGAGGCGATGTTCGGAGAAACGCCCTTCGCTGCCAGCCAGTCGAGGTACTCGCCAAGCGAGTTCCATTCGATCGCGTAGTGGAAATCGCTTTGCTCCTTCAGCGCGTCCTGCTTCATCGCCTCGTTGAGCGGACCCATGGACCAGCCTTCGCCGAAGATCTCGAGGGTCACGCCCTGTGCGATGTCGCTGAGTCCCCGGCCGTCGACAATCAGGGACTCGGTGGCCCATGACAACACGTTGATGAATCCTGGGGATACGGCCATGCCGCCCGCATCGACGAGGCGCAGTGCCGGCTGGTCTTCGAGTTCGCCGAGCGCGGCGATGCGGTCGCCCCGGATGCCGACATCCGTCACCGTCGGCGCTCCACCCCTGCCGTCGTAGACCATCCCGTTCGCGATGACGAGGTCGAAGGGGCCTTCGGCGACCGCGGGCGCGCGGATTTCAACTGATGCGTCTCGCGCACTTGCCGGCAACTCCGGCGTCGGATCGCGTTGCCACCATCGAGCGCATCCCGTAGCCAGCAGCAGAAGAGCGGCCACCAGCGGCCAGCGAGCGATGCGCATGTAATTTCCCCGGAAACCAGGCGAGTGTTCGCCAAGGTTATCTCCCGGCACCGTCCAGCGGCTGTTCGAAGTCACGTACTCAACCTGAATGAATACCAACTGTCATATTTAAATGGACACGACACGTTCACAACTTTGTGCTTGTCGTGCACCATGTCCTGCAACTGCCCAGGAGACGGCGATGGACATGAATCGGATTGCGGCGACCCTGTCGGGCATCGCCCTCGTGTTTTCGGCTGCCGCGGCGTCCGCTGCGGATCGGCCTCGCTGGCATCCGCAGTCGACCCCGACGGCCGCGCAACTGCGGGACGTGAGCGTGGTCGACGCGCGCGTGGCGTGGGCGGCGGGTGACGAAGGCGTGGTACTGCGCACGACCGACGGCGGCCGACGCTGGCAGTCCGCCAGCGTGCCCGGCGCGAAAGGCATCGCGTTTCGCGACGTGGAGGCGTTTTCCGCTCGCAGCGCGACGGTGCTTGCGACCGGCGAAGGTGGGCATTCGCGCATCTACCGCACCGACGACGCCGGCAGGAGCTGGCAGTTGCAGTTCCAGGGACGCCAGTCGCAGCCGTCGCTTGCCTGCTTCGGTTTCTGGAATTCGTCGCAGGGGATTGCATTGGGCGAAGCCAGGGACGCGCGGTTCCAGATGCGCGTCAGCACCGACGCTGGGCGCACCTGGAAGCGCGTGGCGAAATCGGAGCGCCCCGAGGCCCGGGCCGGCGAACGCGTCATCGGCGATGGACAGAATTGCCTTGCCGCGACCGGCACTGGACGCCTTGCCTTTGCCGTCGGCGACGGGCATCGCGCGCGCCTGCTGACGAGCGACGAAGCGGGTGGCGACTGGCGCAGTATCGAGTTGCCGCAGCTGGCGGTTGTGGCACCGGGCGCCATCGGCTTTCTGCTGAAGGGCGGGAACAATGGCTACACCGGGCGCGGAGTCAGCGATGCCGAGGTCACCAGTCAGATGGCTCAGCTGACCGGGTCGGGTGCAGTAGATCGCACGGCGCTGCAAAGGGACGGACGCGTCGAGTGGGTCAG
The DNA here is from genome assembly GCA_038221545.1 of Lysobacterales bacterium. Lineage (GTDB taxonomy): Bacteria > Pseudomonadota > Gammaproteobacteria > Xanthomonadales > Ahniellaceae > JBBQNY01. The sequence goes on from JBBRIE010000006.1 coordinate 23,193, forward strand.
CGTCGGCACCGACGGCAGCACGCTCATCGACCGCCGCGGCACCCGCGCTGCAAGATTTGCCGACGACTCGTTTGCCGCAGTCGACGGCTCCGCGAACGGGGCGCTGGTGCTCGCGGTCGGCAGCGACGGCCGCATCGCCCAGCTCCGCTGGGTGAGGTGACCCGGAGACGGCCCGTACGTTACCTGTCTCGCCTCAATGCCCCGCGTGCCCGTCCGCGCCGTGTGCGTGGCCATGCGAGAGTTCGTCCGGCGTCGGATCGCGCACGTCCACCATTTCAATCTCGAACGCGAGCGTCTTCCCGGCGAGCGGGTGGTTGACGTCCACGTCGACCACGGACATGCCGACCTTCAGCACCGTGACCGGACGATCACCGTCGCGGGTCGACAGCGTGGTCATCTGCCCCGGCCGCAAACGATCGGGCGCCGCGAAAAATTTCTTCGGGACGCGCTGCACGGCGGCCTCGTCGCGCACGCCGTAGCCGTCTTCGGGCGCAACGCGGACGTCGAAGCGCTCGCCTGCGGCCTTGCCGCGGAGGGCCGATTCGACGCCGGCGATCAATCCGCCACGACCCACCATGATCGCCAGCGGCTCGCCCCGGTCCCGCGAGGAATCCACCGGCGGCGCGGTCTCCGCAGCGTCGGCGTCACGGACGACGTAATGAAACACTGCAACTTTCCCGTTCTCGACTTGCATCTGCACATCCCAGGGCCATGAGTCATCAAGGGTAGCGTTGCGTACGAGACCCGTCAGCCGCACGGCCGCTGAACGCCGGATCGGGAAACCACTCACATTCACCTGGAAATCACAAGTCTTGTGGGCCTGCCCGGATTTAGCCATATTCCGGCCTCACTAGCGGCCGCAGGCCTCCGATTTGCCCTTTTTGACGATCCGCACTACCTGGTTGGCACCCGCGTCCCTGGCGCTGGCACTGCTGCTGCAGGGTTGCGCGACCGTTTCGCCGACCGGCGCGTCCGGCATCCGCGCCCTTCCCCAGGCGCGCATCGAACTCGATGCCCCGCGGTTTGAAGCCGCCCCGGTCGTAAGCGGGACGCCCGACCTGATCGGCTTCCTGTCGCGCGGCTCGCGCGCCATGGGCAAAGTTCTGCAGAGTGCCCTCAGTTACACCGGCACGCGCTATCGCTACGGCGGCTCTTCCCCGGTGACCGGATTCGATTGCAGCGGATTCGTCGGCCATGTGTTCCGCGAAAGCGCCGGCCTCAAGCTGCCCCGCGCCTCATACCAAATGGCGACGATGGACGGCCGCAAGTTGTCGCGCAAGGAACTCGAGGCGGGGGACCTCGTGTTCTTCGCGCATCGCAAGCGCATCAGCCACGTTGGCATCTATCTCGGCGACGGTCGTTTCATCCACGCTCCCAGCACCGGCGGTCGGGTTCGCACGGACCGGATGTCCGACCGCTACTGGAGCAAACGTTTCGTCAACGGCAAACGCGTTCTCGATCCGGCCCACCTGGCCGAGTCAACGCAGATGGCCGGCGATGCATCGCCCATCCAGGCGTCCGGCGGCGCGGAATCGCGGATCGGCCTGTTCGGCAGCGCGGGTGTCGGCGCCCCCTGAGGCCGGGTCCATGACCCTGCTGCGCAATCTGCTGGCAATCGTTCTGGGTGCGGCGACGATCGGACTCGTCGTGTTCGGCATCGAGACTCTCGGCCGTCATCTGTTTCCCACGACCGCCCCCATGGACCCTTCCAGTCTGGAAGTGATGCGCGCCTTCGTCGCCGCCCAGTCGATCGGCGCCCTCGTCTTCGTGGTTCTCGCCTGGACCCTTGGCGCGTTCGCGGGCAGCGTGGTGACGATCGGGTTGGCACGATCCCGGCACGCGCTGCTCGCGTGGTTCATCGGCGGCCTTGCGCTGGCCATGGTCGGGGTCAACGTCTGGCATATTCCGCACCCGGCCTGGATGGTGGTCGCCGGCGTGATCCTGCCTCTGGTCGCGGTGGGCATCGCGGTGCGCTGGCTGGCGCCGAGTGTCGTTCCCGCGGGCTTATTGCACACGCGTTGACGCGACGCACCGCTACAGGCGACGGTTTGCCTTGTGCCGCGCGGGTGGGCGGAGCCGGGTTTGCAGCCGTTTCCGGCAAATGGCAAGTTCCTCCGCGCGGGCATGCCGCTGCTCCGCCGCGGTGGCTCCCCCGGACGCGCTCCATGCCGTGCGGAAGGCGTCGAAGCTGGCGTATGCGCGCAGCATGGCGCGCAGGTCGCGGATAAGGATATCCAGCAGGATCGCGTCGTCGAGCAGCCCGATCACGCCGACTTCATCCGGGATCAGGTCTTCCGGGTCACCAAAGTAGGCCAGCGCGCGCAACACTTCGGTGCGGAACGCGGGCGGCAACAGCCAGTCCTCGTCCTCGATCATCACGATGAGGCGCTGGACGTCGGCGATTCGCGCACGCACGTACCCCGGAGCGCTCGCAATGGGCAGGTGGTCCAGCGCGTACCTGGCCCCGTCGACGATGTCGCAGGCGTCGGCGGTGGCCGCACGTGCCTCCGCCCGCGCCAACGCGCCGCGAAAGCGTGCAAGGTCTTCCTCGTCGAGGTGCAGCGTGATGCGCAAGGTGATCGATTGGCGTGGCTTTCCGAAGCGGGGATTTTGCCTCAGTCCATCGCCCCTTGCTCAGGCAGGACCTTCCAGGCAGGCCTTGGGCGGCACCCGGCTCCACAATCCGCATGCCGTAGCGCTCCCGCTCCTCCCACCACGACCATGGCGTTCGCGGCAGCGTTCCGCTAGAGTGCGCGGCGCGATCGCCCGTCTGCGTTGATCCCTCCGGTCGTCGAATACCTCGAATGCGAGCCCTCTCGCCGCGGTACGTCGACCTCCCGCACGGTTCGAAGCGATCGCCCGGAGCCAAGCCAGTCGGCTGCCCCGCCATTATCAGCTCGACACACGGAATCCGGGATTGCCGTCGAGCCACGATCCGCGCCATTCATGCGCGGATCGCTTCAGGAGTTCGTATGTCTTTCGTAAACCTTGGGCTTGCGCCCGCGCTCGTGCGCGCGCTCGCCGACCAGAACTATTCCGCGCCCACGCCCATCCAGGCCGCGGCCATTCCCCCTGCCCTCATCGGTCGCGACCTGCTCGCGGCGGCGCAAACCGGCACCGGCAAGACCGCCGCGTTCGCATTGCCCATGCTGCAGCGGCTATTCGTCGACAGCACGGCCCGCGGCGTCTCGCGCCGCCCGCGCGCGCTGATCGTCACCCCGACGCGCGAGCTCGCGCTGCAGGTCGAGGCCAGCATCCGCGACTACGCGCGGTACCTCAAGGTGTCGACCATGACGATCTTCGGCGGTGTCGGCATGCAACCGCAGACTGACGCGCTGCGCCGTGGCGTCGACATAATCGTCGCGACCCCGGGACGCCTGCTCGACCACATCGCGCGGCGCGGCGTCGATCTCGACGGCATCGAAATGCTGGTGCTCGACGAGGCGGACCGCATGCTCGACATGGGCTTCCTGCCGGTCATCAAGCGCATCATCGGCCTGACGCCCCGCTCGCGCCAGACGCTCATGTTCTCCGCCACCTTTCCGGAAGAAATCCGGCAACTCGCCGCGCAGTTCCAGCGCGACCCGCAACAGGTCTCCGTGTCGACGCGCAACACCGCGCCGGTGGCGATCACTGATCGCGTGCATCCGGTGGACTCCGAGCGCAAGCGCGAACTCCTCGTGCACCTGCTGGCACTCGACTCGCGCCGGCAGACGCTGGTGTTCGCCCGTACCAAGCACGGCTCCGACAAACTGGTGAAGCAACTCGTCGCCGACGGCTTCAAGGCCGCCGCCATCCACGGCAACAAGAGCCAGGGTGCCCGCGTGCGCGCCCTGGGCGATTTCAAGGCGGGACGCGTCAACATCCTCGTCGCCACCGACATCGCGGCGCGCGGGCTCGACATCGAGCAGTTGCCCATGGTCATCAACTATGAACTGCCGATGGTCGCCGAGGACTACGTCCATCGCATCGGCCGCACCGGCCGTGCCGGCGCCAGCGGCATCGCGCTGTCGCTGGTCGCGCAGGACGAGAGCGATCGCCTGCGCGCGATCCACAAGCTGCTCGGCCGCGAGATCGAGCGCGTCGAAGTCGAAGGTTTCGTGCCGCAGCGTCCGATCAAACTGACCGCCGGTGGTTCCGAGCAGCGCCGGGCCGAAAGCCCGCGCGGGGCGCGCCCTCCGCGCAACAACGCGAGCCCGGCGCGGCACGCGCGACGCCCGCACGCTCATGCGACCTCGCGCGAAGGTCAGCCGCAGGCACGCCCGACGCACCAGCGCCCGGCCGGCCCGCGCACGGACCGTGGCCAGCGTCCGCAGCAGCCGCGTTCGCGTTGAACAGGGTGCGGATCGATGAACATGACGCCGCGCAAGCCGCGGCACGGAGTCGCGCATGAGCGCTGCTGAGCAGGAAAGTACGACCTTCCGCGACCTCGGACTTCCCGACTCGCTGCTGTCGACGCTGGCGTCCGTCGGCTACGAGGCGCCGTCACCGATCCAGGCCGCGACCATCCCGCAACTGCTGGCGGGTCGCGACGTCGTCGGCCAGGCGCAGACCGGCACCGGCAAGACGGCGGCGTTCGCGTTGCCGATCCTCGCGCGGCTCACGCCCGGCTCGCGCAAACCGCAGGCGATGGTGCTGACGCCGACGCGCGAACTGGCGATCCAGGTCGCCGAGGCGTTCCAGCGCTACGCGCACGACCTGCCGGGATTCCAGGTGCTGCCCATCTACGGCGGGCAGAGTTACGGTCCGCAGCTCGCCGCGCTGAAACGCGGCGTGCAGGTCGTCGTCGGCACGCCCGGCCGGCTGCTCGACCATCTCGACCGGCGTTCGCTCGACCTGTCCGAACTGAAGTACCTGGTACTCGACGAAGCCGACGAGATGCTGCGGATGGGCTTCATCGACGACGTCGAGAAGATCCTCGCCGCCACGCCTGCGGAACGCCAGATCGCGTTGTTCTCGGCGACCATGCCCGCGCCGATCCGACGTATCGCCAAGACCCACCTCAAGGATCCCGCCGAGGTCACGATCACGTCGAAAACCTCGACGCTCGTCAGCACCCGGCAGCGCTACTGGATGGTCAGCGGCGTGCACAAGCTCGACGCATTGACGCGCATCCTCGAGGCCGAGCCGTTCGACGCGATGATCGTGTTCGCGCGCACCAAGCAGGCCACGGAAGAACTTGCGCAGAAGCTCTCCGCGCGCGGATTCAACGCGGCGGCGATCAACGGCGACCTGGCGCAGGCTCAGCGCGAACGGGCCATCGCCCGCCTGCGCGACCAGCAGCTCGACATCCTCGTCGCGACCGACGTCGCGGCGCGCGGCCTCGATGTCGAGCGCATCACGCACGTCCTGAACTACGACATTCCCTACGACACGGAAAGCTACGTACACCGCATCGGCCGCACGGGCCGTGCTGGCCGCAGCGGCGAGGCGATCCTGTTCGTCGCGCCGCGCGAGCGCGGCATGTTGCACGCCATCGAGCGCGCGACCCGGCAGCCCATCACGCCGATGGAATTGCCGAGCGTCGAGAAGGTCAACGATCGCCGCATGGAGAAGTTCCGCGGGCGCATCGACGCTGCGCTGAGCGGCGACCACCAGGACATGTTCCGGCAGCTGATCGAAGACTACGAACGCGAGCGCAACGTGCCTGCGATCGAGATCGCCGCGGCACTCGCGCGCGCGCTGCAGGGCGACGAACCGCTGCTGCTGAAGGCGGATCCCCCGCCGCGCGCCGCCCGCGAATACGCGCCACGTGAATACACCGCGCGAGATTCGCGCGAGCAGGGCTCGCGTTCGCGCAGCGACAACAGCCGTCCGTCGCGTTTCGAGCGACCGCAGGAGGGCAGCCGGCCCGCGCGCTTTGAACGCGCGACCGATATCCCCGACCGCGCCCCTCGGTTCGAGCGTCCGACCGACATTCCCGACCGCGCCCCTCGGTTCGAGCGTCCGACCGACATTCCCGACCGTGCTCCGCGATTCGAGCGCTCACAGGATCCGTCGCCTCATTTCGAACGGCCGGGAGATACCGGCGAACGTTCGGCGCGTGCGCAGCGGCCCACAGACGCCGACAAGGAAACGTACCGGCTGGCGGTCGGACGCGAGCATGGCGTCCTGCCCAAGCACATCGTCGGTGCCATCGCCAACGAGGCCGGGCTTGACGCGCAGCACATCGGCCGCATCGAGATCGAGGAAAACTGCACGCTGGTCGACCTTCCGCGGGGCATGCCGGACGACCTGGTCTCGCACCTTAAGTCTGTCCGTGTCTGCGGGAAGCCCCTGCGCATCGAGCGATTCGATCCGACGCGCGGCGCGCAAGCTCCACGACAGGATGCGAAACCCCGCACCTTTGCCAGTCGCGGGCAGGATTCCGGTGCGCCAAAGCGGCCGTTCAAGCCCCGCACAAACCGCTGATCGCGCGGTAACGAGCGTTCCGGGAGGAGCGCCTGACCCTGGCAATCCGTGGCGGCGGCGCGACAACTGCAAAACGGCGGCCGGTTGACCAGTTTCGCCAGGCAAACCGACCACATTCGTCAGCCAAGTTGCCCGCATCCGGCGAGATCCTGACCGGCTCAGATCGGTAGAGTCGGGATGTGGCGCGGTGGCTGTAGGTTCGGCATATCTGTTGGCCGCCTCTTTCGCTTGGCGGTGCCTTACTGTCCGTACCATGACTCCGTTTCCACACCCCGCTCATCGAACCGGACATGCAGATCTCCCGCATCCGGCTCTCGGACAAAACCTCACGCCTTCACCCACGGCTGGTCGCTGCCGCGCGCCGTCAAACGTACGAGCCCGAAATGCCCGTAGAGATGCGAGAGTGGATAGCTCCCGCCTCGACGTCGTCTGACTTTGTGCTTGTGCCGCAACCACCGGCGTAACCGCGTTGCGGTGTAGCTGTCGAGCGCACGGTACGCGCGGCTGACGGTGCCTACTGCAAAGTAGTTCGCCCAGCCACGCAGCATGCGGTTCAACTGCTCCACCATCACCGTGGTGTCCTGCCATGACATCGCATGGGCGGTGAGCGCATGGACCTTTTCGACCATGCGCTTGATGCTCTTCTTCGATGGCTTCATGCCCATATATACCTTGCCGGACTTCGCCGAATAGAGCCGCCCAAACGTGTAACCCAGAAAATCAAACTCGCCGTCCGGCACCTTGCAGATCCGTGTCTTTTCTTCACTGACCGTCAGCTTCAGTCTCGTCATGAGTTCGCGCAGCCACAACAGCGCCTCATCGGCTTTGCCCCGGCTGCACAGAATCACAAGATCGTCGGCATAGGTCACA
>JBBRIE010000007.1:0-30301 GCA_038221545.1 Lysobacterales bacterium
GGCGGCGTGCTGGCGATGGCCGCCGACGACCACAACTGCCGCAGCTCGACCCTGCCGCACGGCAGCGAGCACGAGTTCGTCAGTGCGCTGATGCCGGTGCTGAACCCGGCCGGCGTGCAGGACATCCTCGACATGGGGCTGCTGGGGTGGGCGATGTCGCGCTTCACCGGGCGCTGGGTGGGCTTCAAGACGATTGCCGAAACGGTCGAATCGTCCGCGTCGGTCGAGGTCGACCCGTTCGCGCTTGAGATCGTCAACCCGGCGGATTTCGAACTGCCACCGGGCGGCCTCAACATCCGCTGGCCGGACCCGCCGCTCGACCAGGAAATGCGCCTGCACCGCTATGCGGTGCGCGCGGCGCAGGCGTTCGCGCGCGCCAATCGCATCGATCGCGTGGTGGTGGACTCGGGGCAGGCGCGGCTCGGCATCGTCACCACCGGCAAGAGTTACCTCGACGTGCTGCAGGCGCTCGAGTACCTGGGCCTCGATGCGGCCGCATGCGCGGACATCGGGATCCGCGTCTACAAGGTCGGCATGACCTGGCCGCTCGAGCCGGTCGGCATCCGCGCGTTCGCGCGTGGGCTAGAGGACATCCTCGTGGTCGAGGAGAAGCACGCCTTCATCGAAAGCCAGATGAAGGAACTGTTCTACAACTTCGAGGGCAATCGACCGAGCATCGTCGGCAAGTACGACGAGTTGGAAGACTGGATCCTGCCGTCGGTCAACGAGCTGACGCCGGCGCGCATCGCGCGCGTGATCGCGAAGCGTCTCGGTCGCTTCCATCGCTCCGACCGTATCGATCAGCAACTCGCGTTCCTGGCGCTGAAAGAGGCAGAGCTGGCGTTGCCGCGCGCGAACTTCCCGCGCGTACCGCACTATTGCCCGGGCTGCCCGCACAACGTGTCTACCCAGGTACCGGAAGGCGCGCGCGCCTCCGCAGGCATCGGTTGCCACTACATGGTGACGTGGATGGACCGGCGCACCGACACCTTCACGCAGATGGGCGGCGAAGGCGCGACGTGGTGTGGGCAGGCCCCGTTCACCGACACCGCGCACATCTTCCAGAACCTCGGCGATGGCACCTATTTCCATTCGGGTTCGCTGGCGATCCGCCAGGCAATCGCGGCCGGCGTCAACATCACCTACAAGATCCTCTACAACGACGCGGTCGCGATGACCGGTGGCCAGCCCGTGGACGGGACCCTCTCGGTGCCGCAGATCGCGCACCAGGTGCGCTCCGAGGGCGTGGCGACGATCGTGGTGCTGTCGGACGACATCGGCAAGTGGTCCGACCCGTCGATCTTCCCTGGCGATGTCGAGTTCCACGACCGTCGCCAGCTCGACGCGGTGCAGGAGCGCCTGCGCGCGGTGAAAGGCACTTCGGTGCTGATCTACGACCAGGTGTGCGCAACCGAGAAGCGCCGGCGCCGCAAGCGCGGCAAACTCGTCGATCCGGCCAAGCGCGTGTTCGTCAACACGCTGGTGTGCGAAGGCTGCGGCGACTGCGGCAAGAAGTCCTTCTGCGTGTCGGTGCTGCCGAAGGAAACGGAATTCGGTCGCAAGCGCGAGATCGACCAGAGCAGCTGCAACAAGGACTACTCCTGCGTCGAAGGCTTCTGCCCGAGCTTCGTCACCGTGCACGGCGGCACGCCGCGCCGCGGCCGGAAAGTCGATGCCGCGGCGCGGCTGGCGAACCTGCCGATGCCCACGATCGCGACCGACCTGGCACGCCCGTGGAACATCCTCATCACCGGCGTCGGCGGCACCGGCGTCGTCACCATCGGCGCGTTGATCGGCATGGCCGGGCACCTGGAAGGCCGCGGCGCCACCGTGCTCGACCAGACCGGACTCGCGCAGAAGGGCGGGGCAGTCACCACCCACATCCGCATCTCGCGGGCACCGTCAGACATCCACGCGGTCCGCATCGCCGCGGGCGAGGCGGACCTCGTGCTCGGCTGCGACATGGTCGTGGTCAACGATTACTGGGCGTTGTCGAAGATCCGCGCCGGCCGCACGCAGGTCGTGCTCAATACCTACGAAGCGATGCCCGGCACGTTCACCACGCGGCCGGACCTCGCGTTCCCGGCTGGCGACATCGTCGCCGCAGTCCGCACCGCGCTCGATGGCGCATCGCCGTTGCTGGTCGACGCCTCGCAACTCGCGACCGCGCTGATCGGCGACGCGATCGCGGCGAACCTCTTCATGCTCGGCTATGCGTGGCAGCAGGGCCTCGTGCCCATCTCGCTCGACGCGCTGATGCGCGCCGTGGAGTTGAACGGCGCCGCGGTCGAGATGAACAAGACGGCGTTCGCGTGGGGGCGGCTCGCCGTCGTTGATCCACGCGCGGTGGCGGAAGCCGCCGGCGTGGTGCGCGAGAGTCCCGGCCTCGCCGAGGCATCACCGCGCGCCCTGCCGACGCTGCCGCCAATGGCCTCCGAAGGCCACGAGTCGGGCATGCGCATGGCGGCGGCGCGCGACGAGGGTATTCCACGTGCGGTGACTTCGCCCGAATTTGAAGGGGTCGCGGACCCCCTTCCCGCGACCGGCATTCCGCGCGCCGATGGCGCGCAAGCTGCCCCTGTTCACCCACTCGACGACACGCGCCTGTCGCGCACGCTCCATGAGACGATCGCGCGTCGAGTCGCGTTCCTGACCGATTACCAGAACGCGGCCTATGCGCAGCGCTACCTGGGTCTGGTCGAGCGCACGCGCGCTGCCGAGCAATCCCGCGTGCCGGGTTCCACCGCGTTGACCGCGGCGGTCGCCCGCTACGCTTTCAAGCTGATGGCCTACAAGGACGAGTACGAAGTCGCGCGGCTCTACACCAGCGGCGAATTCCGCCGGCGCCTGGAGCAGCAGTTCGAGGGCGACTACACGCTGCACTTTCACCTGGCACCCCCGTTGCTGGCGAAAAAGAATGCGCGCGGACAGCTGATCAAGCGCGAGTTCGGGCCCTGGGTATTCACCGCGTTCAAGATCATCGCGAAGCTCCGCGGCCTGCGCGGCACGCCATTCGACGTGTTCGGTTACACGGAGGAACGCCGGATCGAGAGGCAGCTGATCGCCGACTACGACCGGACCCTTTCCGACCTCCCTGGCAAGCTCGCGCCGGGCAACATCGAGCTGGCGGTGGCGATCGCGTCGATCCCCGAGTTCATCCGCGGCTACGGGCACGTCAAGCACGCGCACCTAGTCGCGGCGCGCGCGCGCGAGGCGGAGCTGATGGCGAACTGGCGCGAACCCGCCCGGATCGTGACCGCGCAGGCGGCGTGACCGACACGACCGGCGCAGGCGCGATCCGCCGATTGCGGTGAGCTTTCGCGGCGCCTCCGCAGCCGCCACACAGGCGGACGTAGTCCCGAACAGCCGCACCGCACGCGCCGCAGCCGCCCAAAGAAAAACCCGCCGGCTTGCGCGCGGCGGGTCTTGTTTCCTCAGCGTGCCGTCAGCGGCACGTCGCGGCTCAGCCGCTGCGGGTCGCGCGCCAGGCGCCGAAGCCCGCCAGCGCAAGGCCGAGGGCGATCAGCGCGATCAGGCCCGGGCCCGGCACGGCCACCGGCGGCGAGATGCCCACGCCCTGCAGCACGAAGGTGATCGGCGGTGCGTTGCTGGTCACGGTCAGCGTCTGCGAGAACGGGCCCGTCGCGGTCGGCGAGAAGCGGTAGGTGACCGAGCAGGTGCCCGTGGTCGCCACCAGCGTCTGGCCGGTGCAACCGTCGGTGACCACCGTGAACGGCGCGGTCGGTGCGGTGATCGAGGTGATCGTCGCCGACGCATTGCCGGTGTTGGACAGCGTCACGATCGACGTGGTGTTGGTGCCGGTCGTCACGGAACCGAAGTTCGCGCCGCCCGCCGGGGAAACCGTCAACACCGGCGCCGGTGCCGGGCCCGCCGGTCCACCACGCACATTGAGGATGATGTGCATGTTCGGGAAGCCGATCTCCGACGTTGGAGTGGGGGCTGTGATGCCGCAGCCTGCCGCCTGCAGGTAACTTGGACCGGTTTCAGCCGTGTTGTTCGAGCCGATGAAAAAGTTGGTGCCGTTCGCCGCACCTTCGCCCGAGAAGACCTCGGCCACGAGTTGCGCGCCGGCTGGCACCGTCGCCGTCACCGGCACGGTAAAGACGGTCAGCGTCTGATCAGACATCTGCACGGTCGCGGTGCCGACCTGCGTGCGCGTGCCGGCAGGAAAGACGCCCCCGGTGTTGGAATAAATGCGCACGGTCAGCGGCTGGGTCGTGCCCACTCCCGGAGCATCGGCGGTCTCGACGCCCACCTCGATCGAACAGGCAGTAAATCCCTGCGGGAACGTACCAAGGTTGAATGCACGGAAATAGCTGTTGTCGGTCGGAATCCCGGCCATGGTCTGGCAGCGCACGCTATTGGCGGGGGTCGGAACTTCGTTGGGGTTTTGCGTGAGCACCGCAGTACCGCAGCCGCCCGCCGGCGACCCGCCGGCCGACTGCGTGGGCGCGGCAGGATTGAAACTCAAGGTCTCGGCCGCGGCGCCGCCGCAAAACAAACCTGCCGCCAGGATGGCAGCTGCGATTGAACGAATCATGGGTGAAGCTCCCGGCGAGAATCGGCTAGCTTACCGCGGGTTCCCCCTTTGACCAAGCGCCTGGCTGCCCTCGGACGGCGTGCTCCGGCCCGACCGGGCGCGGAGGCGCGAACCCGTGCGTCCGCACGGCGCGCCTGGCGAAGGAATCCGAGAGCGGCCTGCTCCCATTGCCTGGCTCCGCGGGCCCCGTTGGCGGAACGCTGCAACGTCCCCGCGCGCCAGCCCGCGAATACGGCGGGATCGATGTAGGCCTTGCGGCAGATCGCAGGCATGTTGCCCAGCCCTGCCGCCACCTCCGCGATCACTGCGTTCTGCAGCGCGGTCAGTTCCGCCTCGCCGCGCACGGTCCTCGTCACGCCCGCCTCGTCGATGACGACGGCTTCGAGGGGAATCGCCGCAAACAGATGGAACGCCGCGAGCGTGCCGCCCCAGGTGCGGAAATCCTTGGCGGTGAACGACTCGCCCATCGCCTCACGCAGGTAATCGTTGATCTGGCCGGAACCCACCGGATGGGTCTCGCCGCCGTCGTCCAGGTACTGGAACAGCGATTGCCCGGGCAATTGCTGTACCCGGCGCATGAGCTTGACCAGGCGCACGTCGTCGATCGCGATGTCGTGGTCGATGCCCCCCTTGCCGCGGAACCGCAGGCGCGCGCGGCCGCCCTTCACGAACCGCACGTGCTGGTTGCGAAGTGTCGTCAGCCCATAGGAGCGATTGGTGCGCGCGTACTCGGCATTGCCGACGCGCAACAGCGTCTCGGTCATGACCGCGACGACGATCGCCAGCACCTTGTCGCGGGGGAAGCCGCGCTGGGCGAGGTCGCGCCGCAGGCGACGACGCAACCGGGGCAACGCCTCGCCGAACGCTATGACGCGGTCGAACTTGCCAACCCCGCGGCTCGCGTTCCACTGCGGGTGGTAGCGGTACTGCTTGCGTCCGCGCGCATCTCGGCCGGTCGCCTGCAGGTGGCCATTCGCATTCGCGCAGATCCAGACGTCTTCGTAGGCCGGCGGAATCGCCAGGGCGCGGATGCGTGCGAGGGTGTTCGCATCGCGCACGGGTATGCCCTGGCGCCGATAGTTGAAGGAACGGCCACGCCGCCGGCGACGGATGCCGGCATCGTGGTCGCTGACGTAGACGAGCCCCGCCGACGTGGCGGCGGCAACGGACCCGGTGGGTTCGGCGCGCGTGTCCGCGGACGCCTCGTCCGCGCTCATCCGCTGATGCGCGACGCGTGCCAGCCGCAATGCGCTTCAACGGCCTTCCTCACGTGTCGACCGCGGGTTGCAATTCGCGCGGGTTGGACGGCAGGCGCTGGTGCACCGCCGTCGCCGCGATCGCCGCGTGGCCGACCGCCACTGCGATCTGGTTCAGCGCGCTGACGATGTCGCCGATCGCATACAACCCGTCGACCGAGGTCATCTGGTGGGCGTCCACCTGGAACTCGCCGTTGTCGTCGACCTGCGCGCCCAGCCCGCTCGCAAAGCCTGCCCTGGGGTCGCAGCCGAGCACGGGATACAGGGTATCGAATGCGTGCGCAACGCCATCGAGGGTCCGGACGACACAGCCCGTTCCGCTGCACTCGATGCTCTCGAAGGGCGCAATGATCTCAATGCCCGCCGTGGCGGCAAGCCGCTTGCAGTCGGGCCCGGCAGCCCCGGGTACGGACGGGATCGCGGTGACGCGGCGCGAGAAGGTCCTGAGGTATGCCGCGTGGTGGATTGCGTTGTCGATGGGCCCGAGCACCGCGATGCGTTCGTCGCGCGCCTCGAACGCGTCGCAGACGGCGCAAAGTCGCACCACGCCGCTTGCGATCGCGCTCTCGATGTCGTGCATCGGCGGAACCTTGTCCACGATGCCGCTGGCGAGGATCACCGTGCGGGCGCGCCAGCGACTCGCACCGGCGGTCGCCTCGAATCCGTCCGCGTGACGCACCAGACGCTCGACGTTCCCGTGCTCGATGCGTACGCCAAACGAGCCGGCCTGCTCGCGCAGCTTGTCCAGCAACGCCGGTCCCGCGATGCCAAAAGGAAATCCCGGGCAGTTGTGCGACGTGGGGATCCAGCGGGCCCGGGACTGGCCGCCATCGACCACCGCGATGCGGCGCTGGTACCGCGCGAGGTAGGTCGCGGCAGTGAGACCGGCGGGGCCTGCACCGATCACCAGGCAATCCGTTACTTCGCCGCTGCCATCCGTCATCGCATCGCCCTTCATATGCCCGCGCGCAGGATGCGGCAAAGAAAGTGAACGGCTTCAGTCCCTGCATGTGAACGGGGGCTGGCGCGGTCGCATGGTGGCCGGGAACGACGGCGCGATTGCGGCGTCCGCTCCGGGTCCAGGATTCCGCCCAGGAGTTGCAGCGATGACGATTTCGAAGCTTGCCCGTGCCCTCGCTGTATGCCTGACGCTGGCCGCAGGCGTCGCGTTCGCCCAGGCGGATCCCGTCCAAGCGAGGCGCAACGCGGAGCAGGCCGAAGCGGATGCCGCGGACGCGGAAACTGCCGCCGATGTCGCGGAAGATCGCGCCGACCAGGCCGATCTCGCGGACGCTCCGGATGCGCGGGCCTCCGAGAATCGGGCGGATGCCGCTGAAGATGCGGCGGAGGCGGCGACCAACGCGGCCGAAGACGCGGCTGAATCCGCCGAAGACGTGCGCGACGGCGACCCCGATGCCGCCGAGGAAGCAGGTCGCGTGCGTGCCGGCGCCGACGTCGCCCAGGCCGGCAAGGCGGTAGCTGAAGAAGCCGCCGCCCTGAACGCCGATCCTGTCGCCGGCACTCCCGTAATGACCGCCGGGCAGCAGGAGATGGTCGACGCGTGGACCCGGGCTGGCATGAAGGGCGCGGCGCACGAGCAACTGGCCGCATTTGCCGGTGAGTGGGACGCGAAGGTCCTGATGTGGATGGACCCGTCCGCCCCGCCGCAGGAGTCGACGGCGACGGAGTCGGCCGCGCTGGTGTACGACGGCAAGTACGTCCAGAGCCGGTTCAACGGCACCTATCGGGGCAAGCCGTTCGAAGGCACCAGCGTGATGGGATATGACAACCTGCGCGGCAGGTACACGAGCATCTGGTTCGACTCGATGGCCACCGGCATCTTCATGTCGATGGGCGCGTACGACCCCGCGACCAGCACTTACACGTTATTCGGAACCATGGCCGATCCCATGAAGCCAACGGAGCTGACGCCAGTGCGCGTCACCATCCGCATGATTGACGACGACCATCACACTTTCGAATGGCACGAATCGCACGCCGGCGCGGAGATCAAGACCATGGAAATCGCCTACACCCGCAAGTAAACGCTTCGCAGGCCGGGATCCTGGCGCCGACTGCACCTCGCCCGGCGCTTGCTTCGATTCAGCGGTCGCAGTTGGTCACGATTCCGCACGGCGGCTGAACGCAGGCTGCCGCGCGTACGCCTCTTCACGTAGATAAACGATGTTCGAGGTCGTATCGTTTGCGGCCTTCCTGGTGCGGTCATTCCCCTGAAGCCCGAAGCGTCCCTGCTGGCGAGACCTGCCATGCGCGTCGTACTCCTGTCGCTGATCATCGCGATCGTGGTCGGGGTGCCCGTATGGGTCCAGCTGAAATCGCTGGAGGAGCCACACGCGGCGCGCCAGATGGCAGCGCATGCAGCCACGGTGCAGACGCAGGTCCTGCAAGTGGCACGAGAAGTGGGACGCCTGGAGAGCCAGGTGCTCTCGGCCCTGATGGGCCTGCCCGCCACGGAGGACTTCGACTTTCCGAAAGCCAGCGCGAGCATCGTCGACCTCCTCAGCGAAGTGCGGCTGGAAACGCGCGACAATCCGGTCCAGCAACGCCGCCTCGATGAGCTGCAGTCGCTGGTGCTGGCGCGGCTGTCCTTGCTCGACCGCGCCCGGATCAGTTCGCCGGAGACTGCGCGCGAACTGCTACGCGCGAGCTCCGCCGCGCTTTCGAGAACCCGGCTGATCGACACCATCGCCGCCGAGGAACGCAATCTGGCAATCGAGCGCCAGCGGGTTTCGAATGTCGGTGAACGTCGCACGCGTGCCGTGGCGATGGGCGGCGCATTCACCCAGGCTGCCCTGCTGGTCGCGCTGCTGTTGCTCGCGGAACGCGAGCGCGCCCGCAGCGAGCGCGCCGCCGCCGCCGCCGACATCGAGCGCGGACGCGCTTCGCGAGTGGTGGAAGCAGTGCCCGCGCCCATCGCGCTGCTCTCCCCCTCCTTGCGTATCGTCCAGGCCAACCCCGCTTTCCGCGACCTTTACGGCAGTGCCGAGCAGGATGTCATCGGACGTCCACTGGCCGAGATCGCGAACGGCAGCTGGAACGATTCGGGGCTGCTGCAACGGCTCGGGGACGTCGCGCAACTCGGCCGCGAGCTATGGGATTTCGACGTGCTGCAGCACGATATCGAGCAGCGCGAACGCAACATGCTGCTGAACGTGCGGCGGCTCGGCACTGGCCAGGGGGACCTCGTGTTGCTGACCGCCATCGACATCACGGCCACCCGCCGCAGCGACGAGCAGGTACGCGAGCTCAACAGGCAGCTGATCGGCAAGGTCGAACAGGTGTCCGAGGTCAATCGCGAACTCGAAGCCTTCAGTTACTCCGTGTCGCACGACCTGCGCGCGCCGCTCCGCCACATCGCGGCCTTCGCGGGCAAGCTGGGCGACGAACTCGGCGAGGGCGCGAACGACAAGGCGCAGCACTACCTCAACGTCATCGACGACTCGACGCGGCGCATGAGCCAGCTGATCGACGACCTGCTGGTGTATTCGCGGCTCGGCCGGGGTGCCATGCGTATCCTGCCCGTCGACATGCAGTCGATGGTGGCCGATGTGCGCGCGATGCTGTCCTCGGACCCGCGCGCGCAGGCGGTGCAGTGGGATGTCGGGCACCTGCCGGTGGTCGAGGGGGACGACAACATGCTGCGCACGGTGTGGCAGAACCTGCTCGGCAACGCAGTCAAGTATTCGTCGACCAATCCCGCGGCGCGCATTCGGGTTCGGGCCGAACTCGATACCACCACGCGCGAGTGGGTGTTCTCGGTCGCCGACAACGGTGTCGGATTCGATATGGCGTACATCGAGAAGCTTTTCGGCGTGTTCCAGCGCCTGCACAAGGCGAGCGAATTCCCCGGCACCGGTATCGGCCTCGCCAGCGTGCGCCGGATCGTGTCCCGGCACCAGGGCAGGGTATGGGCTGAGGGCGCGCCGGGCGCAGGCGCGACGTTCTGCTTTACGCTACCCGCCGTAGATCGATGAGAGGGATGCCCCGTGAATGACCTCAATGCCGCATCCGTCTCCCCCGCGGTACTGCGAACCGCGCCTCCCCTGCATCTTCCCTCCCGAGGTACCGACGTGAAAAAGGACATCCGCACGATCCTGCTGGTCGAGGATTCGACTGCCGACGCGGAACTGACGCTCGACGCCCTGCGCGACGCACATCTCGCCAATCCGGTCGTGCACGTCGAGGACGGCGCGGAGGCACTCGACTACCTGCTGCGACGCGGCGAGTTCGCCGCGCGCACCGACGAGGACCCGGCCGTGGTGCTGCTCGACATCAAGATGCCGCGCGTGGACGGGCTCGAGGTCCTGCGCACCATGCGGCAGACGGCTTCGCTCAAGCGCGTGCCGGTGGTGATGCTCACCTCGTCGCGCGAGGAACGCGACCTTGCGGCCAGTTGGGACCTCGGGGTGAACGCCTACGTGGTCAAGCCCGTGGACGTCCGGCAGTTCTTCGAGGCCGTGCAGACCCTTGGCCAGTTCTGGGCGGTGCTCAACGAATCCCCCGACGAGTGGTGAAGGACATGCCGGCATCGGTATTAGAGGTTCGGGACACAAGGTGACATGAGCCCGACCGGACCCCATCGCGTCCTGTTCGTCGAGGACGATCCGTTCGACGCCGAACTCGCGGTCGACCGCCTGCGTGCGGACGGGTTCGAGTTCGAGTCGCGCCTCGTCGACGACGAAGCGGCCTTCCTGGAAGCACTGGTCAGCTTCCGGCCCGAAATCGTCGTCTGCGACTTCAACCTGCCGGGCTTTTCGGGCGCGACCGCGCTGGCCCGCCTGCGCGAGATCTCGCCGCTCACGCCGTTCATATTCCTCTCGGGCAGCATGGGGGAAAACGTCGCAGTCGAGGCCCTGCGCGACGGCGCCACGGATTACATCCTCAAGCACCAGCCCACCCGCCTGCCTTCGGCGGTTCGCCGCGCGCTGTCCGAGGCCAGCGAACACAAGGCCCGGCAGCAGGCCGAAGCCGAGCTCATGCGGTCGCAGCGGTTTGAAAGCCTGGCGATGCTCGCGGGCAGCTTCAGCCATGACCTGCGCAACGTCCTGCAGCCGGTGCTGATGGCGGCCCGCATGATCGAGGATCAGGCCCGGCAGCCCGAGCTCGCGAAGTACGGTTCGATGATCCGCGAATGCTCCGAGCGCGGCCTCGCAATGATCGGCGCCATCCTGGATTTCGCGCGCGGTGGCAAGCAGCATGCTTTCCAGCGCGTGCATGTCGCGCAGCTGCTCGATGCGGTGATGATGCTGTTGCGCCCGAGCGTCCCGCGCAACGTCGAAGTCATCGTGTCCACCGTCGATCCGGAACTCAACCTTCCCGGCAATGCCACGGAGCTGCAGCAGGCATTGCTTAACCTCGGACTCAACGCGGTCCAGGCCATGGGCAACGGTGGCACCCTCAGCATCACGGCCGAAGTCCTCCGGCCGGCCGACGACTTTTTCCTGCCGCAGGAAACGCGCGCGCCGGGCGAGTACCTGCGACTTCGCGTCACCGACACCGGCACCGGAATGGACGATGCGACTCGTCGGCAGCTGTTCCAGCCATTCTTCACCACCAAGACCGGCGGCACCGGACTCGGCCTCGTGTCCTGCCAGCGCATCGTCGCCAACCACGGTGGCGTGATGCGTGTCGCCCCGGGCAGCGGCATGGGTACGACCATCGATCTCTACCTCCCGAACGAGGCCACGGGTGACGCGGCGCTGAGGTTCGACCCGGCCTGCCAGGGCCGCGACGAGCGGATCCTGCTCATCAGCGACGAAGCGGCTACCCTGACCCTGCTCGGCGACGCGCTCGGCCTCTGCGGCTACCTGCCGATCACGGCGCAAGGCAGCGCGAACGCCCTGCAGACGATCCGCCGGGTCCGCAATCCGGCGGCGCTGGTGCTCGACAGTGAGTTGTCGATGTTGGGCGCGGAGGGCACGCTGCAGGCGCTGCGCGCGGACGGCCTCGCCTGCCCGGTGCTGCTGCTGGGCGATCGCCCGGTACCGAGCGCCACGGACCTCGGCTATCGCCTGCCCAAGCCGGTCACGATCAACAGCCTGTTGCGCGCGCTGCGCGACTCCCTCGACGCCGACGCCGCGCGCAAGGACGCCTGAGTCAGGTTTCCGCGGCGAGCGTGACCGGCGCTTCGCGCTGGGTCACCAACGCCACGGTGAGCGCCACCAGCAGCAGCGCGCTCGCCACCAGGAACGGCGCACCCGGCAACGCCAGCGGTGCCTGTTCGCCGACGAACCACGCGAACGTGCCCGCAAACAGCGCCGGTCCCACGATGCCGGCGAGTGACGTGAGGCTCATGAGCGCACCCTGGATGCGGCCCTGCACTTCGGGTCCGACTTGCCGCGTGATGAGCGCCTGGGTCGCGGGGCTCGCCAGCCCCCACAAGGCCATTACCGGAATGCCTGCAAGAAACAGCATGCCGGTTGGCGCGAAGCCGTACCAGGCGAAGCCGAGCATGCCGAACAGCGACCCGGCAATCACCGTGCGCTTCTCGCCGAGTGCCTTGACCACCGGCTTGATCAACCCGACCTGCACGATCACGCTGAACACACCGACCATCGCCAGCACCCAGCCCACCTGCTGCGGTCCCCACGCGTAGCGGTGGTCGGCGTACAAGACGAATACGCTCGGGTACACGTAGTGCGCGAGATTGAAGAGGAAGATCACCGCCGCCAGCGGCAACACCTGCGGGTAGCGACGCAGCAGGGCCAGCGAGCCGATCGGGTTGGCGTGCTTCCAGTCGAAGCGCTTCGAACGCAGCGCCGGCGCCAGAGATTCGGGCAACACGAACCAGCCGTAGCAGAAATTGACCAGCGCAAGGCCCGCTGCAAACCAGAACGGCAGCCGCAGGTCGATCCCGCCCAGCCACCCGCCCAGCACCGGCCCGATAATGAAACCGACCCCGAACGCGGCGCCCAGCAGGCCGAAGCTTTGCGCGCGCCGTTCCGGCGGCGTGACGTCGGCGAGGTAGGCGTTGGCCGTGGTGAAGCTCGCGGACGTTATCGCTGACACGATGCGCCCGACCAGCAGCCAGGGCAGGCTCGACGCGAGAGCCATGAAGATGAAGTCGACGCCGAGGCCGAAACTCGAAATCAGGATGACCGGGCGACGCCCGTAGCGATCGGAGAGGGCGCCCTGGATCGGCGCCGACACGAACTGGATGAGCGCGAACAGGGTGCCGAAAACGCCGACCCACCACGCTGCATTGTCGATCGCGCCGCCGACGAACTCCTTCACCAGGTGCGGCAGCACCGGGATGATGAGTCCGAACGACAGGATGTCGATGAGGACGGTGACGAAGATGAAGGCCAGCGCCGCGCGGCGCGGGCCGCCGGACGCCGCGGCGGGATCCGTGGACGCGGTGCCGTCCGGGCTGTCCTGCGGTGAAGTCATGGATGGGGACTCGGCGGGAGGTGCGGCGTGCGGCGTGCGGCGTGCGGCGCAGTCTAGCCGCGCACACGCGCGCCGCGTTCCGGGCAGCGACTCAGGACCGCCGGAGCAGACGCAGGCCGAACGCGTCCTCGGGTGCGTTCCAGCGCCGGATGACCTCAAGGCCAGCGTTTGCAGCCAGGGCCTCGAACGCCGGGTCGGTGTACTTGTGGCTGAACTCGACCAGCATCGCCTCGTCGGCGGCGAAGTGGAACGCGCGGCCAGCCACGTGCACGGTCTGCGCACGGGTGGCAACCAGGTAGGTCTCGATGCGACTGGCCGCGCGGATGTATTCCGCGCGATGCCGAAAGCCCTCGAGGTCGAAGTCGCTGCCGATCTCGCGGTTGAGGCGCACCAGCAGGTTGAGGGTGAAATCGGCGGTGACACCGGCGGCGTCGTTGTAGGCGGCATCGAGGACGGCATCGTCCTTCACCAGGTCGATGCCGATCAACGCCAGGCCTTCGCCGCCCATGGCCCTCGCCATGCCGCGCAGCAGCGTCACCGCGTCACCGGCCTCGAAGTTGCCGAGCGTCGAGCCCGGGAAAAACACCAACGTGCGATCGGCGTGCTGCGAGGTCGCGGGGAGTTCGAACGGCTGCATGAAGTCCGCGCACACCGGCAGCATCTCGATGGCCGGGTGGCGCTCGCTCAGGGCCGCCACGCTCTCGAGCAGCGCGGTGCGCGAGATCTCGATTGGCGTGTACGCAACCGGGCAGTCCAGCGCGTCGAGCAAAAGATCGGTCTTGCGGCCGGATCCGCTGCCGTATTCCACCACGTGCGCGCAGCGCCCGATCGCCGCGCCGATCTCGCCTGCGCGGGCCTCGAACAGCGCCATTTCCACCCGCGTCAGGTAGTACTCGGGCTGCTGCGTGATGTCCTCGAACAGGCGCGAGCCGCGTGCATCGTAGAAGTACTTCGAGGGCAGGCGCTTCGGGTTGCGGCCGAGTCCCGCCAGCACCTCGCGCTCGATCGCGGCGCGCGTAGGACGGAGGTCGGCGTGCGCGGGCAATGCGTTCATGCGTCGCGCGCCAGGCGCAGGCCGGTGAACTGCCAGCGGTCGCCGGGACCGAAGAAGTTGCGGTAGCTCGCGCGCAGGTGCGACTGCGGACTGGCGCAGCTGCCGCCGCGCAGGACGTACTGGCCGCTCATGAACTTGCCGTTGTATTCGCCGAGCGAGCCGGGCAATTCGCGGAAGCCCGGGTAAGGTCGGTACGCACTCGCCGTCCATTCCCAGACGTCGCCGAACAGTTGCGCGGGTTGGTGGTCGACGCTCGCCTCACCGCCCTGCGGATGCAGTGCATCGGACTCCACGAAGTTGCCCCGTATCGGCACGCGCGCGGCGGCATGTTCCCACTCGGCCTCGGTCGGCAGCCGTGCCCCGGCCCAGCGCGCGAAGGCGTCGGCCTCGTAGAAGGCGAGGTGCACCACCGGTGCCGCCGCCTCGATGGGCTGCTGGCCCGAGAGCGTGAACGCGCACTCGAGGGCCTCGTCCCAGTAGAGGGGCCGGTCGATTCCCTGTGCCGCGAGCCAGTCCCAGCCGGCACTGAGCCACAGGCGCGGATCGCGGTAGCCGCCGTCGCGGATGAAGTGGGCGTACTCGGCGTTGCTGACCGGCCGGCTCGCGAGCGCGTGCGGCGCGAGCCACTCGGTGTGGCGCGGTGACTCGTTGTCGTAGGCGAAGGTGGGCGCACCCGGCCACGCGTCGGCGCCGATCTCCACCGTTCCCGAAGTGCCCGGGAGCCAGCGCAACTCCGACGGCACCGCGGGCCGCCGCCGGCAATCGCTGCGGTACGCAGGCAACAGCGGGTTGAGCGCGAATGCATGCTTGATGTCGGTGAGGATGAGTTCCTGGTGTTGCTGCTCGTGGTGCAGGCACAGTTCAAGCAGCTCGAGCTGGCGCGCGTCCATGACTCCACGGGCCAGCCGTTGCTCGACCCGCGTGTCGATCTCGTCGCGATAGGCGCGCACCTCGTCGAGGCTCGGACGCGACAACAGCCCGCGCTGGGGACGCGGGTGCGAGCTGCCCAGCGACTGGTAGTAGCTGTTGAGGCAGTGGCGGAGGCGCTCGTCAAACATGCGGTAGCCGGGTTCGGCGGCGAGCACGAACTGCTCGAGGAACCACGTGGTGTGCGCCAGCTGCCACTTGGTGGGGCTCGCCTCCGGCATGCTCTGGAGCATCGCGTCCTCGGGCGAGAGCGGCGCCGCCAGCCGCAGGGTGGCGGCGCGCACGGCGCGGAATGCCGGCGTGAGCCGCGCCTCGGGAGCGGGCTGATCCATGCCCGCCCGTCGCTGCATCGCTATCGACATCGACTCCTCCTCATTTCTGCCGCGGCCATTCCAGCCCCGCATCCGAAGCGGGCGTGCCGGCACGCAGACGGCGGGCCTGCTCGATGACCGCCCGGGTGGCGTTGCGGGTCTCCTCGAACATCGCCTCGTCGGCGTCGAGCGCCTGGTGGCTGGTGGCGTAGGGTTCGTAGTAACCGATGTAACGGTCGATCTCGGCCATGCTGCCGGAGGGTACGAGGCCCATGCCGCGCAGCCAGTCGGAAAGGCAGTGGCGCAGGCTCTTGGATCCCTCGGTGTCGCCATGCACGACCACGCCGAAGGCGCGGCCGGCCAGGTGCTGCGGATAGTCCCAGCCTTCGAGTTCGATGCGCTTGGCTTCCTCGGCCGTCTTGCCGTGCGTCAACGTGGGGTCGGGATTGCCGCCGTCCGCACACACCAGGCGATCGATCATGAGCTTCAGCGCGGACGGTGCCTGCTCCCAGTGCACGGGCGAGACGACCAGGACCCCGTGCGCGGCAGCCCAGCGCGCGTAGATCTCGTTCATCCAGTCATGCACCTGCCCAAGGCCGTGGTTGGGATAGCAGGAGCAGGGCCAATGGCAGAGCGGCATGGCGGTGGAGACGCAGCCCTTGCAGGGATGGATCTGGCGCCCGTATTCCGACGTCGTGCGGCCGAGCTCGAGCACGTCGCAGTGCGCGCCGCTGCCGGTGATCACCACGCGTGCGGCCTCGGCCAGCCGATAGGACTTCGACATCTCGCCGGGGCAGGTGTGCTCGCTGCGCGGCGAGGCGACGATGACCAGCAGTTGCAAGGGCGAGGCGGGATCGCGCTGTCGCGCCTCGGCGGCGGCGATGGCGTCGCGTGCGGCCAGCCAGTCGAGCGAAAGTTCGTACGACGGATCGGCGAATTCCGGCCCGGCCGTGCGGGTCCGCGGTGCCTTGCGGCCCTCGTGATAGGCCTCCCAGGCGACGGCGGCGACGGCGTCGAGCTCGGCGCCAACCGCCGCGAACGCGGGATCGGTGAACTGCTCGGCGTAGCGCCGCAGGAACTCGGCCCGGCTAAGTGCCGGATCCGGCTGTCCCTTGCGCGGCCGGGTGAGTTCCGGGCGCGGCGGCGGCGATGGCGTGCGCGGCACGTGCGATTCCCCTGACCGTTGAAATTAAACGTCGCAGTCTGGACGCACCGCCCTGACGGTCGCGTCAAGATCGATCAGCGGCGCCCGCCGACCTCGAGGAACCTCAGGAATTCCGCGCGGGTGCGCGCGTCCTCGCGGAACGAGCCGAGCATCATCGACGTCGTCATGCTGACGCCACGCTTGTGGATGCCACGCGTGGTCATGCATTCGTGCGAGGCCTCGATCACCACGCCGACGCCGAGCGGATGCAGTGCGCGTTCGATGCAGCGCGCGATCTGCGCCGTCATCTTTTCCTGGACCTGGAAACGACGCGCGTAGGCGTCGACGACGCGCGCGAGCTTGCTGATCCCCACCACCTTGCCGTCGGGCAGGTAACCCACGTGCGCACGCCCGATGATCGGCGCCATGTGGTGTTCGCAGTGGCTCTCGAACTCGATGTCGCGCAGCACGATCATCTCGTCGTAACCCGCGACTTCCTCGAACGTGCGCGCGAGGTACTCGTCCGGATCGAGCGCATAGCCGGAAAACCAGTCGCCGTAGGCGTCGACCACTCGCCGCGGCGTGTCGATGAGTCCTTCGCGATCCGGATTCTCGCCCGCCCAGGCGAGCAGCGTGCGCACGGCCGCCATCGCCGCTTCGCGTGACACCGACGGTGGCGGCGTGTCCGCGGACACGGTCGTCGCGGGCCGTTTGGAACGCCCGACCTGCATCCGTTCGCGCGGGCCCGCAGCTCCGCGAGCACCCGCACCGGGCACGCGCTCGGCGGCAGCCGCGGCTGCTACGGCTGCGGCAGTGCGGCGGTTCTTGGAAGAGTTCATGGGCGTCATCGCCAACCGCGTGGGACGCGCATCGTAACCGACGCGCTAGTGATCCCGCTCCGGCGCCACCCTCTCCCCGGCAGGCAGGTTCGCGTGGAGCGAAGCCGGGTCGGGGGCCGGGACGACCTCGGCATCCCCCGCCAGGTCGTCGTCGTGCCCGACCACCGGCAGCGTCCTTGAACCCTTGGCGCCGAGTTCCTGCATCAGGCGCGCATGGGTCACCAGACCCTGACGGCCGGTGAACCGATCGTCAATCTTGCGCAACGTATTGTCCACGGTGCCGAGCTGCCGCCTGAGGTCCGCGAGCAGGGCTCCCGACTGCGCGATCGAATCGATGAGCTTGCCGGCGCGCCTGGCGATCTCCTCGGAGTTGTGCGTGCGTTTCTCGACCCGCCACAGGTAATCGATGGTCTTGAGCATTGCCATCAGCGTGTTCGGGCTGACCAGCACGATGTTGCGATCATGCGCGAAACCCTGCAGCTCGGCATCGTGCTGCAAAGCCAGCATCAGGGCAGGCTCGATCGGCACGAACAGCAGCACATACTCGATCGCCTGCTCGCCGAACCGCTTGGCGTATTCCTTGCCGGCAAGGTCCTTGACGTGCGACCGCAGCGATTCCATGTGCGCCTTGACGAACGCACCCGTGTCTTCCTCGGCGGTCGCATTCACGTAACGGTCGTAGGCGACCAGCGAAACCTTGCTGTCGATCACGACGCAGCGATCCTGCGGCAGCTTGACCAGGATGTCGAGCCGGCCGCTGCCGCTGTCGTCATCCGCCACGTGGTGTTGCCTGAAGTACTCGTGGCCTTCGCGCAACCCGGACATCTCGAGCACTCGGCCCAGCACCACCTCGCCCCAGTTGCCGCGCGAGCGCGAGTCGCCGCGCAGCGCGAGCGCGAGGGTCTGCGCATCCTGCGACACGCGGGAACTGGCTTCCGCCAGGCGCCGCACTTCGCCCTGCAGGCTCGTGCGTTCCTTGGTTTCGTCCAGGTAGAGCTGTTCAATTTTTTCGCGGAACGCGGACAGGTCCTTGTCGAAGGGCTTGAGCATGAGCTCGAGTTGTTCCTTGCTCTGCGCGCGGAACTGCGTGGTCGAGTCGTTGATCACCTTGCTCGCGATCTCGACCATCTGCGCACGCAGGGTCTCGGCTGATTCGTTGACCCATGCCTGCATGCGCGCGATTTCCCGCGAAGAATTCGCGACCTCGGCGGTCAGCAGCGTATTGGCGCCGGTGAATTCAAGTTCGCGCTCGTGTTGCTGGCGGTTCCGCGCCTGTGCGGCAGCGAGCTCGGCGGCCAGTTGCTCCACCCGCGACCCGGCCGACGACGCCTGCGTACGCAGGATCTCCAGGTCCTTCGCGACATTCGCGGCGCGCGCGCGGGCACGTTCGAGTTCGCTCACCGCCTCGGCGCGCGCGCGCGCGTCTGCCTCCGCCCGGGGCTTGAGGTCGTCGAGCGTCGACTGCAGCACCGCGCCGCGGGTCTCTGCTTCGGACAGCCTGTCGCGCAATGCGGAGGTCCCCCCCTGCGCCTGCAGCAGATTCCGTTCGACCGCGGCAAGCCGTTCGGTCGCGATGCGGGCGTCTGCCTGGCTGTCGAAGAGGGAGTGCTGCGCCCGGGCAGCCGCCACCCGTCCCGCTGACACCGCGCGCCAGAGGATCAGCGCGAGCGTCGCCACCACGCCCAACAGGATCAGCGACAGGGTGTTCAGTTCGAAAACCATTGGGGAATATCGCGAGTGCCCGGGATCGACGCGAGTCTAGTGGCCACTGTCGCAAGCGCCGAGACGCGTGCTCACCACACGCGGCAGAACACCGCCTTGAGGTATCGCGATTCGGGCACCTGCGCCAGCACAGGGTGGTCTGGCGCCGCGCCCTGCACGTCGAGGATCTGCAGGGTGCGGCGTGCCGCCCACGCGGCGCGGCGCAACGTCTCGAGGAACACATCGGTGGCGACGAGTCCGGTGCAGGAGCAGGTGAGCAGCACTCCGCCGGGCGAAACGACGCTCATGGCCGCGAGGTTCATGCGGTAGTACGCGGCCAGCGCCTGCTCGAGTTTCGTTGCGTCGCGCGTCTGCTTGGAGGGATCGAGCACGACCAGCTCGAACGATTCGCCGCGTTCGCGCGCGCCGTCGATCCAGGCGAACAGGTCGGCTTCCGCGAATTCCACCGCGGCGCCGTTCCGGGCGGCATTGCCGATGGCCTGCGCGATCACCGCCGGATCGCGATCCACGCCGACGACCCGCGTGGCGCCGCCGCGGACCGCATTGAGGGCGAAGCCGCCGGAATTGCAACAAAGGTCGAGCATGCTGCGCCCGCCGCTGAGGGCCGCGATGCGTGCGCGGTTGTCGCGCTGGTCGGCGAAGAATCCGGTCTTGTGACCGCCGCCCGCCTGCACCGCATAGCGCACCCCGTGCTCCTGCACGACTACCGGTGCCGGCAGCGAGGCGGTGCCGGCGTCGAAGCTCTCCTGCTTCTGCACGTGGCGATCGGCGCTCGCGTGGATCCGCGCGGCGGGAAATTGCTCGAGCAGGAGCTCGTACAGGAGCGCGCGCTGGCGCCACATGCCCGCCGCGAACCACTCGATGACCAGCAGGTCGCCGAAGCGGTCCACGACCAGGCCGCCGAGGCCATCGCCTTCCGCGTGCACCAGTCGATAGGCGTCGGTGACGGCATCGAGTCGCAGCACGTCGCGCCTGAGTCCGAGCGCCTGCACCAGGCGCTCGGCAAACCATGCGCGATCAATCGCGACGTCCGACCGGTCCTCGAGTACCCGGAAACCGATGCGTGCGTGACCGTTGAAGAAGCCTCGCCCGGCAAACGAACCGTCCGGATTGCGCAGCTCGGCGAGCGCGCCCGATGGAGGGCGCGGCGTGGGCATGCTCAGCGCGCGCTGGAAGATCCAGGGATGCGCGCTGCGCCGCGGCAACTTCAGTTGCACCACTTGCGTGCTCACGGGGACGTCAACGGTCGTCGTTTGCGTTGGCATGGGGCAAGCATAGCCGGGACCGATCAAAACGGCCGCCGCAGGGCGCCGCTTCTGCAGCGACAAACCGACGGACACCCAAGCTTGCTACTGGACAACTCATCCCCACAACCGGTCGATGGACCTGCCGCAGCTTGCCGACCCATCGCCCTCCGAACTCGCGCACGATCGAGTGCGCTGGCTGCGCAGCGTGTTCATCGCCTTCGGCAGCGTATTGGCCCTTACCTGGATCAAGCTGGTCGAATGGACGCTGGAGGCGAATTTCAGCGTGCTCGGCATCCTGCCGCGCGCCGTCTCGGGGCTGCTCGGCATCGTGACTGCGCCTTTGCTGCACGGCAGTTTCGAACACCTCGCGGCGAATTCGCTCGCGATCCTGATCCTGCTCACGCTGTCGCTCTACGCCTACCCGCGCGCGAGTGCGCGGGCGCTGCCGCTGATCTGGCTCGGCAGCGGCGTCATCACCTGGCTGATCGGTCGAAACTCGCTGCACCTTGGTGCGAGCGGCGTCACGCACGGGCTCATGTTCTTTGTGTTCGTGCTGGGCCTGCTGCGGCGCGATCGGCCGGCAATCGCCGCGGCGCTCGCCGGGTTTTTTCTGTACGGCGGCATGTTCCTCAGCATCTTCCCGCACGATCCCAATATCTCCTGGGAAGCGCACCTCGGCGGGGCGATGAGCGGGCTGCTGGCGGCGATCCTGTGGCGGAACCTCGACCCCGCACCCGCGCGCAAGCGCTACAGCTGGGACGAGGACGAGGAACGCGCAGCGCTCGAGCACGAACGCCAGGACGAATTCGCGCTGCCACGGCCCGAAGTCGCCCCCCTCTGGGACGGCCCGGGCAGCCATCGAGGAGATGCGCGTCGCGGCATCGTGCTCGCATTCCCGCAGCGGAACACGAGCGAACCCGACGATCCTCGCACGCTCCACTGATCGCACTCCCTTGCAAGCGCCGGCAGCCGGGACTTTGCATCTGGCCCGCGCCTGCGACAATGCGCGCTTTCGCGGCGGCGTTGACGACATGCAGGATCCTGCTTCGACAGCGTGCGGGCGCCATCCGCCGGCGCGTCACGGGCTCGCCCAGGCGCACGCAGTGCGCTCGAGTACTGACGGGTGAGCACGGAAGACTTCATCCTGGTGGTCGACGACGCGCTTGATCGCGCCACGTGCGCGGCCATCATCCAGCGCTTCCGCTCGAGCGCAGGGATAGTGCCGGGCCGGGTGGGCGGCGGATTCATGCCGGACCTCAAGGACTCGCGCGATCTGACCATTTCCGATCACGCGACCTGGCGCGATGTCGAAGCTGCGTTGAACGGCGCCCTGATGCAGGCGCTGCTGCGATACGTGCGGAAGTACCCGTTCGTGCTCATCGCGCCGCTCATGCTGCAGACGCCCGACGGCGGCACGCGCCTGACCGCGGAAATCGTCGCCTCGATGCCCGACGCGGCGCTGGTGCCCGTGCTCCAGTACGTGTTTCGTCCCGGCACCATCAACCTGCAGCACTACCTCGCCGACCGCGGCGGGTACCCCTACTGGCACTGCGAACTGTATCCACGGGACGCGCACGCCGAGACGCTGCATCGCTGGTTACTCTGGACGCTGTACTTGAACGACGATTTCGAGGACGGCGAAACGGAGTTCTTCTATCAGGGGCGCATGGTGAAACCGCGCGCAGGCAGCCTCCTGATCGCGCCCACGGCCTTCACGCACACGCACCGTGGCAATCGTCCGCGCGGCAACGACAAATTCATCGCCACCAGCTGGATCCTGTTCCAGCGCGCCGAACAGATCTTTCCCCCAGCCCCCGGCTGAACGAACACCTTCGCGCCGAGGAATCTGGAGCGGAAGCTTCGACGGGGGCGCTTAGACTGCCACGTTCCACGGCGGCCCACGACGATGCTTGAAGTTTTCGGTTACGAGGTCAATGGCTGGTTTCTCGCGGCCTGGCTCGCGTACCTGCTTGCGCTCACCGTCTGGATCATCCTGCAGAAGCGCGATCCCGCCGCGACGCTGGCCTGGATCATGGCGCTGGCCGCGTTGCCGGTCATCGGGTTCGTCATCTTCTACGTTTTCGGACCCCGCCGCATCCGGCGCAACCGGCTCAAGCGCGGGGGCACCAGCAAACTGTGGCAGGAAAAGGCGGGGGAGAACGCCGCGCTGGCGGCGGCGGATGCGCCGCACGCATTGACCATGCGGCACGCCGAGCTCATTCAGAAGGCGTGCCAGATGCCGCTGACCACGGCCCATTCGCTCAAGCTGCTCGTCGGTGGCGTGGCAGCATTCGATGCGATCTGCAAGGCGATTGCAGGCGCAGAGCACCACATCCACCTCGAGTACTACATCTTTGCGGACGATCACACGGGTACGCGCATGCGCGACGCCCTCATCGAGCGCGCGAAGGCGGGAGTCGAGGTGCGCCTGCTGATGGACGGCGCCGGTTCCTTCGGCACCGGCCGGCAGTTCGTGCAACCGCTGCGCGATGCAGGGGCGGAGGTCGAGGTTTTCCACCACGTGTACGGCATCGGGGGCTTCCGGCCGAATTTCAACTTCCGCAGCCATCGCAAGATCTGCATCGTCGACGGCACGATCGCCTTCACCGGGGGCATCAATGTCACCGACGACGAGAACGCCAACGTCAAGCCGGACGACTACTTCCACGATATCCACCTGCGCATGGAGGGCGCAGTGGCCAACCACCTGCAGCGTGTGTTCCTCGAGGATTGGCACTACACAACGGGCAAACTGCCGGAACCCGGCGACTACGTGCGCTCCCACCCGGCCGGTGAATTCGCGCTGCAGGTGCTCGCCTCGGGCCCGGACTGCAAGTGGGAGCCCACGCACCGCGCCTTCGTCGACGCGATCCACAATGCGACGCATCGCGTGTGGCTGATGACGCCGTATTTCGTCCCCACCGAGAGCGCGTTGATGGCCCTGACCACGGCGGCGATGCGCGGCATCGACGTGCGTGTGCTGGTGCCGGACAAGAGCGACACCCTCATGGCGAAACTGGCGGCGCGTTCGTACTACGACGAGGTGCTCGATGCCGGCGTCCGGGTGTTCGAATACCAGCCACGCATGCTGCACGCGAAGGCGATGCTGGTCGATGACAGCTTCGTGATGATCGGAACGTCCAACTTCGACAACCGGAGCTTCCGTCTCAACTTCGAGGTCGACATCGCCATCCACGAGACCTGCATGGCAGAGGCGCTGGAAGCCGTCTGGCTCACCGACCAGTCCGAGAGCAACGAAGTGCACAGGGACAAGGAGCCGAAGCCGATGATCGAGCGGCTGAAGCAGGCATCGGCGCGGCTGCTGGCGCCGATGCTGTAGCGGCGGATTGCCGTCCGCACACCGACATGCGGAGGCGCCGCGCTGGCAAACGGGTGGGGTGACGGCACGCCCTCGTGAAACAATGCCGTGACCAGAGCGATTCGGGGTAAGGGCGATGCGCTGGATTTTCCTGCTGGGCGCGGCAGCTTGCGCCGCGCTGATGTTTGCGATCGATTCGCCGGGCTGGCTGGCCCTCGACATCTTCGGCTTGCTGGTTTTCGCGACGCTGGCCGTATTCGGCTTCGCCGCGGCGCGCATCGACGAGCGGGCGGGGTCGGAAGGCACTCTGCTAAGCGCGGCGGATCTCGCGGAGATCCGCGCCCGCGCGGCGGCAAAGGCGGCCTCCGCCCCGTCGACGGACGGCCAGGCCGACGTGGCCGGATCCATCGCGGCGTTGCGTGCCCGCGCCGAGGCTCGTCGCACTCCCTCTTCCTGAACCACCGGGCGAGACGTCTGGCAAGCCTCTCCATGCAGGTGAGTTCACGCAAGTTCACGTTGTTGAACGGCACCGCATACGCAAGTCGGCCCGGCATTTCACTTTCGTCAAAGCCCGACCACAATGAACCACGGACCGCTTGCGGCGGCCGGTTTCACATTTGACAGCGACCCGCGAGGGTCCTTACGGGAGGACGAATCATGTCAGTTGAGGGTCTGCTGGTTGCATTGATCATTGGCGCCATTGCCGGTTGGCTGGCTGGGCAAATCGTCCGCGGCTTCGGCTTCGGGCTCATCGGTAACATCGTGGTCGGTATCCTGGGTGCGCTGCTTGCGAGCTTCCTGCTACCCGCTCTGGGCCTCTCGCTCGGTGGTGGCTGGATCGGCAGCATCGTTGCGGCCCTGATCTGCGCGATTGTCCTGCTGCTCCTGATCGGGCTGTTCCGACGTGGCTCCGCCCGGGTCTGATCCCGGTTGCAGTCGCTTTGACGAAAGGGCCGGCTTGCCGGCCCTTTCCTTTTGGAATGTACCCTTCCTCCGCGTGAATACGGATGAGGCCATTGCGCCCTTGCGGGCCACCCTGCACCACGAAGTGCACGTCTGGCGGTGGTCGGGACCTCGCGCGGATCCACGCCTGGGGGCGCTGCTTGCCCGCTACCTCGGCCTCGCTCCGGCGGAACTTCGCTGGAAGGTCGGACCGCACGGCAAGCCGGCGGTGGCTCCCGGCGGGCTTTCGATCAACTGGTCGCACTGCGACGGCGAGATGCTGCTCGCGGTCACGCAAGGCGTTGAGGTGGGCGTGGACATCGAAATGCCGCGGACGCTGCGCCGTCGGCAAGCCCTGCTCGATCGCGCTTTCACCACGAGCGAGCGACTGATGCTCGCGAACGCACCCGATGAAGTGGTTTTGCGCGCGTGGTCGCTCAAGGAGGCGCTGGTCAAGGCGATCGGGCGCGGCATCGCCTACGGTCTCGCCCGCATCGAACTCGACCTCGCAGACGCGGCATCGCCACGCCTGATCGCCCTGCACGGGCCGGCCGGCCCGGCTGCCGCGTGGCAACTCGCGGTCCTGCCGCAACCGGACTCTGCGCTGGCCGCCGTGGCATGGGGCGGCGGGCCGAGAGCCGTCCGGCAGTTCCGTCTCGATGCCGCGACGGATCCCGGTCCCCATCCGTCCTCGATGGAAACACCAGGCGACTGATGGCCACGGCGTATTTCGACGAGATCGACGAGCTCACGTTGAGGCGCGCCCGCGATGGCGATGCGGCCGCTTTCGCGAGCTTGTACGACCGCTATGCCAAACCGGCGTATAACCTGTCCCTGCGCATGCTCGGCGACAGCGCGGCTGCGGAGGACGTAGTCCAGGAGGTGTTCCTGCGGTTGCTCGACCGCTTGCGCGGCTTCCGCGGCGACGCGCCTTTCGGAGCATGGTTGCGGCGCCTGGTGGCGAATGCGGCGATCGACGAGTTGCGCCGCCGGCGCTGGCTGGACAGCGAGTCGGAGGTTCCGCTGGCACAGTTTCCGCAAACCCGTTCACTCGCCGAGGAGCAGGCGGAGGCGTGGCAGGCCTTGATGATGCTGGCTCCGGCCGCCCGTGCGGTGGTGGTGTTGCACGAAATCGAGGGTTACACGCACGTCGAGCTTGCCGCGATGTTTGGTCAGAGCGAAAGTTATTCGAAGTCGATACTGTCGCGTGCGCTGGCGCGGTTGCGCGAGCACATGCAGTTGCACGAAGCCGCGAACGGAGATTCCACCCATGTTGCAGTCTGATTCCGACACCGGAACGCTCTGGGCGCGCCTGCCTGTCGCGGAACCCCCCACCCGCCTGCGTGCTGCCGTTCTTGAGGACCTGCGCCGTTCCCCGAGCGGTCGATCCGGCCGCGTCGCCGGTGGGCTGGCTGGCTTCGCGGTGGCTGCGCTGTTCGTGCTGGCGGTCGCGCTGCCCATGCGCATGACACCCACTGCAGTGGCAGATCCCGCGCTGGCGCTGTTGCGCGCGCAGGGTCTCGATGTCGATGCCCCGCCGACCGCCGCAATGCCGGCCGAGGTGAGGCGCGTGGCGAGCGGCAGCACGGCGGAGCGGCTGGGGCTGCGCGCAGGCGACCGGCTGTTGTCGATCGTGCCGCCGTTGAGCGAGGGCGGCATGGTGAACCTGGCGGTCCTGCGCGACGACTCGCCTGAGTATTTCGCTTTACCAGCCATTGCGCATGAGGCCGCCGGTCCGGGTGCGGGCATGGCCGGTGCGGCCCCGCGCGAAAGACGGCCGGCTCCCGCGGTAGTGCTTGCGACGGTCACGCCGGGTATCACGTCTTTCCTGCAGTCTTTTGCTTGAATGGAGTGCGGGATGAGAGCTGAATTCCTGGCAGGCGCAATCGCCTTGCTGATGCTGGCAGGCGAGGCGATTGCACAGGCTCCTGCCTCCACCTGCGGCCGGGTCAGCCAGTTCGACATGGCACCCCGCAACAGGCAGGTCTATCCGGTACTGGTCCTGGCGATCGACGGGCGCGCGCCAGGCCCCACCAACAGCAACAGTTTCCGGGTGCCTCCCGGAGCGCATTCGGTAAGCATGGCGGAGCGGATCCACCACCGCGAGTTCAGCAGCCCGGAGTTGCGGAGGCGCGGCATGAACCGCGACGGTGGCCGCGCGAAGATCACCTTCGAGGTAGAACCCGGCTACACCTATTTCGTCGGGGCTCAGTCCTTCCTGCGCAAGGATCGCGATGCGATCGCGGTCAAGCGCGGGCGCGAGTACTGGGCACCGGTCGTGTACCAGCGCATCGCCGAGACTTGCCACTGATCAAGGTGTTTCACCTGGTCGCGGCTGAACCTGCGCGCGTGCGGGCGCAGGCAAAACCGGTCGACGACAGGTGTCAGACGCTCTGCAACCGCGGGTGTCCGCCTTGACCGGACTGGCCAATCGCCCCGACTGACCGAGATCGCAGGTAGGCGCATGCGACCCACCGGTTGCCGGCATCCGGCCGTGGGCGCCATGCGAGAATCGGAGCGGTCCCATGGCGCGCCCCACCTTGACCTCGCTCAGTGTCAATCTCAACAAGATCGCGGTGCTGCGCAATTCGCGCGGCGGCGATGAACCGGACGTGCTGGTTGCAGCACGCTGCGTCCTCGGCGCGGGGGCCCAGGGCATCACCGTGCACCCACGTCCGGATCAGCGCCATATCCGCGCCGAAGATGTGCGCGCGCTCGCGCTGCTGCTGCGCGAATGGCCGCACGTGGAGTTCAACATCGAGGGCAACCCGTTCGCTCCGGCGCAGAAGGGATATACGGGACTGCTCGAAATGGTGCGCGAAGTGCGGCCGCGGCAGTGCACTCTGGTTCCCGACGCGGACGGCCAGCTCACCTCGGACCACGGCTTCGATCTCGAACACGATGCGCCGCGCCTGGCACCCCTCGTTGCTGCCTTGCGCTCGCTCGACGTGCGTGTCAGTGCGTTCGTCGACGCGGGCAGCGAATGTTTCGACGCTGCCGCAGCGATCGGAATCGAAAGGATCGAGATCTACACGGGTCCTTATGCATGCGCATTCCTCAGGAACGATGCCGCGCAGATGGCCAGCGCGGTCTCGGCCTGCGCGCGGACCGCGCTCGCAGCGATCGCAGCGGGACTCGGCGTAAACGCCGGCCACGATCTCGACCAGGACAACCTCGGCGCCTTCCTCACCGCAATCCCAGGCGTACTCGAGGTCTCCATCGGCCACGCCCTCATCGGGGAGGCGCTGTATGCCGGACTCGACTCAACCGTCCGCAACTACCTTTCCATAATCGCCACCAGCACATCAAAAGCGCACTGCGCTCAGTGACATTGCTGGTGGTATTGCTTTGGGTCGCGGGTGCGTTGCTTCCGGTGTTTTGAATCGGCATGTTGACGTTCGGCAACGACGGTTTGATCGCGCTGGTCGCTGGGTCTTGCGTGCTTCTCCCAGCATGGTTCGGGCCTCGACGCTTCGGTCCTGGCCTCTCGAAAGCGTGGCGAGAATCGGTCCGTGAGTACCCCGAGCAGCGGCACGCCGCTGTAGAGGCCGGTGCGTCTCTCGCTGCGCACGGAGCGTGGAAGCTGAGCGGCCTCAATGCAGCGCAGGGATACGCGGCCTTGAGTGAGCCGAGCATCGGAGCAGACGACCGGGACTTGATGCGCAGTATGTTTGCATTGCGCAAGCAGGCGTCCCTGCGGCTGGGCGTCCGGCCCGAACATCCGTGTGCGTGCGTTCGCGGGGTCGCGGCAGAGCCGCGACAAGTCCCCGCTCACCCAGACAGGTTCTTGAATCCGATCTTGTTCATCTGCACGCGCTTGGCCGTGGCCAGCACATCCGCGACCGCCTGGTACGGCGTCTGCTTGTCCGCATCGACCTGCAGAACCGACTGGGGATCCTTGCCGGCTTCCAGTCGCAACTGGGGCTCGAGCGCCTCGCGGATCAGCGGCTGACCGTTCCAGAACATCTCGCCGGTGGCCAGGATGCGCAGTTCGATCGGGGGCGGCGGATCCACTTCCGTGATCGGATTACGGGTCTTCTGCGGCAGGTCGATGTCGACTTTGTGGGCCAGGATCGGTGCCGTGATCATGAAGATGATGAGCAGCACCAGCATCACGTCCACCATCGGAGTGACGTTGATGTCGGCCATGGGCCGTGCCCGCTTCTTGTTAGTGAATGCCATGGTCTGTGCCTTGCACGAAGCCGTCGCGCGGCGTCAGCCGCCGCGCTGCGGCGTGGTGATGAATCCGACCTTCTTCATGCCGGCGTTCTTGGCCGAAACCATGAGCTTCGCTACCTCGCCGTAGGGCGTGTCGCGATCCGCACGGATCTGCACGTCGGGCTGCGGCGTGCGCTTGGCCTCGATGCGAAGCTGGTTGTCGATGCTTTCCTGCACCGTCGGGGAGTCGTTCCAGAACACGTCCCCGTTGGTCTTCATCGTGAGGGTGATGGTACTGGGCGGTTCCTTGTTCGGTTCCATCTGCGCCTGCGGCAGGTTTACCTTCACCTTGTGCGACATGAGGGGTGCCGTGATCATGAAGATGATCAACAGCACCAGCATGACGTCCACCATCGGCGTGACGTTGATTTCCGCCATCACGCCGCCGGGTTCGTGGCCTGCTCCCATACCCATCGTGGTTCTCCGTCAGCGTCCGGGGATCAGACGCGCGCGGACTGCGCGGCGGGCGGCGCTGTACCGGCGCGTGGCGCGGTATCCACGCGCGAACCGGTCGCGAAGAAGTCGTGCAGGTCGTTGGCGAACTCGTCGAACTTGGCGTTGATGTTGCCGTTGCCGCGTACGAAGAAGTTGTACGCGAGCACTGCCGGGATGGCGACGAACAGACCGAACGCGGTCATGATCAGCGCCTCACCGACGGGACCCGCGACGGCGTCGATCGACGCCTGCCCGGTTGCGCCGATGCGGATCAGCGCCTTGTAGATGCCCCAGACCGTGCCGAGCAGGCCGACGAAGGGCGCCGACGAACCGACCGTGGCGAGCAGGGTCAGGCCGTTCTCGAGCTTGTTGCTCTCGCGGGACACGGCCTGGCGCAGCGCACGGTCGATGAACTCGGACCGGTTGAGTGCCTCGACCAGGCGCGAACCCTCGTGACGCTGGTGGTGGGCGGCGGCGGAAGCGCAGTCCAGCGCGATCTTCGAGAACGGTTCCCACTTGGGCTGCTGTTCCATGAAGCGGATCGCATCGGCAGCGTTCGGCGTCTGCCAGAACGTGCTCATCGCCTTGTCCATGCGCCCGGTGATGCGCGCGTTCCGGATGGCGTTGATGACGATGTAGAACCAGGAACTGATCGACATCACGATCAGCAGGATGAAGACGGTCCAGCCCACCCAGTCGAAATCCCGGATGAGATGGTCGAAACCCATCTGCTGAAGGGCGGCGGCGTTGTCGGTGCCTGCGGCGAGTACTGCGGATGGAGCGTTGGGGTCTTGCAGCATGACGTCACCCTTCGGTTAGCTTGAAGTCGATTGGAACGAGTACGACGCCCGCAATGGGCTTGCCGTCGCGGATTTCGGGATTGAAGCGCCACTTCTTCACGGCCTGGATGGCCGCC
>JBBRIE010000008.1:0-30130 GCA_038221545.1 Lysobacterales bacterium
ACGTTCGGGCGCACGCGTGCCCATGATGCGAAGCTCGACGCGGTGCGCTTCCCGTCGGGACTGAAGCCGCGCATAGCACGCGCGGGCATGAACCTCTCGCAGATGCACTACGCGCGGCGCGGCATCGTCACGCCGGAGATGGAGTTCGTGGCGATCCGCGAAAACCAGCGGCTCGCCGCCCTGCGCGAGAGCGCGGTGGGCAATCCTGCCTTGGCGCGCCTGCTGCATCGGCATCCGTCGGAGTCGTTCGGCGCATCGATCCCCGACCTCGTGACGCCCGAGTTCGTCCGCGACGAAATCGCGCGTGGCCGCGCGATCCTGCCGAACAACGTCAACCATCCGGAAAGCGAGCCGATGGTCATCGGCCGTAATTTCCTGACCAAGATCAACGCCAACATCGGCAACAGCGCGGTGTCCTCCGGCATCGCCGAGGAAGTCGAGAAGCTGGTGTGGGCGATCCGCTGGGGCGCGGACACCGTCATGGATCTCTCCACAGGCAAGCACATCCACGAGACGCGCGAATGGATCGTGCGCAACTCGCCGGTGCCGATCGGCACGGTGCCGATTTACCAGGCGCTGGAGAAGGTCGACGGCCGCGCCGAGGAACTGACGTGGGAAATCTTCCGCGACACGCTGATCGAGCAGGCCGAGCAGGGCATCGACTATTTCACGATCCACGCCGGCGTGCGGCTGCGCTACGTGCCGCTGACGGCGAAGCGCGTCACCGGCATCGTCTCGCGCGGCGGCTCGATCCTCGCGAAGTGGTGCCTCTCGCACCACAAGGAGAATTTCCTCTACACGCATTTCGAGGACATCTGCGAGATCATGAAGGCGTACGACGTGGCCTTTTCGCTCGGCGACGGCCTCCGCCCCGGCTGCATCGCCGATGCCAATGATGCCGCGCAGTTCGGCGAGCTCGAGACGCTTGGCGAGCTCACGAAGATCGCCTGGAAGCACGACGTGCAGACCATGATCGAAGGCCCCGGCCACGTGCCGATGCAGCTCATCAAGGAGAACATGGACAAGCAGCTCGCCGAATGCGGCGAAGCGCCGTTCTACACGCTCGGGCCGCTGACCACCGACATCGCGCCGGGCTACGACCACATCACCTCCGCCATCGGCGCGGCGATGATCGGCTGGTACGGCACCGCGATGCTCTGCTACGTGACGCCGAAGGAGCACCTCGGGCTGCCGAACCGCGAGGACGTGCGCGACGGCATCATGGCCTACAAGATCGCCGCGCACGCGTCCGATCTCGCCAAGGGCGTGCCCTCCGCGCAGGTGCGCGACAACGCGCTCAGCAAGGCGCGCTTCGAATTCCGCTGGCAGGACCAGTTCAATCTCGGCCTTGATCCCGACAAGGCCAAGGAATTCCACGACGAGAGCCTGCCCAAGGACGCGCACAAGGTCGCGCACTTCTGTTCGATGTGCGGCCCGCACTTCTGTTCGATGAAGATCACGCAGGACGTGCGCGACTACGCCGCGCAGCAAGGCGTGGACGGCGATGCCGACGCGCTTGCCCACGGCATGGCCGAGAAGGCGGCGGAGTTCCGCGAACAGGGCGGGGAGATTTACCGGCCGGGCTGAATCCCGCTGCGGGACGTGCAGGCCCCCTCGCCCCACGACCGACCCGTTGCCGCCCTCGCTTTTGGGAACGTGCAGTCCTGCGCGTTGCACGGCGAACGACTGCGACGGAATCTTCGAAGTCGGCGTCGAAACAGCACCCTCCCACAGGAAATGCCCATGACCCGTTCACGACCGACCCTCGGTTGCGCGACTCTGACGGTTGCGGCGCTGCTGCTCTCTGCCGCGACCGCCAACGCCAGGGCGGCGGAGGACGCCAGGCCGGAGCGAACGACCGGCGTCGAGGCAGCGGACTGCAGTGCACTCGAGACGCGCATCGCGAAGCAACGTTGCGAGCGCCTGCAGCGGACGCAACAGGTTCCGGACAAGCAGGGCAGCCTCGGCGACAAGATGCAGCAGGACACCGCGCAAGCGTCAAGCCTCAACCGCCGCTCGCCCGGTTGACCGACGCGGCGGGGTAGGTGCCGCCGGCAGGGCCCGAGAGCGGATCCGACACGCTGCCGGCGACGCGCGGGGCGCTGCGTTTGGCGCCGAACCGCGGTTATGCTCGCGCGGTGACGATGTCGACCCCGCCTCTCAGCGAACCCGTGGACATCACCGCGCGCTGGCGCCGCCTGGCGCGCAGCAATCCGTCGGCCTTGCTGCTCGCCGCGCAACTCATCAGTCTGATCCTGTACCCGCTCATGGACGAGACGCCGACCGGCCGCGTGCTGTTCGGCGCGGTGGCGCTGTTCATCGTGCCCCTCGCAGTCTGGGTGGTGAGGCGCAGCCGCTTCCAGAACTGGGTCGCGTGGATGCTGGCGCTGCCGGCGCTGGTGCTCGCAGCGGCCTCGATCCTGCTCGGCAAGCCTGCCTGGCTCGCGGCTTCGGCCCTGTTCGAGGCGGCCCTGTACTTTTACGCTGCGTTCGGCCTGATCAGCTACATGTTGCAGGACGAGCACGTGGGCGCGGACGAACTGTTCGCGGCCGGCGCCACCTTCACCCTGCTCGCCTGGGGCTTCGCCTACGCGTTCTTCGTCTGCCAGGTCTGGTATCCCGACAGCTTCGTGGGTCTGGTCGAGCCCGAGCGGCCGCGGCGCTGGCTGGAACTGCTGTTCATGAGCTTCACCGTGCTGTCGGGCGTCGGCATCGGCGACGTGCTGCCGATCGGGGCGCCGGCGCGCGTGCTGGTGATGCTCGAGGAGTTCGCAGGCGTCGGCTACATCGCCGCGGTGGTGTCGCGACTCATCGGCCTCACCATCCTGCGCTACCGCTGACGGCTAGCGCTGCGGGAGTTGCTCGAGCGAGCACAGGCGCAAGGCGCCCGCCTCTGCGATAACGAGCAGCGCGCGCACGTGGCGCGAATCGAAGTGATCGGTTTCGGAGTGCTCGGTGTCGATCACGCCGAGCACCCGCTCACCGGATCGCAACGGTACGGCGAGTTCCGAGAGTCGCCGCGCGTCGTCGCTCACGTAACGCGGGTCGAGACGAGTATCAGGCACGACCTGCGGCGCTCCCACGAGTGCGCAGGTGCCGACGATGCCCTGCGCAAGATTGAGCCGGATCGGGTCGTCGAACACGCGCTCGGCAACTCTTTTCGAGCCCCACGCGGCGCGCTGGGCAACGGCGCGCCCGTCTTCGACACTCAGGTACACCACGCAGTCGTCCAGCCCGAGCTCGCGCGCGGTGAATTCGCACAGGGTCCAGGCGACGTCGCTGGGCGTGAGACAGCCGGCAAGGCGATCGTCGATGCGCGCGCGCGACTCCGAGAGTTCGGCGAGGAAGCGGTCTACCGGGGACGCCGCATGCAAGTTCATGGGCGCGAGCATAAAGCAGCCGCTGCGGATCCTGTGTGCTCCCCATCCGCTTCCTGCAGCTGCCACGCCCCCCGCGAAGGACGGTCGCGCGAATGGATCGCTCCGTGCGGCGCTCCTCAAAGGCGGCGGCTGTCCGATCCGCGCGCGGGCCTTGAACCGATCCGGCAAAAGCGGGGGTGGCGGCGTCCGCTAGAAGTGGGGTTTCTCCGCGTCGGGGGTGGCGTTGAAGCGCGCCTGCGCGTCGCTCAGCACAGCGCGTGCCGCCGCGGCGTCGCCCCAGCCGTCGAGGCGCACCCACTTGCCCTGCTCGAGATCCTTGTAGTGCTCGAAGAAGTGTCCGATGCGGTCGAGCCAGTGCTGCGAGACCTTGTCGATGTCGTCGATGTGCGTGTAGCCGGAAAACGTCTTCGGGATCGGCACCGCGAGCAGCTTCTCGTCGCTACCGGCCTCGTCGACCATGCGCAGCACGCCGACCGGAGTGCAGCGGATCACCGAACCCGGGATGAGCGGCAGCGGCAGCACCACGAGCACGTCGGCGGGATCGCCGTCCCCGCACAGCGTGTGCGGCACGTAACCGTAGTTGCAGGGATAACGCATCGGCGTCGACAGGATGCGGTCGACGAAGATCGCACCGGTCGCCTTGTCGACCTCGTACTTGACGGGCTCGGCGTCCTTCGGGATTTCGATGATGACGTTGATCTCGCGCGGGAAATCACGGCCGCTGGGTACTCGTTCGAACGACATGGCTATCCTCGGCGCGGTGCTTTCCTTCGCCCCACGAGCGGGGTAGAAGGTTCCCGCAAGGGCGGGTGCGGGGCGCAGTCCCACCGGCCCTGCATCCGTCGCTTCGCGACACCTGACTCGCGACATCCTGTCGCCAGCCCTTCGGGTCAGCGTGGCTGTTCGCAACCGCTCCTGCGGTTGCAGTCTCCCCGTTGGCACGGGGAAGGAAGATTACTTCGGTGCGTACGCGCGCATGAACATGTCGACCACATCGGCGACCAGGCCGTCTATTGCCCCCGCGTCGAGCGAGGAGGGCAGGCCGATCAGGCGGCAGAAGTGCGACTCGCCCTTCAGCATCGCGAAGAACTGGCCGGCGGCGGCGGTGGCATCGTCGACCTGGAGCCGCCCGGCCGCGGTCGCCGCGCGCAGGAAGCTCGCGAACTCCTCGATCGTGCGGCAAGGGCCCGCGGCGTAGAACGCGCGGGCGAGTTCGCTGTCGGGCTGCGCCTCCGCGATCAGCACGCGATGCAGCGCCAGCGCCTTGTCGCCGAAGATGAGCGCGCGGAAGCCGCGCGCGATGCCGAGCAGCTGGCCGCGCAGGTCGCGGTTTGTGGCGAACTCGAAAGCCACGTGCGGCAGATTGGCGTCGCAGTGGGTCTCGATCGCGGCGCGGAACAGGCCTTCCTTGTCGCCGAAGTGGCTGTAGACCGTGAGCTTGGAGACGCCCGCCGCCTGTGCGATGGAGTCCATGCTGGTGGCCGTAAACCCTTGAGTCAGGAACAGTTCCTGGGCCGCATCGAGCACCGCCTGGCGCTTTTCCAGATCCTTGGGTCGGCCGGGGCCGAGGGGGCGGGGAAGTGAATTCATTTAAATACTATACAGTACAGTTTGATTGAATTACCATACGCGTCAGTTCACTAAGAGCGGTGTGGTCATGATGCGACAGTCGGTCCCCGGTTCGATCCTGCAACTCCGGATTCTGACGCTGGCGCTGGCGCTGGCGGCCGCAGGCCTCGCCGGTTGCGGCTCCGAAGCGGCCCCGGTCCCCGCGCCGCGCCCGGCCATCGTGGTGCAGCCGCAGTCGGCTGGAGCGCTCCAGGCGCACTCCTATGCAGGTGAAGTGAAACCACGCTACGAGGCGAACGTGGGGTTCCGCGTCGGCGGCAAGATCGTCGAGCGCAGCGTCGACGTCGGCGCGAAAGTCCGCAAGGGAGCGCTGCTCATGCGGCTCGATCCCAGCGATACCGCACTCGGCGCCGCCGCCGCGACGGCCGGTCGTGCGCAGGCCGAAGCCGACCACGCGCTGGCCAAGTCCGAGCTCGAGCGTCATCGCC
Organism: Lysobacterales bacterium; assembly: GCA_038221545.1. GTDB lineage: Bacteria > Pseudomonadota > Gammaproteobacteria > Xanthomonadales > Ahniellaceae > JBBQNY01. The sequence continues at coordinate 5,438 of JBBRIE010000008.1, forward strand.
AGCTGTATTCGCGGAAATTCATCTCGAAGTCGCTGCTCGACGCGCGCCAGGCCGCGTTCGATGCGAGCGCGGCGCGCGTGCGCCAGGCCCGCGCCCAGGCGAGTGAAGCCGGCAACCAGGCCGCGTACGCGACCCTGCGCGCCGATGGCGACGGCATCGTTACCGCAGTGCTGGCGGATGCGGGCCAGGTCGTGGCCGCCGGCACGCCGGTGCTCCGCATCGCGCGCGAAGGCGAGGTGGAAGTCGCCATCGACGTGCCGGAGAACCGCGTGGCCGAATTCGCGGTCGCCCAGCCAGCGGTGGTGGAGGTGTGGGCACTGGGCAACGCGCGCCGCCCCGGCAGCGTGCGCGAAGTCTCGCCGCAGGCCGATCCAATGTCCCGCACCTATCCGGTGCGCATCGCCCTCGCCGATTCGAGCGGGCTCAAGTACGGCATGACCGCGCGCGTCGGCATGGTGCGCGACATGCCGGCAGGCGAAATGCTGGTGCCGCTCGCCGCCATCGACGAGCTCGACGGCAAGACCGCCGTGTGGCAGGTCGAGCCGCGCACGGGCAAGGTGACTCGGCAAGTGGTGGAGGTCGTCAAGTATCGCGAGGACGGCGCGCTGGTGGGGGGACTCGCCGCGGACGCGTGGATCGTCGCAGCGGGCGTGCACAAGCTCGACCCGGGCCAGGTGATCTCGCCGATCGACGCGAAGAACCGCGCGGTTTCGCTCATCGCACCCAGAACAGCAGCGACCAAGGGCTAGCCCCCGGCGCCCAACCCGCGACGATTCACGTCACACAAGGACTTTCCTTCGCCCGTGGCAACGGGGAAAAGGAAAAATCCGGATCGAGCAAGACTCCGCATTACCAACAGGGCCAGCACAAGATGAGCGGATTCAACCTGTCGGCATGGGCGCTGCGCAACCGCGCACTGGTGCGCTACTTCATGCTGGTGTTCGCCGTCGTCGGCGCCTGGTCGTACTTTCAGCTTGGACAGTCGGAGGATCCGCCTTTCACCTTCAAGGCGATGGTCATCCGCACGCAGTGGCCGGGCGCGAGCGCCGCCGAGGTCGACCGCCAGATCACCGACCGCATCGAGGCCAGGCTGCAGGAACTGTCGAGCGCGGAATACATCCGCAGCTATTCGCGCCCCGGTGAGTCGCAGATCGTCTACGTCTCGCGCGACGACATGGTCTCGAGCGAGTTGCCCGCGTTGTTCTACCAGGTGCGCAAGCGCGTCACCGACATGCGCCACACGTTGCCCGCAGGCACCATCGGTCCGTTCTTCAACGACGAGTTCGGCGACACCTTCGGCAACATCTACGCACTGCACGGCCGCGGCTACGACTACGCGACACTGAAGGATTATGCGCAGCGTGTGCAGCGCGAACTGCTGCGCGTCGGCGACGTCGCAAAGGTCGAGCTGGTGGGCCTGCAGGACCAGCGCATCTGGATCGAGCTTGACAACGCCAAGATCGCAACGCTCGGTGTGCGCTTCGACGACGTGCTGGCAGGTCTCGCCGCGCAGAACGCAGTCGTGCCCGCGGGCGCATTCGAGACCCCGACCGACCGCATCCACCTGCGCACCGACGGCGCCTTCGAGTCGCTCGAAGCCGTGGCCGCGATGCCTATCCGCGCGGGCCAGCGCACGTTCCGGCTCGACGACCTCGCGGTGGTCAAGCGCGGCTACGCCGACCCGGCGCAGCCCAAGGTGCGTTACAAAGGCGAGGATTCGGTGGCACTCGCGGTGTCGATGGCGGCGGGTGGCGACATCGTGCGCCTCGGCGCCGACCTTGACGCGCGCATCGCGAGCCTCGCCAGGTCGCTGCCCGTGGGCCTCGAGATCGATCGCGTCGCCGACCAGCCGCGCGCGGTCAAGCGGTCGATCAGGGAATTCGTGCGCGTGCTCGGCGAAGCCGTGGTGATCGTGCTGGTCGTAAGCTTCGTGGCGCTCGGCCTGCGCACCGGTACTGTGGTCGCGCTTTCCATCCCGCTGGTGCTCGCGATGACCTTCGCGGTCATGTACTACTTCGACATCGCGCTGCACAAGATCTCGCTGGGCGCGCTCGTGGTCGCGCTCGGCTTGCTGGTGGACGACGCGATCATCGCCGTCGAGATGATGGCGGTGAAGCTCGAGGAAGGGCTCGATCGCATCGAGGCCGCGGCCTATGCGTACCGCAGCACCGCGTTTCCGATGTTGACTGGAACGCTGGTGACCGCGGCCGGCTTCCTGCCCATTGCGACCGCGGCCTCGGGCACCGGCGAGTACACGCGCTCGATCTTCCAGGTGGTGACCATCGCGCTGCTGATCTCGTGGGTCGCGGCGGTCGTGTTCATTCCCTACCTCGGTTACCGGCTGCTGCCGGACGGGCATGGCGCCAAAGCGGATGCGAAGGGCGGCCACCACGACCCGTACCAGAAGCCGTTCTATCGTCGCTTCCGCAGCATCGTCGACTGGACCCTGACGCATCGCTGGCTGGTGATCGGCGCGACCGCGGGGCTGTTCGTGCTCTCGATCGTCGGATTCCGCTTCGTCGAGCAGCAGTTCTTCCCCGACTCGACCCGCCTCGAACTCATGGTGGACCTCAAGCTGCCGGAAGGCGCGTCGCTGGCTGCCACCGCCACCGAGGTGCGCAAGTTCGAAGCGAAGCTCGAGGCCGATCGCGACATCGAGAGCTACACCGCGTACGTTGGCACCGGTTCACCCCGCTTCTACCTGCCGCTCGACCAGCAGCTGCCCGCCGCGAGCTTCGCCCAGTTCGTGCTGCTGACCCACGACATCGACGCACGCGAGCGCGTGCGTGCGCGGCTCATCACGCTGTTCGAGCGGGATTTCGCCAACGTGCGCGGCCGCATCTCGCGCCTCGAGAACGGTCCACCTGTCGGCTTTCCGATCCAGTTCCGCGTCTCGGGCGAGGACATCCCGACCGTGCGCAAGCTCGCGCGCGAGCTGGCGGCGGGCGTGCGCCGCAACCCGTTGCTCGCCAACGTGCACCTGGACTGGGACGAGCCCAGCAAGGTGGTGCGCATGCGCCTCGACCAGGATCGTGCTCGCCTGCTCGGCATTTCCTCGGAGGCGCTGGCGCAGTTCCTGCAGAGTTCCGTCACCGGCGAACGCGTGAGCCAGTACCGCGAGGACGACGAACTGATCGACATCGTGCTGCGCGGCCCGGCCGACGAACGCGCGCAACTAAGCCTGCTCGCCGATCTCGCGGTGCCCACCACGAACGGCACCAAGGTCTCGCTCAAGCAGATCGCCGACATCGAGTACGGCCTGGAGGACGGCGTCATCTGGCGCCGCGACCGCCTGCCGACCGTCACCGTGCGCGCCGATCTCTACGGCAAGGTGCTGCCGGCGACGGTGATCGCGCAACTTGCCCCCGAGCTCGATGAGTTGCGCGCGAGGTTGCCCGTCGGCTATCGACTCGACACCGGCGGCACGGTCGAGGATTCCGGCAAGGGTGCGAAGTCGGTGGCCGCTGGCGTGCCCTTGATGATCGCCGTCATCACCACGTTGCTCATGCTGCAGTTGCGCAGCTTCTCGCGCACCGCGCTGGTGCTGGTGACCGCGCCGCTGGGGCTGATCGGGGTCACCCTGTTCCTGCTGGTGTTCCGCGTGCCTTTCGGCTTCGTGGCCATGCTCGGCACGATCGCGCTGTCCGGCATGATCATGCGCAACTCGGTGATCCTGGTCGACCAGATCGAGCAGGACATCGCGGCGGGCCATCCGCGCTGGCAGGCGGTCGTGGACGCGACGGTCCGCCGCCTGCGTCCGATCGTGCTGACCGCGCTCGCGGCGATCCTGGCCATGCTGCCACTGTCGCGCAGCGTATTCTTCGGGCCGATGGCGGTCGCGATCATGGGCGGGCTGACGGTGGCCACCGTGCTGACTGTGTTGTTCCTGCCGGCGCTTTACGCCGCCTGGTTCCGGGTAAAACGGGACGAGCCGTTACGCCAGGGCGAGCCGGATCCGCGCCACGTCGCGGTTCCGGTGACTTCCGGCACTTTGTGAAAACGTCATCAGGATCGATGCTGAACCACGCTTTTCGTATTGGCAGGGCGCCGCCGGAGCCCGGAAAATCCGTCCCCGGAGACCTCGCCGGTCCGCGCACGGAAGCCTGAAGACACCCTTGGGAACGGATACCCTGCATCACCTGTCTCTGCACTCCGCCAAGCTGTCTGGACTCCAATCGCAATGAACGCTGCCCTGGAACGCGCGCGCTTCAACATGATCGAGCAACAGGTGCGTCCCTGGGACGTGCTCGATGCGCGTGTGCTCGCGACCCTCGCGCGGGTACGGCGCGAGGATTTCGTGCTGCCGCGCGTGCGCAAGCTCGCGTTCGCCGACACGGAGCTGCCGATCAACGACACGCAAGTGATGATGAAGCCGGTGGTCGAGGGGCGGCTGCTGCAGGCGCTGCTCGTCGCGCCGACCGACTCGGTGCTCGAGGTCGGAACCGGCAGCGGTTTCGTCACGGCCTGCCTTGCCGATCTCGCACGCGATGTCACCAGCGTCGAGATCGACGGCGCGCTGGCGCGCAAGGCGCGCCAGCGGATCGGGGCGGCAGGGCACGCGAATGTCGAGGTGCGCGAGGCCGATGCACTGGCGAATTTCGTTCCGCAGCAGACCTTCGATGCCATCGCGGTGACGGGTGCCGTGTTTCAGGTCCCGAGTGCCTGGCGGGAGTGGCTTTCGCCTGGCGGGCGCCTGTTCGTCATCCGCGGCGAATCGCCGGCGATGGAGGCGCTGCTCGTGACCCGCGACGCCCACGGCTTCCGCGAGGAAAGCCTGTTCGAAACCGACCTTCCCTATCTCGTGGGCGGTGCGCCACCGCCACGCTTCGTGCTCTGAAACGCGCTCGACCCCTTAATTCCGCATTCTCCAGGATCCTTCATGCCACGCTTTCCGCGCCTGTTGCCTCTCGCCATCGCCATCGCCGCGTTCGTCGCGCCCTGCGCCGCGGCAACGCTCGACCTCCTCGGTGCCTACGATCTCGCACGCCGCAACGATCCGCAACTCTCCGCTGCGGAGAATCGCGCGCTGTCGGTGGAGGAGGGCATCGCGCAGTCACGCGCTGCGCTGTTGCCGAACATCGCCGCGACCGCCAGCACCGATCGCACGAAAGGCGACGGTACTTCGCCGCAGTTCGATCCGGAAACCGGTCAGCTCATCACCAACAGTTTCGACACCGACACGGAAAGCACCAGTTACGGCATCCAGTTGCGCCAGAGCGTCTTCGACTTCGCCAACTACACGCGGCTGCGTGGCGCTCGCGCGCTCGCCGAACAGGGTGAGGCGCAGTATCAGCAAGCCGAGGACGCGCTCTACGTGCGCGTGGCCGAAGCCTATTTCAATGTGCTTACCGCCGAAGACACGCTCGCGTTTGCGAACGCCGAGGCCACCGCGCTTGGTCGTCAGTTCGATCAGGCGCAACAGCGCTTTGAAGTCGGCCTTGCCGCCATCACCGACGTCAGCGAGGCACAGTCGCAACGCGACGCGGCGACCGCTGCGGTCGTGCTCGCGGAGAATTCGCTGGAGGACGCCGAGGAGGCGCTGACCGAAATCATCGGCGTGCCGGTCGATACCATCAAGGCGTTGCGCGAAGACCTGCCGCTGCGTCCGCCGCAGCCACCCGAGCTCGAGGCCTGGGTGGAAAATGCCCGCAAACAGAACCCATCGATCGTTGCGCAGAAATTCGCGGTATCCGCGGCGGAAACGGGCATCGCCACCGCCCGCGCCGGCCATTTGCCGACGCTCGATCTCACGGCGAACTATCTCGACAACACTTCGAGCGGCAACCGCGGCGGATTCTTCTCGACCAACAGCGAGAGCACCAGCGCCAACGGCACCATCGGGCTACAGCTGAGCGTGCCGATTTTCTCGGGTGGCCTGGTCAGCGCGAACGCGCGGCGCGCGGTGCACGACCGTGACACGGCGCGCGATGTGCTGGAACAAACCGAACGCGGCGTCGTGCGGCAGACGCGCTTTTCGTATCGCGCCATTGCAGGCGGCGTATCCGAGATTGAGGCGCGCCGGCAAGCGGTGATCTCCGCAACCTCCGCGCTCGAAGCGGTGCAGGCAGGTTACGAAGTCGGCACGCGCACCATCGTCGACCTGCTGATCGCGCAGCGTCAGCTGTTCCAGGCGCAACGCGACTATTCGCAGGCGCGGCACAACTACATCGTCAATGGTTTGCGCCTCAAGCAGAACGCTGGCGACATCGAGCGCGCCGACGTGGCCGAGGTCAACGCGCTGCTGACCGACGAGCGCAAGCCCGTGCTGGTACCCGATCCCACCCGTCGCGGCGAACATGATTCGTCCGCCGTGGATGGCGAGCTGCCCGACATCTCCCTCGACGACCGCCCTGGCGAAGACTCCGCCGAAAGCGACGATTGACTGCCTGCACGCCGTTGTAGAGCGGTGCTATGCGTCGCTGCTCCTGCTCTGCTGTTCTTCTTCCCGCATCGCGTCGGCGACGAGGGTCATGGTGCGGTCGACGGCGCCGCGTTCGCGCGCGACGACTGCCAGCGCGGCGCGGCTCATCGCAGCGCGGGCGTTTGCGTCGGTCAACAGTTTCTCCATCGTTGATGCAAGGTCGGCTCCATTCGCGACACGCACCGCGGCGCCGGCTTCGATCAGCGATTCGGTTACTTCGCCGAAATTGAAAGTGTGCGGACCCACGACTACTGGTTTGCCGATCACCGCGGGCTCCAGCACATTGTGACCGCCGATGGCGACCAGCGAGCCCGCCACGAAAGCCACGTCGCAGGCGGCAAAATAGGCCAGCAATTCGCCCATGGTGTCGATCACGAAGCATTGCGTGTCCTGTTGCGGATGCGCATGCTCCGTGCGGACGCGGCACTGGAGACCCAGTTCCTGCGCGAGCGCAAGCACCGAGCGAAAGCGTTCGGGATGCCGCGGTGCGATCAGCAGTAGTGCGTCCGGCAGCAGCTTGAGCACGTCGAGATGCGCGCGCAGCACGGGCTCGTCCTCGCCCTCGTGCGTGCTCGCGGCGATCCATACCGGCCGCGACGCGCCCCATAGCGCGCGCAATGCGATGCCCTGCTCGGGCAACGCCGCGGGCACCGCCAGGTCGAACTTGATGTTGCCGGCGATCGTGAGCCTCGCGGGATCGGCGCCGAGCCGCAGGAGGCGCCGCGCATCGGTGCCCGACTGCGCCGACACGTGCGTGCAACAGCGCAGCGCGCGCTTCGCCAGCGACGCGACCGGCCGATAGCGGAGCAGCGAGCGTTGCGACAGGCGCGCGTTCGCCAGCACGATCGGGATCCCGCGCTGCCGGCAGGCGATGAACAGGTTCGGCCAGATCTCGGTTTCCATCACGACCGCGAAACCGGGTTGCAGGCGGTCGAGGAAGCGGCTCACCGCGGTGGGCAGGTCGTACGGCAGGTACACGTGGAAGACGCGGTCGCCGAACTGCGCGAGCACGCGCTCGGACCCGGTCGGCGTGATGGTGGTGATCACGAAGGAGCGGTCCGCATACCTGCTCATCAACGCCTCGATCAATGGCACCGCGGCGTTGAACTCGCCCACCGACACCGCGTGCACGAGGATCGGCCCCTGCAGGCCCGGCGCAGGGAAATAGCCAAAGCGTTCGCGCCAGCGCGAGAAGTATTCCCGATAGCGCAGGCCACGCCACGCGAGGCGGAACAGGATCACCGGCGTCATCAGGTACATGACCAGCGTGTACAGCGTGCGCATGCGGGGTGGAATCGGCGCGGCTCGGGGCAGGATCGAGGATAGCCGAAGGTCCGGCCGGTACCGCAGCGCTCCGCAACGGCACCGACGTATCATGCGACGCATGTCTTCGATGCCGCCCCGCGCGCTTTGGACCCCGCGGCATTGGCCGGCGTGGTGTGCCGTGGCTTTGCTGCTGCTGCTGGCGCGACTGCCCTGGCCGCTGCAGCGGGTGATCGGCCGGACACTCGGCGCGCTCGCGGTCCGCGTGCCCAACCAACGCCGTCGGATCGCGCACCGGAACCTCGAACTCTGCTTCCCCGATCTCGGCGCGGCGGCGCGCGAACGCCTGCTGCGCGCCAGCTATCGCGAGCTCGGCATCGGCGTGTTCGAATTCATGCGCGCGTGGTGGGGTTCGGTCGCGCGCTTCGACGGCACGACTACGGTCGCAGGACTCGATGCCCTCGCGCGGGCACGCGCCGCCGGCACCGGCGTGATCCTGGTGTCAGGACACTTCATGTCGCTCGAGTTGTGCGGCCGGCTGCTGACTGGCCACGTTCCGCTCGCAGGGCTTTACCGCCGCTACGAGAATCCCGTCATCGAGTGGGCGGTGCGTCGCGGGCGCATGCGCTACGCGGTCGCGATGTTCGAGCGCGACGAAGTACGCGCGGCGGTGCGGCACCTGCGCCGCGGCGGCGTGCTCTGGTACGCGCCTGACCAGGACATGCGCGGACGCGACTTCGTGTTCGCGCCCTTCTTCGGCGTGCCGGCGGCCACCACCCCGGCCACCCACCACCTCGCGCGACTGGGCAACGCACGGGTGATGTCGTTCGGCCACCGGCGTCGCGCGGACGGTCGGGGATTCGACCTCGAGATCGGCGCCGCATTGCCAGGCATACCGAGCCAGGACGCCACGGCCGACACTGCTTTGGTCAATGCGGCGATAGAGAGCCTCGTGCGCGCTTCACCTGCCGATTACCTCTGGGTGCACGCGCGCTTCAAGCGGCGCCCGGCGGGCGACGCTCCGCGGTACGGCGATCCGTCCATCGACGCACCCGACAAGCGCGCACGGGCAGCGGACGCGGACGACCTGGGCTAAACGTCGCCGGTGCGGCCGCGACGGCGGCGTTCGAGTCGCTTGGCGTCTTTCATGAACGCGTAGAAGGCCATGCTGCGTGCCGTGATATAGCCGGCCCAGCCGTTGAGGAAATGACGCTTGAACAGGTACTGTCGCCAGAACACGAACGCGGGGTACCAGAGCATGCGCCACGCGGTGGCGCTGCTGCCGCGGCGCTGCTTCGTCTCGTCGTCAGCCGCGAGGGTCGAGTAGCGATTGAGCTTGTCGACCTTGGTCGCGATGTCCGGCTGGCCCCAGTGCAGCATTTGCGCATCCAGCGGCAGCACCCGGCCATCGCACACGGGCGACTCGTGCACGTTGTCGCTGCTCATGCGGGTCCGCGCGCGATCGAACAGGCGCAGGAAACGATCCTGACGGATGCCCGGGTGCGCAAGGCGCCAGAACACGTGTTCGCGGCGCGGCAACGTGAATCCCTGCGCCATGGGATCATCGAGCGCGGCTTCAATGGCGGTTTGCGCGCCCGGCGCGAGCGCTTCGTCCGAATCGAGCAGCAGCACCCAGGGGTGCCGGGCGCGATCGATCGCAGCCTGCTTTTGACTTGCATAACCGCGGAACGGCTGCACGCCAAAGTCGGCGCCCAAACGCGTGGCGATGGCGCGCGTCCCGTCCGTGCTGCCCGAGTCGAGCACGCAAAGCTCATCCGCCCACGACACGCTCGCCAGGCATCGCTCGAGCGTTGCCTCGCTGTTGAAAGTCGTCACGACGACCGACAGCGGCTCACGCGCCATCGGTCGCGGCAAGCGGCGCAGGACTGGGTAGCGGTGCGCGCGAGATCGAAGCCGCGAACCAGGCCGCCAGCCACCATGACAGCAGGCCCCAGAAACTCGAATAGAACGCGAAATGCGTGTTGAGCGGCCAGCACATCGCGAGCAACGCGATCGCCGCAGGCCAGGCCGCCCGCTTCGCGACCGGGGAAGCCGCGAACCATGCGCGCACGGCCAGCACCACCATCGCGAGCCAGCCCAGGACCCCGATCGCCCCGGTTTCGGCGGCGGTCTCGAGCACCAGCTGGTGGGGATGGTTGGCGCCCTGCGTGCCCGCTGCATCGAGCCAGGGATCGTCCGCTGGCGCAAACTCCGGGTAGGCGAAGCGGAAGCCGCGCATGCCAACGCCGTTGATCGGATGCGCGCGCGTCATCGCGACCGCGTTGCGCCAGATCGGCAGTCGTCCGGCCAGCGCGTAGTCGTAGTCGTCGCTGTTGCCGTCGACCGCGCGCAGGGTGCGATCGATGCGTTCCGCGAACAGGGGCGAAGCGCGCATCGCCACCGCGCCGAAGACCCCGAGGGCCAGCAACAGCGCAACCGCGATCCATGCGAGGTCGCGCGGGCGCGGCGCCAGCCGCCACGCGAATGCCACGCTCACGATCGCGAACGCGACCCAGCCGCCGCGCGTGCCTGCGAGCAGCACGGCGATCGCCGTCAGCACCCACACCGCGACCGCGGCACGCCGGCCCCAGCGTTCGAGCGCGAGGTGCAGCGGCCACGGCGTCAGGATGGCCAGGATCGGACCGAGCTTGAGATTGCTGTTGCCGAAGATGCCGCTGACGCGATCGCTTTCCATCCTGCCGCGCAAGCCGACGCCGACGACGCCCTGCACCAGCGCATCGAGCGTCCAGATCGCGATGATCGCGGCGATCACCACCACGACGCGTTCGCGCCACTCGACGTCGCCGAGGGCCCACGCCGCGACGATGGCGATGGGAAGCAGGCGCAGCGCGACCAGCAGCGCGGGCCAGGTCCTCGCGGGTGCCACGGCGTCGAAGGCGGAGATCAGCTGCGGCACCCACCAGCACGCGAACATCGCAATCAGCAGGCGCGCGGCGTCGCTGCGGCCAAGCGAAACGCGATACGACAGCAGCCACGCGCCGAGCACCAGCAGCAGCAGCACGCCGGCCTCGCTGCTGCGCCCGAACGGGAGGAGCACGAGTACGGCCACGAAGGCGTACGCGCCGACCGCACGCACCGGCGAAGCGCCGCCGTCGAGCAGGGGCGGTTGACGCGCGTCAGCGGGCAAGTTCGGTATAGACATCGAGGGTAGCCTGCTGCATCGCCGCCAGCGAGGGCAACGTCCCGGAAACCTCGAGCGGCGCCGACTCGTCGAGCAGGCGTTCGGCGCGCGTGCGCAGCTCGCCGCGATCGCCGACGGCGATCATGCCCGCGGGGTAGTGGGCCGCCAGCAATTCGCCCACGCCCCCGTGCGCGTAGCCCAGCACCGGACGACCCGCCGCGAGCGCCTCGATCACCGTCCGGCCGAAGGCCTCGGGCTGGCGCGACAGCTGAAGCACCACATCGCTGGCCGCGTAAAGCGCCGCGCGGTCCGCGGTCGGCGGCGTGATCGCCACGCGATCCGCGACGTCGAACGCCTGGATGCGCGCCCGCAACTCGTCGACGTACCTGGCACGCAGCGGATCGTCGGCGCCAGCCAGCCACAACGCGACATCGCGGCCGCCGTCGGCGAGCTCGGCCACCAGCGCGATCGCGTCGCGATGGCCTTTGAGCCGGGTCGCGCGCGCCGGCAACGCCAGCACGCGCCTGCCGGACAAAGCGGGATGGCGGGCGTGCACCTGTCCGCGCAATGCCGCGGCCGCGCCGGGCGCAAGCGCGAACTGGTCCGTCTGGATGCCGCGTGGCACCACGCGCAGTCTGGATTCATCGAGGTCCGGGTAATGCCGCATCACGTACGCACGCACCGTTGCCGAGACGCAGATCACGCGCTCACCGCGCGTCATCACCGCGCTGTAGCGGCCGGGCGAATTGAGGCCATGCACGGTCGTCACGAAATGCGGCGGCCGCGTGTGGCCGCGCAGGCCACGCAGCGCGAGCCATCCGAGCCACGCCGGCAACCGCGATCGCGCGTGCACGATGTCGACGGATTCCCGCACGATCAATCGGCGCAGGACATAGGTGTGCCGCAGCGAGCCGAGCGACTTGCGACCGATGTCGAGTGCGACGTGTTCTCCGCCCGCCGCTTCCACGGCGGGGACCATTGCCCCTCCGCGGCTCGCGACCAGCGCGCGGTGGCCGGCCGCGACGAGCGCCTGGGTGATCTCGAGGGTCGACTGCTCGACGCCGCCCTGGTCGAGCGCGGGCAGGAGCTGCAGGACCGTCAGGCGTGCCGTCAACGGGTGGACCTAGCGCTCGAGCACATAGACCGCGCCGCAATACGGGCACTTGACCTCGGCGCAGTCGGCGACCGCGAGGTAGACGCGGGGGTGGGAATTCCAGAGCGTCATTCCGGGCATCGGGCACGCGAGCGGCAGGTCGGCCGGCGTCACCGTGTAGCGGTTCTCCGCGTTCGCCAGGATGAGGGGCGCGGTGTTCGACTGGGCGCGGTTCTGCATGCGGCGGTGCCTGCGCGGAGCGAAGCGCGAGATTCTACCAGCGGGCCACCATCCCGCACTCCGCGCGTCCCGGCGCCGCCGGACGCTGGCGGGCACGGCGCTGCGAGTACCGCGCAGCGGGAGTCGGTGGCTGCTAGCCGCGTGGCAGGACCAGCCCGTCGTTGACGGTGAGGGACGCTGATTCACCACGGCACCAGGCGCCGGGAATCCGCTCCAGGTAGGCGGCCCGATAGCGGCTGCCATCGGTGTCGGCGCAAAAGCGCAACGGCATCGACGGGAACGGCTCCGTCACCGCCAGGTTGCCGATCTCGTCCCGCACCGGACGGCCTTTCCCGTCGAGCACCTCCACCGCGAGGCCGAGCCCGCGGCACTGCACCTCGCCGCCGTAGACCGGCAGCAGGGGCGAGCCCAGTGCAACGCATGAAGCCATGTCCACGCTCGCCACGAGCGTCGCCAGCAGCACGCGTTCCTTGATGTCGCGGTACACGTAGTCATAGGTGTCCGGCGACAGCGTGGAGCCGGCCGCGAGGATCGTGCGCAGGTTGAGGAGCTTGTGCGTATCGATCGGCTTGACGCCGGCCTGCATGGCCGCGGCCAGCCATTTCGAACTGGTGCCGAACACGCTGACCGCGAACTCGTCGGCCAGGTCGAACAGGGCGCCCGGGTGCGGATGCGAGGGACTCCCGTCGTACAGCACCAGCGTTGCGCCCGTGGCCAGACCGGACATCAGCCAGTTCCACATGAGGAAGCCGCAGGTGGTGTAATAAAACACGCGATCCTCGCGCCGCACGTCGGTGTGCAGCACGAGTTCCTTCAGGTGCTGGATGAGCGTGCCGCCGACGCCGTGGACGATGCCCGTGGGTGGTCCGTTCGCATTGGGTGCGAACAGCACGTACAGCGGCTGATCGAACGGTACCGCGGTGAAGTCCAGGCGCGCGCCCGCGTGCGATGCAACGAACTCGTTCCAGCGCACGGCGCGAGGCCACGCCGGGTGCGAGCCCTCCGGCTCGAGATAGGGCGCGACCACCACGCGGGCGATCGAATCAATGCGAGCGGCCGCGCCACTGGCCTTCTCGAAGCAATCGAAACGGCGCCCGCCAAAGGCGTAACCCGAGGCGCACACCAGGACCCTGGGCCGCAGTTGCCCGAGCCTCGCGACGATGGCATCGACGCCGAGATCGGGGGACACGCTCGACCAGGTGGCGCCCAGCGCCGCGGTCGCGAGCATTGCGATCGCCGCTTCCGGAATGTTGGGCAGCAGGCCTGCCACGCAGTCGCCGACGCCGACGCCGTCGGCCTTGAGTGCCGCGGCGAATCGCGCGACCTCGGCAGTGAGTTCCGCGTAGGACAGCTCGCGCGTGCCGCCAGCTTCGCTACGGAACACGATTGCGGGTTTGTCGTCGCCGTGGCGCAGGAGGTTCTGCGCGAAGTTGAGCCGCACCTTCGGGAACCATCGAGCGTCCTCGAGCCGCTCGCCGCGGACCAGCACCGGCGTGCGGTCGCCCTGCGCGCGGATGCCGCAGAAGTCCCAGACCAGCAGCCAGAAACGCTCGGGATCCGCGATCGACCAGTGATGCAGTGAATGGTGGTCGACCAGGTCGACGTTGCCGGTCTCGTTGCGCGCGAACTTGATGAAGCGGCTGAGGTTGGCGCGCTCCACGCGCTCCGCGCTCGGTTCCCAGACCGGCAATGCCATGAATGTTGCGTCCGCGCGTGTTGAGTGAGGCAGGATTGTAGGGCGACCCGCGCTCCTGAAGAGACTTCGGCGCGTTGGCGCGCAACAAACTCGAAGTCCGCCGGCCTTTGCAGGAGCGGGCCGTGCCCGCGATCTCCCGAAGACTCCGCTGCAGATTAACGACCGGGGTCGATTGCAGGCATTACAACGCTGCTTCGAGTTCCGGCACCAGCTTGAACAGGTCGCCGACCAGGCCGATGTCCGCGATCTCGAAGATCGGCGCGTCGCCGTCCTTGTTGATCGCGACGATGGTCCCCGCGTCCTTGATGCCGGTCAGGTGCTGGATCGCGCCCGAGATGCCGATCGCGATATAGAGCTCCGGGGAGATGATCTTGCCCGTCTGCCCGACCTGCATGTCGTTCGGCACGTAGCCCGCATCGACGGCCGCGCGCGACGCGCCGACACCGGCGCCGAGCTTGTCGGCCAGCTTGTATATGATGTCGAACGCGTCGGTCGAGCCGAGTGCGCGCCCGCCGGAGACGACGCGCTTCGCGCCCTGCAGGTCGGGACGGTCGCTCTTGCCCTGCGCCAGGTCCTTGAAGCGGGTGTGGGTCGGCAACGCGGCTTCGACCTGCCGGGCTTCGACCGAGGCACTGCCGCCGCGCGGCGCTTCGGGCCACGACGCCGTGCGGATCGTGGCCACCACGGGGTGGTCGTGCGGGGCCTCGACGGTGATGATCGCGTTGCCTGCATAGATCGGACGCTTGAACACGTGCGTGCTCTCGACGCTCATCACGTCGGAAACCTGCGCGGTGCCAAGCAATGCGGCGACGCAGGGCATGAGGTCCTTGCCGAACGTGGTGCTCGGTCCGAACACATGCGTGTACCCGTCCGCGATTGCGGCCACCTGTGGCGCCCAGACCTGCGCCAGCGGGTGCGCGTTGGCGGCGTGGGCAAGGGTAAGCACGCGCGCGACGCCCGCGATCTGCGCCGCTTCGGCCGCGACCGCGTCCGGTGCGTCGGACAGCACCGCGACGTCGATGCTGTCGGGCTTCAGCGCCTGCGCCGCGCTGACGCACTTGGCGGTGGAGCCGTTGAGCTTGCCGCCGAGATGCTCCGCAATGATCAGTACCCTGGACATGCGTAACCTGCCTTCTTGTTCATTGAGCGTGTCGGAGCGCCGCAGGGCGCGATGTGCCTTGATCCCTGCCGTGATCGCGCCTCGCGGCGCCTACAGCAAACCCTTCTGCTTAAGCGCGGCCACGAGTTCGGGCACGTCCTTGACCATGACGCCGCGCGAACGTTTCGGCGGCGGTGCGTAATGGCTCACCTTGAGCGTGTCGCCGGAGTCGACGCCGAGATCCGCGAACGCGATCGTCTCGAGTGGCTTGCTCTTGGCCTTCATGATGTCCGGAAGCTTGGTGTGGCGCGGCTGGTTGAGGCGCAGGTCCGTAGTGACGACGGCCGGCAGGTCGACCTCCAGGGTTTCGAGGCCGGCGTCCACTTCGCGCGTCACCGTGGCGACCTTGCCGTCGACTTCGAGCTTCGAGGCGAACGTCGCCTGCGGGCGGCCCCACAGCGTCGCGAGCATCTGGCCGGTCTGGCTGGCGTCGTCGTCGATCGCCTGCTTGCCGAGGATCACGAGGTCGGGCTGCTCCTTCTCGATCAGCTTGAGGAACACGCGCGCCGCGGTGAGTGGCTGGATCGGCTGGTCGACGACCACGTGCAAGGCGCGATTGGCGCCCATCGCGAGCCCGCTGCGCAGGTGGGCCTGGCAATCGGCGGGCCCAATGGTCGCCACCACGACCTCCGTGGCGATGCCCTTGTCGCGCAGTCGCAGCGCCTCCTCCAGCGCGATCTCGTCGAACGGGTTGGCCGACAGCTTGACGCCATCGGTCACCACGCCCGAGCCGTCCGGCTTGACCTGGATGCGCACGTTGTCGTCCACCACGCGCTTGAAGCCGACCAGTATCTTCATCGTATCCTTGCCGACATCGCCATCGCTGCGGAACGCGAATTCTAGCGGGTGCGCCGCGTCGCGGCTAAACCCGCACGCGAGCGGCCAGGACCGAGGCAAAGCGGTCGGCGCTGCCCGCCCCGTGCGCAAAGAACAGCGAAGGCTCGACGACTTCGAGTTCCAGCAGGCACGGCCGGTCGTCGTCGTCGCGCAGGAGATCCACGCGGATGTAGGCCAACGGCGCGTGGCGCGGAAAGCGGGCCGCCACCGCAGCGACGACCGCGTCGCCCAGGTGCCGCTCGAGGGCCGTCGGGATGCGCTGCGTGATGGCCTCCGGCGCGAACAGCTCCTGGGTGGCCGCGCCGCCCCGGGGCAACAGCGGTCCCTTGCGGATCGCGTGGCTGAAGACATGATCGAAATACATCAGTGCAGTTTCGCCGCGCTGGTCGACGCGTGCGAGGTAGGGCTGCAGCAATACGCTGCGGTTCGCCGCCAGCAGGCGCGTCGCGTGCGCGGTCGCGGCGCCCGACTCGTCGCGCGCGAAACGGCGCGCATCGCGCGAACCGGCGCCGACCGCGGGCTTCGCCACGAATTCCGCAGCGTCGCCATGGTCCGCGAGGAAGGCCGCCGTGGCGTCCCGCGCGTCTTCGTCGGGTTCCACGAAGGTCGAGGGTACGCACGCGATGCCGGCGCGTCCGAGGTCCGCGAGGTAATGCTTGTCGGTGTTCCAGCGCACCACCTCGAGGGGATTGAGGAGCCGCGTCTGCGCCGCCGCGCGCCCGCACCAGGCGAGGAATTCGTCCAGGCGATCGGCGTAGTCCCAGGGCGAGCGCAGGACCGCCGCGCCAAACGCTGAAAGATCGAGGTTCGCCGTGTTCCAGCTCACGACCTCCGCGTCGAGACCCGTTGACGCGCAGGCCGCGAGCAGCGGTGCCAGGTCCTCGTCGCGCGCGCGGGCGGCGTCCGCGGTGATCAATGCGACTTTCGGCATGGGGCTTCTTTCGGAGTCGGTGGTCGGCGGAGAGTCTAGGCGAGGTCGCGGTGTGCCGGGATGCGCGGTCGACGTGCTGCTGTACGAAGGTCCAACGTCGTCGTGCCGGTCGGCGTGGCCCGTGCGCGAGGCCGCGGGGTACACTCGTCGCGACGGCGGAACGCCGCCATTGCGCGGGTCGAGAACATGGCAGACGCGAAAAATCCGAAGAGCAAGCGCTATCCCGACGCCGCGAGTGCGCTTGCGGGCGTCGTCGCCGACGGGCAGACGCTGGCAGTCGGCGGTTTCGGACTCTGCGGCATTCCGGAGGCCCTGATCGCCGCCTTGCGCGACAGCGGCGTGAGCGACCTCACAGTCATCTCCAACAATGCCGGGGTCGACGGATTCGGCCTCGGGCAGCTGCTCAGTACGCGCCAGATCCGCAAGATGATCTCGTCGTACGTGGGCGAGAACAAGGAGTTCGAACGGCAGTACCTCGGCGGCGAGCTCGAGCTGGAATTCAATCCGCACGGCACGCTGGCCGAGCGCCTGCGCGCGGGCGGCGCGGGCATCCCGGCGTTCTTCACGCGCACCGGTTACGGCACGGTCGTGGCCGAGGGCAAGGAAACGCGCATGTTCGACGGCCACCACTACGTGCTAGAGACGGCGCTCAAGGCCGACGTGTCGCTGGTCAAGGCCTGGCGCGCGGACGCTTCGGGGAACCTGCAGTTCCGCAAGACCGCGCGCAACTTCAACCCTGCTGTCGCGACGGCGGGCAAGGTCTGCATCGTCGAGGTCGAGGAACTGGTCGACATGGGCGCGATCGACCCCGATCACGTGCATCTGCCCGGCATCTACGTGGACCGCATCGTGGTCAATGCCACGCCCGAGAAACGCATCGAGCAACGCACCGTCAGTTCCTGACAGCGCACACGATTTTGCCCTTTCCCCGCGCGATGCCACGGGGAGAGTGAACAAGGCCACTTGCTCGCACCGATTGGAGAAGTTCCGATGCCATGGTCAAGAGATGAAATGGCGCAACGCGCCGCGCGGGAATTGACCGACGGCGCCTACGTAAACCTCGGCATCGGCTTGCCGACGCTGGTGGCGAATTTCATTCCCGACGGAATGGACGTGTGGCTGCAGTCCGAGAACGGCCTGCTCGGCATCGGGCCATTCCCGACCGCGGCCGAGGTCGACGCCGACCTCATCAACGCCGGCAAGCAGACCGTCACCGCGCGCGTGGGCGCGAGCTACTTCGGCAGCCACGAATCCTTCGCGATGATCCGCGGCGGCCACATCGACCTCGCGATCCTGGGCGCGATGCAAGTCACGGACAAGGGCGACCTCGCCAACTGGATGGTGCCCGGCAAGATGGTCAAGGGCATGGGCGGCGCAATGGATCTGGTGGCCGGCGTCAAGCGCGTGGTCGTGTTGATGGAACACGCCGCGAAGGACGGATCGCACAAGATCGTGCCGGAGTGCACGTTGCCGCTGACCGGCGTCGCCGTGGTCGACCGCATCATCACCGAACTCGGCGTCTTCGACATCACGCCAGGTGGCCTGCGCGTGGTCGAGACCGCGCCCGGCGTCACGCGCGAGGAACTCCACGAGAAAACCGGCGTCCCGCTGCATGGAAACGGGTAATGTTTGCCGGCCCACCTGTTGCGCAGCGTGGCGAGGCGTCCAGGACGCCTCGCCCGGTCGAGGGCGGTGAAGCCGCCTCCAAGAGCGGGCAGCAGGATTGCCGCGAGCAACATTGTTTCCTCTCTCAACCGTCTGCGGATCCCTATGGTTCCCGGAACTGGTCGAAGAATGCGTGATCGATCCCAAATACCTGGCGCGGTTTGACACCGAGACCGGCGCTTTCGAAAAGAGCCACCAGTTGTTCTCCGTCGATCAACTCGATCGGAATGACGCCCAGACCAGAGATTGACGCGCCCAATGGACGCGGTTGTAAAAGCGCGTCTGCCCAGAGTTCAGTTGGGAATCCAGCAACACCTGCGTCAGGCCCGAGCGTTCACGCATCCACGGCAAGACCTCGCGCGGACGCGCTGAGCCTCCAACTGCGCGGAGACAATCGAGCAACAGGGCCATCCAGTGCGAGAAATCCGCGAGCTCCCGCGATTCCTCGATCATCGAAGTCGTCCTGAAGCTCAAAGGTTCTGGTAGTTGGGGCCGGAGCCGCCTTCGGGGGTGACCCAGGTGATGATCTCGTAGGGGTCCTTGATGTCGCAGGTCTTGCAGTGCACGCAGTTGGCGGCGTTGATCTGCAGGCGCTTCGCATCGCCTTCGCCGACCATCTCGTAAACGCCCGCGGGGCAGAAGCGCGTGCAGGGATTGTTGTATTCCTCGGCGCAGCGCGTCACGCAGATGCTGGTGTCGTGCACGATCAGGTGCACGGGCTGGTTCTCGTCGTGCTCGGTGGCGGCGTAGTACACGCCGGCGAGACGGTCGCGCGGGGGCAACGTGCGGTCGACGTAGTCGCGCTGCGGCTGCTCGTGCTCGCCGACCTTGTCGATCGACGACCAGTCAGGCTTTACCTTCAACGTCCACGGCGAATGCCCGCCGACCACGGTTTCCCAGCCCGCGTTCGCGAGACCGAACCAGAGCCCGCGCTTGAATCCCGGCTTGATGTTGCGCACCCGCCGAAGTTCCTCGTAGGCCGGCGAGTCGCGCAGCTTCGCGTCGAAGCCGGTCGAGTCGAGCGAGGCGGCGAGATGCTCCGCCGCCAGCATGCCGCTGCGGATCGCCTGGTGCGTGCCCTTGATCTTCGGCACGTTGAGAAGGCCAGCACAGTCGCCGATCAGCAGTGCGCCGGGCATCTCCACTTTCGGCAACGACTGGTAGCCACCGCTGGCGATGGCGCGTGCGCCCGACGACAGGATCTCGCCACCCTCCAGCAAGCCCTTCACCTGCGGATGGTTCTTCCATTGCTGGAAGGCCTCGTACGGCGCGAAGTCCGGATCGCGATAATCGAGGCCGATCACGTAGCCGAGTGCGATGCGATCCTTGTCCAGGTGATAGAGGAAACTGCCCGCGTAGGTACGCGTATCCGCGGGCCAGCCGAGCGTATGTACGATGCGACCCGGCACCACGCGACCCGCGGGCACCTGCCAGAGTTCCTTGATGCCGATCGAGTAGGCCTGCGGGTCGGAATGCGCGTCCAGCGCGAACTGCTTCACGAGCCGCTTGGTCAGGTGGCCGCGCGCGCCTTCTGCCAGGACCGTGACCTTCGCCCGGATGTCGATGCCTTGCGTGTATTCGGGCTTGTGCGTTCCGTCCTTCGCGACGCCCATGTCGCCGATGGCGACGCCGATCACGCGACCGGATTCGTCCTCGAGCACATTGGCGGCGGCGAAGCCGGGATAGATCTCGACGCCCAGCGCCTCGGCCTGCGGCGCGAGCCACGCACACATCGCCCCGAGCGAGACGATGAAGTTGCCGTGGTTGCGCATCTGCGGCGGCACCGGCAGCTTGCGGCCGCCGGTCTTCGTCAGCAGCCACATCTCGTCTTCGGTGGCCGGAACGCAGATCGGGGGCGGCGCATCGCGCCAGCCGGGCAGCAATGCATCGAGCGGCGCGGGTTCGATCACCGCGCCCGACAGGATGTGCGCGCCGATGGTGGACGACTTCTCGATGACGCAGACCGAGCGTTCCGGGTCGAGTTGCTTGAGCCGGATCGCACAGGACAGGCCAGCGGGGCCGGCGCCAACCACCACCACGTCGTATTCCATCGACTCGCGCGCGGTTGCGTTCATGAATTCTCCACCAGCCAAATGGTTCCACTGCATTGTAGGAGCGCCGCGAGGCGCGATGGCGCCTGTTGGAGGGGCTCGTGGTCGCGCCTCACGGTGCGGCCAATGGGCGGGGTGCGATCACGAGCGCGCCGTATGCGACTCGGGAAGCCGCCAGATCATCCAGGCCGCCACGAGGCTGGTCGCGATGCCGAACACGAAGGTGGCATCCGGCGCGTACAGGGACCAGAGCTTGCCCGCGAACCATCCTCCGGGCAGCGCGACCAGCGCGATTGCCGCGTAATACGCGCCCATGGCAGTGGCGCGCAAATGCGGTGGCGACAGGTCGGCGATCAGTGCGCGTTGCACCGCATCGATCACCGCGACGCCGGCACCCAGCAAGGCGAATGCGAGGACCCAAGAAACGGTGGCGTGCACGAGCATGGCGATGCAGGCCGCGGTGAAGAGCGCGTAGCCGCAGACCAGCAAAGGCCGGCGGCCGTGTGTGTCGGACCAGCGTCCCGCGGGCCAGGCGGCGAGCGTTCCTGCCGCGTTGAACACGATGTAGAAGGCGAGGGTGTCGCGGTCGCCGAGTCCGCGCGCGCTTGCCGCCAACACGAAGAACGCCACGCCGAACTGTCCGAAAGCGAACAAGGCGCAGGCGAAGATGGCGCGGCCCAACGCCGGCGGCAGGTCGCGAAAACGCGCACGTACGCGGGCTGTGGTGTTCGCAGGAACGCCGGCACCGGCCGCGGCCGCGCCCTCGCGCACCAGCAGCGTCAGCAACATGCCGACGGCCGCCGGGATGAGCGCGAGGGTGAACAGCTCGCGATACGTGAAGTACGCCACCAGCCACCACACGAGCACTGCGCCCAGCAACGCGCCGGCAGCGTCGAACGCCTGCTGGAAGCCGAATGCGCGACCTCGCCACGCGGGCTCGGTGCTCTCCACGATCAGCGCATCGCGAGGCGCCGAACGCAGGCCCTTGCCGATGCGCTCGGTCAGTCGCGCCAGCAGCACCAGCGGCCAGCTGGTGGCGATCACGAACAGCGCGCGTGTCAGCGTCGACAACGCATAGCCCGACACCACGAACAGGCGGCGATGGCCGCTGCGGTCGGACCAGCGGCCCGCAAATCCCTTGATCAGCGCTGCAAACGATTCGGCGCCGCCTTCGACCAGGCCAACGATGGCGGGCGTCGCGCGCAGCACGCCGACCAGGAACAGGGGCAACAGCGGCAACACAATGTGGCTCGAGACGTCGGTGAAGAAGCTGGTACCGGCGAACAGCCAGAGATTGCGACTCGGCCGGAAGCGCGCGGTCGCCATCGGATCAGCGTCGTTCGGGATAGGCGGCCTGCCAGTTGGCGTCGCCGGCGCTCAGCGCCCAGTCGACGACTTCGGGCACCATCGCGTTGACGCCCTGCTCGAACGCGGCCACAACCGACGGCAGGTCGCGACCCTCGCTCGGCACGCGCTGCTCGAACACCCGCGCAGTCAGCACGCGCGAGCTCGAGTAGTGCACGAGCTTGGCGCTGAAGGTGATGCGTGCGAAGGGCTGGCCCTCGTCGGGGTATTCCGCCTCGAACGCGCGCAGTTCGCCGATCAGCGCGATGTCGCCCCCCACGCTCGAGCTCATGCGCCCGACGCCGATCACGCGGCCGGAATCCTCGAAGCCCTCGATCAGCAGCGCCTGCAGCAGTTCGGGCGCGCGATCCGTCCAGCGTGCCTTCTCGAACACGCCGTATGCGCGGGCGCCGGGCTTCAGCACGATGCGCTGGCTCGACACCGGGTCCGCCGCATTCGGCACGTCCACCAGGAGCTGCCAGGTGACCGCGTCGCCGGTGCGCCGGGGCATGTCGAGGTTGAGCCCGTAGACCGCGAACTCGTTGGCGACGCCGAGCGAGAGGCAGGACACGACCGACACGAGCGCCAGCAGTGCGGCGCTCGCGGCGCGCGCGGTCGATCGGAACCGTTTGCGGCCTGCAGGGGAGGGAGCTGCGATGCGAGGCGGAGGCGACACTTCAAGGTTGCTCATTTCGCTGGGTATTCCATGGGTTGGTCTTGCCCGAGGATGAATTCCTTGGGGTTGTCACGGATCTGCTCCGACAGCTCCGACAGCTTGCGCAGCGTGCTGCGGAGCTCAACCAGCGTCGGCCCGAGTTGCGCGAGACCCTGGTTGCTGAAAGTCCGCACTGCCACGCGGTTTTCCTCGACCACCCCGTATGCGCTGTCTGTGAGACGCTTGGCCGAATCAATGGATGCACGCGCGGAGACGAGCAATTCGCGCGCTTCGTTGTCCAGCAGTCCTTCCATGGTCGTCGAGGCCTGTTCGAGGCGCGCCACCATCCGCTCGGTCTCCATCAGGGTGTTCTTGAGCGCCGCGGTCGCTTCGCCCACGTTGGCGAGCGTGGTGCGGATGCCTTCCTCGTTGTCGGCCACGGCGCCCGTCACCTGTTCGATGTGATCGATGGTCGCCGCCAGCTTCGTGAGGTTCTCCTCGTTGAGCAGCCGGGACAGGCGGATGAGCATGTCGTTGACGCTGGTGACGATGTCCTCGCTGTTGGCCAACAGCTTCTGCAGCGCCGAGGTGTCCGCGATGATTTCCGCGAAGTCCTGACCGGGTTTCGGGCGCAGCGGTGGGCTGGACGGCTTGCCCGCCGTCAGCTGGATGAACGCGACGCCGGTGAGGCCGGCAAACGCCAGCTTGGCCGTCGTGTCGACTTTCACCGGCGTCGCGCTGTCGACCCGGATGCGCGCAATCACGCGGCGCGGATCGTCGGGATCGAGGAACAGCTTCCGCACCTGGCCTACGGTGATGCCCGCGTATTGCACGACCCCGCCGGTCGAGAGTCCCGTCACCGCCTCGCGGAAGACGATGTCGTATTCCTTGCGGCCGCTGTCGCTGCGGCTGGCGCCGAGCCACAGCGCGAACAGCAACGCGAGCGCGACGAAGCCCACGGTGAAGGCTCCGATCAGCACGTGGTTGGCGCGCGTCTCCATCAGCTATGTCCGTCCATCAGGTTCCCGAAGTTGCGGAGTCGTGGGTATTCTGCGCGGCGCGCGCCCTCGGACCGTGAAAATACTCGCGGATCCAGGGATGCGGGTGGGCCAGCACTTCGGGCAGCGGCGCGTTGATCAGCACCTTGCGCTCGGCCAGGACCGCCACGCGGTCGCAGATCGCGAACAGCGTATCCAGATCGTGCGTTATCAGGAACACGGTCAGCCCCAGCGCGTCGCGCAGGGTGAGGATCAGTTCATCGAACTGCGCCGCCCCTATCGGATCGAGCCCGGCGGTGGGCTCGTCGAGGAACAGGATCTCGGGATCGAGCGCGAGCGCGCGTGCGAGTCCCGCACGCTTCTTCATGCCACCCGAGAGCTCGGAAGGCATCTTGCGCGCGGCATCCGGCGGCAATCCCGACAGGCCGATCTTGAGCCGGGCGATCTCGCGGCGCAGCGCTGCCGGCAGATCAAGATGCTGACGCAGCGCGACTTCCACGTTTTCGGCGACGTCCAGCGATGAAAACAGGGCGCCCTCCTGGAACAGGACGCCGGTGCGCCGCTCGATCGCCGCGCGGTCGGACTCCGCGCCGTGCGGATCGAAGCCGAGCACGCGCACGCGCCCGGCGTCTGGGCGCCGCAGGCCGAGGATCGAGCGCATCAGCACCGACTTGCCGGAACCCGAGCCGCCCACCACGCCGAGGATCTCGCCGCGCCGGACTTCAAGGTCGAGATCTTCGTGCACGATCTGCGCGCCGAAACGGTTGAGCAGTCCATCGACCTCGATCACGGCGTCGTCCGCGCGCCCTGCACCGGTCGGCGTCGCGCTCACCAGTCGAGTTCCATGAACACCACGGCGCAGATCGCGTCCAGCAGGATCACCAGGAAAATCGACTGCACCACGCTCGAGGTCGTATGGGCGCCCACGGATTCCGCGCTGCCCGAGACCTTGAATCCTTCGAGGCAGCCCACCAGCGCAATCAGCAGCGCGAAGAACGGCGCCTTGATCATGCCCACCCAGAAGTGCTTTGGCGGAATCGATTCCTGCAGGCGCGTGATGAACAGCGCCGGCGATATGTCGAGGGACGTGGCGCCGACGGCGATGCCGCCCACGAGACCCGACATCATCGCGATGAAGGTCAGGATCGGTAATGCGACGAGCAGCGCAGCCAGCCGCGGCATCACCAGCACCTCGACC
>JBBRIE010000009.1:0-29275 GCA_038221545.1 Lysobacterales bacterium
ACGGTTCCGCTGAGCGACGCGCCTTACAGGATCTCGCTTCGGCAAGGCAATCGATCCATCACGGAAGTGTCCGTCGCCCAGGCCGAATCGCGGCTGTTGCGCGGGCAGGTGTATCCCGATGGTGGTGAGATACATCTGGAGCACTTCGACGCGAGAGGCCACGCGCTGGACGTTGGCGGTAACTTGCGTATCAGTGTGGTGCAGATGTTGAGCCTGGACACCCGTGCAGCTTCCGTCGCTACCGCCGAGGCCACATGAGATTCGAGCCAGCGCACCGCATCACGGCGACGCACGAACAGCGAGAATCGCAACGCTCCAAGGCTCCACAACAGGTTTTTCAAACATGCTGATGGATCGCTTCACGTGTCTTGAGGACTACCTTGGTTCCGCTTATCTCGCGGGAGTGCCGGAACGTCGGCGCCTTGAACAGATGATGTACGAGCGTGGCGGGGAAACTCTGCGCGCGCAGTGCTGGTCGTGCGACCGCGAGCAGGCCCTGGAGATGCAACCCGAGCGTGCGTCCCACGGCGAACTCATGTGGCGCGAAACGCTGCGTTGCCCCGAGTGCCGACAGGCGGGCCGCAAGCGTTTCGGCGTGCAACTCCTCGGAGAGTTGATGCCCGAGGACGCGCCGCCGCCCTACCTTACCGAGCAAGTCAGCTACAGCTTCGTCGCCGCGCGCAAGCGCTGGTCGAAGGCAATCGGAAGCGAGTACGTGCCTTCGATGGCGCAGCGGGCAGTGCAGACCCTCAAGCTCAACTATCTCGCGCAGGGCATGTCACTTGTGATACGCCACGAGGACCTGACCCAGTTGACGTTGCCCGACGCCAGTGTCGGCGGGATCCTGAGCATGGATGTGCTTGAACACATTCCGGATACACGCGCAGTGCTCCGTGAAGCCCGGCGCGTGCTGGTGCCGGGCGCGCCTTTCATCATCACCGCGCCATTTCTCAACGGATCGCAACAGACCGAGGTGTGCGCCACGCTCGAAGCCGATGGCTCGATCCGGCATCTGCTCGAGCCGGAGTATCACGGTGACCCGCTCAACGACGAAGGCGTGTTGTGTTTCTACCATTTCGGCTGGGACCTGCTGGATTCGCTGCGCGAAGCGCGGTTCGCGCGGGCCGAAATCGTGTTCGCGTGGGATCCGCACTACGGTTACCTGACGGAGCAGTCCGCGTTCGTCGGTTACGCCTGATGCCGGGAGCGTCGAAGCGCGGCGAGTGCCCGACGCCCGAAGTAGACGAGCCGGTGCAAGCCGCTGCCGCGCAGGGCTTCCGTGGCGAGTTCCATGCGAGCCTCGAGGGCGGTCAGATCGCGGTAAAGGCGCTGGTTGTGCTGATCGCGCCGTGCCAGCAATCCGCGCAATTCCTCGACGTGGTGGGTGTCGAGGGTCAACCCCGGGCGGAAGTGCTCCGGCAACGGGCGATCCACGTAGATCGTCGAATGCGGGTAGGCGACTTCTTCGGACGGACGGTCGCGCGTGTAGAAATACAGCGCGATCGACTTGCGCGAGAGTTCACTTCGCTCCGGCGGCAGGGCGATCCGCGCGAAGCCATGCCAGGAAATTTCGCTGGTCTCGAAGATCACGCAGCGGTTGAACAGGGGCTCGATCTCGATTACGCGGTCATCGGCCGCACGCGGATCGGAATGCAGCTCGAGATTGCCGCCCCACGCCGCTTGCCACTCGCGATTGAGATAGACGATCAGGTTCAGTCGCCGGTGCCAGGGTTCCAGCGGGTGCCGGTTGAAATCGATGTGCGGGTCCAGGTCCTGACCGCTCCGGTTCTCGTGCGTGCCGCCGCCGAAGTAATGCGGGTCGTACAGCAGGCCCGGGATCGAGGTGATGCAACCGACCATCTCCAGGAAATCACCGGAGCGCACCAGCTCGTCGAGCGACTCGTATGCGCCGCCAAGCGGCCGTATTCGTTCGATCGTCGACTTGAGTCCGGGCTGCCCGGCCTCGTTCAGCGCATTGCCACGCTCGAACGCCGGAAACGACGACAGCAGCCGCGCGGCAAAATCCTGTGTGAGGAAATCATCGATGACCACGTGGCGAAACGGCTTCGCGCCGGCGAAGCGCGAGGCCAGCGACGCGCGCTCCCGCAGCACGCGCGGATCGATCAGGTCGTCGATCACGCCAGCCTGTCCAGGATGGCGTCGATCGCGAGGCGATCGCCGCACGCCAGCAACGCCGGCAGGCGCTGGCGCAGACGTACCGGGGACAACGACCGCAATGCGGCGCGAACTTCCAGCAGCGCCGAAACGCGCATGCTGAGGTCGCTCAACCCGAGCATGAGCAGCACCGGCAGGTAGTGCGGATCGCTGGCGAGCTCACCGCACAACGTGACGGGCTTGCCGGCCCGTTCGGCGGCGGCGACGACGCCCGCGACCAGCCGCAGCACCGCCGGGTGCAGCGGGTCGTAGGCGACGCTCACCGCGTCGTTGTCCCGGTCGGCCGCCAGCAGGTACTGGACGAGGTCGTTGCTGCCGATCGACAGGAAATCGAGTTCCTGCAGCAGCTCCGGCGCGATCAGCGCGGCGGCGGGGACTTCGATCATGCCGCCGACCAGCACGTCGTCGCCCACGTCGACGCCTTCGCCGGCCAGCAGGGTACGGCAGGTGTCGAGCAGGCCGCGCGCCGCGCGCGCTTCCTCGATACTGCCGAGCATCGGCAACAGGACGCGCACCGGGCCGTACTGCGAAGCACGCAGCATCGCGCGCAGCTGCGTCACGAACATCGAACGGCGCGCCAGCGACAGGCGCACGCCGCGCAGGCCCAGCGCCGGGTTCGGTTCGGCAGCGAGGTCGAGTGCCGGGGAGGCCTTGTCGGCGCCGAGGTCGAGCGTGCGCAAGGTGACGGGCTTGCCGCCCATCGCCACGACCGCGTCCCGATACACGCGGAACTGCGCTTCCTCGTCGGGCAGCCCGCCTTCCTGGAGGAACAGGAACTCGGTGCGGAACAGGCCGACGCCTGTTGCGCCAAGCCGCCGTGCTTCGGCGATCTCCGAGGGCTGCTCCGCGTTGACCTGCAACGACACCGTGCTGCCATCCGCAGTCACGGTTTCCGCGCCGCGCAGCCGACCGCGTTCGCGTCGGCTGCGTTGCGCCTCGCGCTGGTAGAGGCGCAGCCGCTTGAGGTCGAGGGCGTCGGGATGCACGATCACCCGGCCGTGGTCGGCGTCGAGCAGCAGCAGGTCGCCGTCGTGCAGATGTGCGAACGCCTCGTGTACGCCGCAGGCCATCGGCGCGTACAGGCTGCGCGCCATGATCGCGCTGTGCGCGAAGGTGTTGCCACCGACCGTGATGAAGCCCAGCGTGCCGTTCTCGTAGAGGCGCATGAGCTCGGCGGGGCCGACGGTGTCCGACACCAGCAATTCCCCGACCGGGGCGTCGCCCGGTTCGATCACGACGCTTGATTCGCCGCGCTTGAGCGCCGCGTACAGTCGTGCGATCAGCTGGTCGAAGTCGTCCCTGCGCGCACGCAGGTAAGGATCCTCCACGCTCTCGAACGCCGCCGCGAGCTTGTCGCGCTCGTACTTGAGCGCGGTGGTTGCACGGATGCGTTCCGTGCGGATGCGCGCGAGGATCGCACCCGTGAAGTCGGGATCGTCGAGGATCGAAGCGTGTGCATCGATGAATTCGCCGAGTTCGTCGGCCAGCGCCTGCGGGATGCGCGCGCGCACACTACGCAACTGGGCATGCGCGGTGGCCACGGCCTGGGTGAACAGGGTCGCCTCCACCGCGGATTCGCCTGCGGTCAACACGCTCGCGTCGACTTCGAAACGAACGGGGTAGATCAGCCTCGCGCGGCCAAGGGCCATGCCGCGCGACGCCATGGTGCCGCCCAGTTCAAACCGGGCGGGCATTCGGTCCCTCGAAGCCGCAGGCGAAGGCACCGGCGAGCGCTGCGATCGCCGCTTCCGCCTCCGGGCCTTCGGCGCGGGCGCGCAGGACCGCGCCCTGCGGCGCGGCCAGCATCATGAGGCCCATGATGCTCTTGGCGTTGATCTCGCGACCGCGCAGCGACAACCAGATCTGCGCGTTGAATGGAGCCAGCAACTGCACCAGGCGCGCCGACGGCCGCGCGTGCAGTCCGAGCGGATTGACCACCGTGACCTCGGTCACTGCCTCAGAGCCTTGCATGGTCGCTCACCACGCCGCCGTGGGCGCCGTTCTCCGCGATCGCGTGCAGTTCAGCCAACGGCAGTTCCGCATAGTTGATCACCCGCAACAGCATCGGCAGGTTGATGCCCGCGAGCCAGCGGTAGGGCACGCCCTGGTCGCCCAGTCCCACGGCGATGTTCGAGGGCGTGGCGCCAAACACGTCGGTCAGCACCAGCACGCCCTCGCCGGCGTCGATCTCGACCATGCAGCGCGCCGCCTGCGCGCGCGTCGACTCCGCACTGGGCCCGTGGTTGAACTCCACCGCGCGGATCTGCGCCGGCACGGCACCCACGATCTGGCGCGCGGCGCCCAGCAGGGCCGCACCCACGGGCGCGTGCGTGAGGATCAGCACGCCGACGCTCATCGCTGCGTACTCATTCGAGTTCCCGGTGGAAGGTGTGGACGCGTGCATGGTGCGCACGGAAATGCGACGCAAGTGTTTCCGCGATATACACCGAGCGATGCCGTCCGCCGGTGCAGCCGATCATCACGGCGAGGCTGCGCCGTTGTTCGGCATCGCCCGCGTCGAGCGTCCCCGCGACCAGCGCCTGCACCCGCTCGATGTAGCCCGCCACGCTGGAATGTTGCAGGAACCATTGCGCCACGATCTCGTCGCGACCGCTCAATGCGCGCAATTCCGGCACCCAGTGCGGGTTCGGCAGGGCGCGCGCGTCGAACACGAAATCCGATTCGGCGGGAACGCCGCGGCGGTAGGCAAACGACTCGAACAACAGCATCACTGCCGCTTCGGACCCCGCAAACGCGTCGAACAATTGCCGGCGAAGCTGGTGCACGTTGAGGCTGGAAGTGTCGATGCGCAGCTCCGCCAGCGCCGACAGCGGCGCCAGCAGTCGCCGCTCCTCGGCAATCGCCTCGGCCAGGCTCACCTGCGTCAACGGATGCCGCCGCCGCGTATCCGCGAAACGCTTCACCAGCGTCGCGTCGCCGGCGTCAAGGAACGCGATCCGGTAGTGGATGCCGCGCGCGGCCAGGTCGCCGAGGATCTGCGGCAGGTGCTCGAGGTCTTCGGGACGGATGCGCGCGTCGACGCCGATCGCGAGGGGCCGCGGAGCGCTGCGCGCGTCCAGCGCGGGCTGCGCCATGGCGGTGACGAGATCGGGTATGAGGCGCGGCGGCAGGTTGTCGACGCAGTAGTAGCCCGCGTCTTCCAGCGCCCGCAAGGCGATCGTCTTGCCGGACCCGGAGAGTCCGCTCACGATCACCAGCGCCTTGCCGGTCACTCCGGCCCCATCTGGTGCCGCATCTGGTGCGACTGCCGGTCGAGGAACACCTGGGCGGGATCGGTGCCGCTGCCGCGCAGCAGGTGGTTGCGGACCGCCGTCTCGAGCAGTACCGCGAGGTTTCGTCCGGGCGCGACCGGAATCACGACGCGCGGGATGGCGACGTCGAGTACCGCCTGCTCGTCGTGGATGCCCTTGAGACGGCACATCGGATCGACATTGGCGAGCGCATCGATCGGTCCCAGCTCGACGATGAGGCGCAGGTACTTGTTGCGCTTGACCGCGGTGTGGCCGAACAGCTCGCGCACGTTGAGGATGCCGAGGCCGCGGACCTCGAGCAGGTCCTGCAGCATCTCCGGGCAGGTGCCGTCAATGACGTCCGGGGCGATCAGGGTGAAGTCGGGCGCGTCGTCGGCAATAAGCCGGTGGCCGCGCGTGATGAGGTCGAGCGCGAGTTCGCTCTTGCCCGACGAAGAGGGTCCCGTGATGAGCACGCCGATGGAATACACCTCGACGAACACGCCGTGCAGGGTGGTGCGCCGCGCGAGCTGCCGCGCCAGGTGGTAGTGCAGATAGGTTTCCAGCTCACGGCCCGACGAGGCCGACACCCAGACGGGCGTGTCGGACGCCTCGGCAGCCGTCGCCAGGTCCTCCGGCAACGACTGGTTGCGCGTGGCGATCAGCGCCGCCGGCTTCTGCGCGAGGATGCGCGCGATCGTCTCGGAACGCTGCCGGGGCTCCAGTCCGTCGAGATACGCGAGTTCCTCGGTACCGATGATCTGGACCTGGTTCGGATAGATGAGATTGAGGTAGCCCACCAGCGCCGGCCGACTCTTCCGGCGTGAATGGGCTTCGATGGTCCGCGCTGCGGCTCCCTGGCCACCCGCCCAGCGCAGTTCGAGCCGTTCGCCGACCTGGTCGAACAATTCGCGCAGGCTGAGCGAGCGCGGCGTTTCGCTGGCGGCCTGCCTCGTCACGGGATCGGCCCCCTGCCCGGCGTCAGGCGCCGTGGAGGGCGCGCGCCTCGCGCGTCGCCCCGCGCTGGTGGTCGGTGAGCTTGTCCTTGTGCTTGCGAACCTGCGTGTCGAGCTTGTCGACCAGCGCGTCGATCGCGGCGTACATGTCGGCCGCGGAAGCGTCGGCATGCAGGACTTTCTGCGCGATGGTGACGGTGGCTTCCGCCTTGTGCAGCAGCTTCTCGACGCCGAGCACCACGTTGATGTCGAGTACGTGGTCGAAGTGGCGCACGATCCGTTCGAGCTTGGCGGTGACGTAGTCGCGCAGTGCGGGTGTGACTTCCATCTGCTGGCCGGAGATGTGTAGTTGCATCGAAACCTCCTGGTGACTCGGTGAACCGCGAGATGCGATCTTCGCGGAGTGCGGTTGCAGCGGAAGTGAAGAAGGCGGTTCGACCGGCGCCGCGAGGGGCGTCACGCGTGCCGGCAACGTTCGCTGGACGAGGGGATGCGCATGCCTTCGCGGTATTTTGCCACGGTGCGCCGCGCGACCGCGATGCCTTCGTTGCCGAGCAGCTTCGCCAGCGCGGCGTCCGACATCGGATGGCGGGGATTCTCGGCCTCGATCAACTTGCGGATGAGCGCCTGCACGGCCAGTGCCGACGCTGTTCCACCGGTTTCCGTTTCGAGCGCCGCCGAGAAGAAATGGCGCAGTTCGAACACGCCGCGCGGCGTGGCGAGGTATTTGCGCGCCGTGGCGCGGGAAATAGTGGATTCGTGCAGGTCCAGCGCGCTGCCGACTTCGCGCAGGGTCAATGGCCGCATGGCCTGCGCGCCGAAATCGAGGAATGCCGACTGCTGGCGCACGATCCAGGTGGCGACGCGAAGCAGGGTGTCGCCACGGGCCGCCACGCTGCGTATCAGCCAGCGTGCCTCCTGCAGGCAGCCGCGAAGGTAGCGCTCGGTCGGGCCGTTCGACGACTGCGCGAGACGCGCGTAATGCGAGTTGAGCGACAGGCCCGGGTGTGCCACGGAGTTGAGGCGAACCTGCCAACGCCCCTGCTGCCGGAACGCGACCACGTCCGGCTGCACGTAGTCGGTGCGCGACGCATTGAAGCGCAGGCCCGGCTTCGGGTCGAGCCGTCGCACCCGCGCGAGCGCGGCGTCGAGTTCCGCCGCTTCGCACCCGAGTTGACGCGCGAGACGCTCCGGGGGCACCCGGCCGATCACCGCGGAGGCCTCGCGCAGCAGTCGGCGCGCCAGTTCGATTTCGGCGACGGGCGCGCCGGAGTGTTCGGCCAGCTGCACATCGAGGCACTCGACCAGCGACCGGCTGGCTACGCCGGTCGGATCCAGACGCTGCAGACGGTGGCGCATGCTGTCGATTTCGCCGGCCGACGCGGGCGGCTTCAGTGCGCACGCGGCGATCATTTCCACGTCGGAAGCGCGCAACAGCCCATCCTCGTCGAGCGCATCCACAAGGACCGCGGCGATCTCGCGATCGCGCGGGGACAAGGGCAGCAATGCCACCTGCTCCAGCAGGTGTTCCGCCAGACCCGGGGTCGCCACGAGGCGCTCCTCCCAGCTGCCATCGCCCGAATCCATCCGATTGCCGGCGGTGACGCTCGAACTGGCCCAGTCCGCATCACCGTAGGCCTCGGCGTCGCCCTCGGCGAGTGCGATGCGCTCGTCGCTGCCGGGCTCGGGCTCGATATCGGTGCGTTCGGTCCCGGCAGCGTCGAACTCCGCATCGGCCTGCCCCCCAGGCGCATCCGGAGGGTGCGCCTCGTCGACCGATTTTTCCGCCGATGCGCCGGCATCATTGTCGGAATCCCGCGGCGCTTCGCCTGGAGCGAGGTATTCGAGCAGCGGGTTGCCCTCGGCCGCCTCGCTCAGTTCGAGCTCGAGTTCGGCCGTCGACAGCGCGAGCAGCCGTATCGACTGCCGCAGCTGCGGCGTCAGCGTGAGCTGCTGGGTCTGGCCCAGCCGAAGCGCGGGCTTCGCCATGGACATCGCGGCGCCTAGCAAGGTCTATGCCGCGAGTCTACCCTCTTTCCTTCTGCTTCCGGGAGCGCACCCCGCTCTCCTGCAGGCAGCAAAGTCGGCCGGCAGGAATGCGGCCGCGAGCCGACGGTCACGGAGCCCCCGAGGACCCGTCGGCGGCTGGGCGGTGCCGAAATGCTACAGCTCGAAATGGTGGCCGAGGTAGACCTCGCGCACCTGCGGGTGCTTGAGCAGGTCCGCAGGCAAGCCTTCGGCCAGCACCATGCCATCGTTGAGGATGTAAGCCCGGTCGCAGATGTCGAGGGTCTCGCGAACGTTGTGGTCGGTAATGAGCACGCCGATGCCGCGCTGCCTGAGGTGCCGCACGATGCGCTGGATC
Organism: Lysobacterales bacterium; assembly: GCA_038221545.1. Lineage (GTDB taxonomy): Bacteria > Pseudomonadota > Gammaproteobacteria > Xanthomonadales > Ahniellaceae > JBBQNY01. The sequence continues at coordinate 8,748 of JBBRIE010000009.1, forward strand.
TCGTTGACCGAGATCGGATCGACACCCGCGAACGGCTCGTCCAGCAACATGAAGCGCGGCCGTGCCGCGAGCGCGCGCGCGATCTCCACGCGCCGACGTTCGCCTCCCGACAGGCTGATCCCGGGAGCTTCGGCGAGGTGCGCGACCTGCAGTTCCTCCAGCAACTCGAGCAATTCGTTCTGACGCGCCGCCTCGTCGAGGTCGTTGCGCAACTCGAGGATCGCGAGCACGTTCTCGGCGACGGTCAGCCGCCGGAAAATGGAAGGCTCCTGCGGCAGGTAGCCGACGCCGAGCCGTGCCCGAGCGTGCATCGGCAGCAAGGTAACGTCGTGCTCGTCGATGCGGATAGAGCCCGCGTCGGCCGGCACCAGGCCCACCACCATGTAGAAGCATGTCGTCTTGCCGGCGCCGTTGGGTCCGAGCAACCCGACGACTTCGCCAGGGGCAAGCCGGAACGAGAAATCCCGGACGACATTGCGCGCGCGATAACGCTTCTGCAATCCCTCGGCGATCAACATCCGGTGGTCGGCATGCAGCGGATGGACGGCACCCGGTGGACCGGCATCAGGGCTTCGGTGCCGCGGGCGCCGACTTCGGCTGCACCTTGAGGTGCACGCGCCCTCCCGCGGCTGCGGTCGCGTTGAGCTTGCCGGTGACGGTGTTGTAGACGATGGTCTCGCCGGACAGGTCGCCGCGCGGCTGGCTGACGTTCGCCGCGCCGGTCAACACGATCGATTCGCCTTCCACGTCGTAGTCGACGCGGTTCGCCCGCGCCTTGAGCCGCCCGCCGTCGTCGAGGTCCTGCTCCAGCGTCACCGGCGAACCGGTCAGCAGCACGCGTCGCGTTTCCTGCTGCTCACCCTGGGTGAGCGTCGCGGTAGCCGCCTCGATCACCAGTGTTCCCTGGGTGATGCGCACGTTGCCCTCGAGCACCGCGCGATTGTCGTCGAGACCCGCATCGAGCGTGTCGGCGTCGACGTTGAGCAGTTGCTGACGGTCGCTCTTGAGCGCGGACGCGGGCGCTGCCAGCGACAGCAGGAGGAGACTAGCGAGAGCCGCGCACGCGCGGTTCGAAACGGCCATGAACCTGATCCTTGAGCATGAGGCGCTTGCGGTCGATGTCGGCGTGGAAACCGATCCCGGAGAGTATAGAACCCGGTCGTTCAATGGTGACCGCCAGCGTCGAGGTGATGATGTTCGGGTCGAGCTGCGCGTGGATGCGTTCGCTGCGCAGCGCGATCGCGTCGGCAGCCACGGGCGTGCGGCGCTCCATGTTGACGTCGCCGACGAGCCTGAGTTCCCGGCCATCCGCACGCACCCATCCCTGCTTTGCCCGGACGTTCCAGTCGACGCCTTCCGCGTCCCTCAGCACGAACTGCGGCGAGTCGATGTCGAAAGTGCCCTGGCCCGGATTGCGGGCGGCCCGGGGCGCCCGCACCTTGAACGACAGCGTACCCTTGGCATCGAGCACGCTCATGCTGAAATTAGTGATGTCGTAGTCGGAGCGCGGCGGCCCGATGAAGGGTTCCACGGGAGTTTCGCGACGCAGCCAGAGCAGCCACTGCGTCGTGCCCGCGATCAGCGCGAGCACTATCGCGATCCACCAGATGCGACGGTCGCTCATGCGCGGCTGCCGTCGATGCCGCGCGCGCCGGTGCGTGGGGCATTCGCGTGGATCAGCAGGTCGCAGACTTCACGCACGGCGCCGAGGCCGCCTGGCGCGCGGGTGGTCCAGTGCGCCAGCGCGGCCAGTTCCGGCCGCGCATTCGCGACCGCGACGGCGAATCCCACGGCGCCCATCGCGGCCGCATCCGGCAGGTCGTCCCCGGTGAAGGCCACCGCGTCGAGCGCGCAGCCCAGTTCGCCCGCGAGGGTCCGGACACAGGCCAGCTTGTCGCCAACGCCCTGGTGGATGCGCGCGACGCCCAGGTCGCCCATGCGCGCCGCGACAGCCGGGCTGCTGCGCGCGGTCACGATCGCGACCTCGATGCCCGCGTCCATCAACATCCGGAGGCCGAGGCCGTCGTGCACGTGGAACGACTTCAGCGACTCGCCATCCGCCCCGTACCACAGGCGCCCGTCGGTCAACACGCCATCGACATCGAAGCAGGCGAGGCGGACGCCGGTCGCGCGGCGCACGACGTCCGCCGGAAAATCGGCTTGCGCGGGCACGCTGGGCGACCCGGAGGCGCTCAAACGACGCGTGCGCGCAGCAGGTCGTGGATGTTCAGCGCGCCGACCACGCGCTGCCTGGCATCGACCACGATGAGGGCGTGGATCTTGTGGTCTTCCATCAGACGTGCCGCCTCGACGGCGAGATGGTCGGGCGCAATGGTCTTCGGCGCGCGCGTCATGAGGCGGGTCACCGGCGTGTTGCGGAGGTCGACCTCGCTGTCGTCGACCGCCCGGCGCAGGTCGCCGTCGGTGAACACGCCCAGCAGCTGCCGGTCGCCATCGACAACGGCGATGATGCCGAGTCCCGTTCGCGTCATCTCCATGAGTGCGGCGGATACCGACGCGTCAGCGGCGACGCAAGGGACGGCGGCGTCGCGGTGCATGATGTCGGAAATGTGCAGCAGCAGGCGACGGCCCAGCGCGCCCGCGGGGTGCGAGCGTGCGAAATCCTCGGCGGTGAAGCCGCGGGCCTCGAGCAGCGCGACGGCAAGCGCGTCGCCCATGACCAGGGCCGCGGTGGTGCTGGAGGTCGGCGCGAGCCCAAGCGGACACGCTTCCTCCGCAACACCCACGTCGATGTGCGCGTCGGCGAGGCGTGCAAGACTCGATTCCGGCCGGCCGCTCATGGCGATAAGCGCGTTGCCCTGGCGTTTGAGCAACGGCAGGATCGCGAGAAGTTCGTCGGTTTCGCCAGAATTGGACATCGCCAGCACCACGTCGCCGTCGGTGATCATGCCGAGGTCGCCATGGCTGGCCTCGCCGGGATGCACGAAGAACGCCGGGGTGCCGGTCGAGGCGAACGTCGCGGCGACCTTGCGCGCGATGTGCCCGGACTTGCCCATCCCGGTCACTACCACGCGACCGCGACAGGCCAGCAGCAGCGCGCAGGCGTCCAGGAACCCCTGGTCGACGCGCGCGTCCAGACCCGCCACCGCGCGCGATTCGACGGCAATCACGCGCCGCGCGCTCGCTGCGAACACGTGCGCAGGAACCGGTTGGGCCGACGGATCGCCGGGAGTCTTGAGTCGGGCGTTCATGGAAGTGCGGTGCTGGCGCTAAATCGCGCTCTGCTAGACTGAACGGCCCATTCTAGCCGCTCTCCGGCAGGCTCGCCGCGACGCGGCTCCGATCCGCCCCCTGCGCGCTCTTGGCTTGCGCAGCGCGCCGGCGGGAACCGTCGGAACAGCGCGACTCGGGGATGCGATGCGTGGCCGGGACCTTGGATCGGCGACGAACTCACAACTCAACCAGGCGGAAACCGTGGACGCGAACACCATCAAGCACCTCATCGAGTCGGGATTGAGCGGCGCCGATGCCCGGGTGGCAGGCGACGACGGCGTGCACTTCGAAGCCACGGTTGTCAGCGCGGCATTCGAAGGCAAGTTGCCCCTCGCGCGGCACCGCCTGGTGTACGCCACGCTCGGCGAGCGCATGGGGGGCGAGATCCACGCACTGGCATTGCGCACCCTCACGCCTGCTGAAGCCGCCGCGGCCTCGTAAGGCCACGGAACGGTCGCATATCCGCCCTCGCAACTCCGCGCACGGCGTGGTGACATCGCCCGCAGCATCCACTCCCAGCAACCGGAGAACCTAGTTGGCAAAGATCGTGATCTCAGGTGGCGTCCCCCTCAACGGAGACGTGTGGATCTCCGGCGCGAAGAACGCGGTGCTGCCGATCCTTGCTTCGACCCTGCTCGCCGACGAGCCGGTCACCATCGGCAACGTGCCGCACCTGCACGACGTGACGACCACGATGGAGCTGCTTGGCCAGATGGGCGTGCAGCTCTCGGTCGACGAGAAGATGCGCATCCACGTCGATCCACGCCCGACCGACCGGTTCTTCGCGCCCTACGAGCTGGTCAAGACCATGCGCGCGTCGATCCTGGTGCTGGGCCCACTCGTCGCACGTTTCGGTCAGGCGGACGTGTCGCTGCCCGGGGGCTGCGCCATCGGCTCGCGCCCGGTCGACCTGCACATCAAGGGGCTGCAGGCGCTCGGCGCCGAGGTCACGGTCGAGAACGGCTACATCCGTGCCCGCGCCGGCCGCCTGCGCGGCGCACGTGTGGTGATGGACGTGGTCACCGTCACCGGCACCGAGAACATCATGATGGCCGCGGCGCTTGCATCGGGTACCACGGTGATCGAGAACGCGGCGCAGGAACCCGAGATCGTGGATCTTGCCAACTGCCTCAACGCGATGGGCGCGCAAGTCGAGGGCGCGGGCAGCAACACACTGGTGATCCACGGCGTCGAGCGCATGCACGGCGCGGAATACGAAGTGCTGCCGGACCGCATCGAGACCGGCACCTTCCTCGTCGCAGGCGCCATGACCGGCGGCCGCGTCATGGCCAAGCGCGCGCGCGCCAGCACGCTCGACGCGGTGCTGGCCAAGCTCGAGAAGACCGGTGCGCACATCAACACCGGCGACGATTTCATCGAACTGGACATGCGCGGCAACCGCCCGCGCGCGGTCGATATCAGCACGGCGCCGTACCCCGCGTTCCCGACCGACATGCAGGCGCAGTTCACGGCGCTGAACTCCATCGCCGAGGGCACCGGCATAATCACCGAGAACGTGTTCGAGAACCGCTTCATGCACGTGCAGGAACTGCAGCGCCTCGGCGCCGACATCCGCGTGGAGGGCCGCACCGCCATCATCCGCGGCGTGCCACAACTGACCGGCGCACCGATCATGGCCACCGACCTTCGCGCCTCCGCGTGCCTGGTGCTCGCGGGCCTCGTGGCAAAGGGCGACACCACCGTCGACCGCATCTACCACATCGATCGCGGCTACGAACTCATCGAGGAAAAGCTCTCCGGGCTCGGCGCGCGCATCCGTCGCCTGCCGACCGAATCGCGCGACATGCCGGTGCTCAGCGCCGCATAGCCTGCGTCAACGGAGGGTGGCGCCGAGCAGGCGGCACATGACCGCCATGCGGATGGGCAGGCCGTTGGCGACCTGGGCGAGAATGGCCGACTGCGGGCCATCGGCGACGCCCGAAGCAATCTCGACTTCCCGGTTGATCGGGCCCGGGTGCATGACCAGTGCATGCGGACGGGCGAGCGCAAGACGCGCTTCGGTCAGCCCGTAGCTTTCGAAGTACGCCGCGTCGTCGGGGATGTGCGCGGCCTGCATGCGTTCCTTCTGCAGGCGCAGCAGCATCACGACATCGATGTCCGCCAGCGCGCGTTCGATCCCGTCGACGTACGTCACGCGCTTGTCCAGCAGGTCGGGCCGCAGCGACGGTGGCGCGCACACGCGCAGTTCGCCGACCCCGAGCGTGAGCAGGGCGTGCATGTCGGAGCGCGCAACGCGCGAGTGCGCGACGTCGCCGACGATCAGCACCCTGAGCGTCGAGAAGTCCGCACCGAATCGCTCGCGGATCGTGTAGGCGTCGAGCAGGCCCTGGGTCGGGTGCGCGTGGCTGCCGTCGCCGGCATTGACGATGGCGACCTGGTCGCCGAGCGCGGCCGCGACCGCCGCCGGCGCTCCGTTGTCGCGATGCCGAACCACGAACAGGTCGCAGCGCATCGCCGCAATCGTGCGCAGCGTGTCGAGCAGCGACTCGCCCTTGCTGGTGGAGGACGTGGCGACGTCGAAATTGACGACCTCCGCCGACAGCCTGCGCGCCGCCAGCTCGAAGCTGGTGCGCGTGCGCGTCGAAGGTTCGAAGAACAGGTTGACGACCGTGTGGCCGCGCAGGATCGGAAGGGTCTTCATGCGGCCCGCGGTGGCGGCGGCGATCGCCGCGCCGGTGTCGAGGATCGCCTCGATCTCCGCACGGGGCATGCCTTCGAGCGTCAGCAGATGCCGACGGGTGCCGCCCGACAGGGCGTCGGGTATCGATGCCTCAGGCATTGGGACGCCAGGCCAGCTCAAGCGGATCGGGACCGAGCAGCCGCAGTTCGAAGCTCTCGAGGGGCGCGATCGACGCCCCGATGACGTCCGGTTGCACGGGCACTTCGCGGCCCGGCAGTTCGACCAGCACCGCGAGGGTCACGCTGCGCGGACGACCCCAGTCGAACAGCGCGTTGAGCGCTGCCCGGGCCGTGCGCCCCGTGTGCAGGATGTCGTCGACCAGCACGATGTCGCGATCGTTGATGTCCCACGGAATGCTCGAAGGACCGAGGCGCGGCAGTTCCGCGCGCTGCCCGACATCGTCCCGGTGGAAACCGATGTCGACGATTCCGCCGGGATCGGCCGCGGCGCAGCGCAAGGCCACTGCTTCCGCGACCCAGACGCCGCCGGTGCGGATGCCGACGAATCGCGGAGCCGCGATCGCGCGCGCGTCGAGGTGCGCGCGCAACCGCACGACGAGTGCGTCCAGCAGGGTGTCGGTGTGCGGCAGGGACATCAGGTTTCCTCGTGCGGCTGGCCGCAGGACGGCCGGGCGAAATAGCGTTCGACAATGATGACGGCTGCGAGCGAATCCAGCGCATCCGCATCGCGCCGGCGTCGCGTGCCGGAGCGCCGCGCCGCCGCGAAGCGCGCCGCTGCTTCCTGCGACGAGTGGCGTTCGTCCTGGAATATGACCGGCAATGCGTAGCGTTCTGCCGCGCCGCGACCGAAGTCCCGCGCCAGGGTCGACGCGGGTTGGTCTGCCCCTTCGAGCGTCAGTGGCAGGCCCACCACGACCGCGTCGGGCTGCCACTCGCCGAAGAGACGATCGACCGCGGTCCAGTCGATGCCGCCAGCACGATGCGCGATCACCTCGAGGGGTTGCGCGCTGCCTGTGTATCGGGAGCCGCACGCCACGCCGATCCGGCGCGAGCCGACGTCGAAGCCCAGCACCCGCTCAGGCGTGCCCGACGTCATCGCTGAGTGCAGCGGGATCGACTCCCAGCAGGGCCAGTGCGGCATGCCAGCGACCGTCGATGGGCGTGTCGAACAGCACCTTGTGATCGGCCGGCACGCTGATCCACGCGTTTTCCGTGATCTCGTGCTCCAGCTGGCCCGCCGCCCAGCCCGCGTACCCCAGCGCGAGCAGGGCACGCGGCGGACCGGAGCCCGCGGCAATCGCGGCCAGGATGTCGCGCGACGTGGTGACTCGCAGGTTCGCGGCGATCGGCAGCGATGATTCCCACTCCCGCTCGCCCTGTTCGTGCAGGACGAAGCCATGCTCCTGCTGCACCGGGCCGCCGATCAGTACCGTCTGCTCGATGATTTCCGGCGCGCGGCACTTGATCTGCATCTGGGCGAGGACGTCGCCCATGCGCATGCCGCTGACCTGGTTGATGCGGATGCCCATCGCGCCCTGCTCGTTGTGCTCGCAGAGGTAGGTCACGCTGCGCACGAAGTGGGGGTCAGCCATGCCGGGCATGGCGATGAGCAGGTGATCCTTGAGGAAACTGCGCGCGCCGGTCATGGGCCGGAGTTTAGCAACACGGACTTTACTTCCCCGTCAGAACGGGGTGAGGCGGCGCAACCTGAGGGCAGCCCGGCGGATCGTCGGGCGACGATGAGCGCCCGGTAGCGCCGGAGAGGGGGGAATGCGAATGTGCAGCACCTGCCAACAGCGAAGCTTGCCCGAAGGGCGAGTGCCATGCCTGGCGCGTGTGATCGAGGAGCGCCCCTCGTGTGCATGCAGCCCGTCATCCGGCGCTTTGCGCCACCTTCTCCCCGCTGGCACGAGGAGAAAGCACGGGCATCACTCATTGCGCAGGACATTGCCGGGCAGGAACTGCCACGTGCGGGTGACGTGGAGCACGTCCACGTCTTCCTTCGCCTCCGGCAGCGGCGCGAACGGCGCCGCGAGTCGCACGATGCGCATGGCAGCCTCGTCCAGCACGCGTACTCCGCTGGGCTGGATGATGTCGATGCGCTCGATGGAGCCGTCACGCCGAACTGCCACGGTCAGCACGAGATTCCCGGTGAGCGCGCGATTGCGCGCCTCATCCGGGTAGTTGAGGTTGCCGATGCGCTCGACCCGCGCCACCCATGCGCGCATGTAGGCGGCGTAAGCGTATTCGCGCGTGCTCGCGGAGATGAACTTCCGACGGGGGCGCTTGGCGTAGGCGGCGCTGTCGCGCTCGATTTCCGCCGCGAGCTTCGCCATCTCGACGCTTTGTGTGACGAGTTCGCGGGCAGTGACCGGAGGCGGCTGCGGACTTTCGCGGCGTGCGCTGTCCGACGGCGCGTCGATCGGCGAGTCCGCGACCGTGGTCAGGACGCGGGTCGGCGTGGCCTCGGTTTGCGGTGGCCCCCCCGCGACCATGGGTGCCGGGGCGAGTCCGGGCGAGACCTTGGGCAACGGGCTGCTGACCTTCTCGCGCGGCCGCCTCGACTCGTCGGATTCGCCGCCGCCCTGCTGCGCCGCGTTGGCCAGGAAGTCGGCCTTGTCGGGCGTGGTCTCGGTCCTCGACGGAACGAGGATCACGTCGAGCGCGGGCAGGGACAACGCGGGCGGCTCCGGCGCGAACGTCACGCCGAGCAGCACCACCCCGTGCACCAGCAGGGAGAACAGCAGCGTCACCGCCAGCCGTTCGCCCGCGCCGATGACCGGAGCCGAAACGTCGCTCACGCCGTCTCCGCGCACTCTTGCTCGATCGCGGCGACCACCTCTGCGCCGATATCGAGACCGCGTTGCGCATCGAGTTCGCGGATCCCGGTGGGGCTGGTGACGTTGATCTCGGTGAGAAATTCGCCGATGACGTCCAGGCCGACGAACAGTAGGCCGCGGCGTCGCAATTCGGCACCCACCTCATGGGCGATCCAGCGATCGCGTTCGCTCAGGTCCTGCGCGCGGGCGACGCCGCCACGTGCGAGGTTGCCCCTGAAGTCACGACCCTGCGGGACGCGCGCGAGCACGTGCGGCACCACTTCGCCGCGGATCATGAGGATGCGCTTGTCGCCGTCGACGATCTCGGGCAGGTACCGCTGCGCGAGGGCGAACCGGGTGCCGTCGGCGGTGAGCGTCTCGAGGATCACGTTCAAGTTGGGATCGTCGGCGCCGGAACGGAAGATCGAGCGTCCGGCCATGCCGTCCAGCGGCTTGAGGACCACCGCACCCTGTTCCTCCACGAATGCACGCAACTCCGCCGGGTCGCGCGCCACGCGCGTTGGCGGACAGCACTGCGGAAACTCGAGCGCGAACAGTTTCTCGTTGGCGTCGCGCAAGGCCTGGGGACGGTTGAACACGCGCACGCCGGCGCGTTCCGCGGCGCCCAGCACCAGCGTGTCGTAAAGGAACTCGGAGTCGAAGGGCGGATCCTTGCGCGCGAGCAGCACGTCGAACCCGCACAGCGCGACCTCGCGCGGCGAGCCCGGCCGCGGCCGGCCCGCGTCGTCGGGCGACGCGAAATCGAGGTTGCGCGACGTCGCCCAGGCTTCGCCATCGCGCAGCGACAACGAGCCCGCAGGAATGAAGTCCAGACGATGCCCGCGCCTCGCCGCGGCTTCCAGGATCGCAAGCGTCGAATCCTTGGCGGGCTTGAGGCGTTCGACGGGATCCATCAGGACGCCGATGGCGAGAGTCATGCGAGGTCCGAGGTGGCAGCGACGCCGAGTTTAGCGTCAGCGGCGCATCTCGCCGGCGCCTCCCCCGACCGCCTTCGACGCACGTTCCGCAGCGGGCGGGCTCGACTGTGCACGATCTTTGCTTGACACATCCGCTGCGGCTTGAAATAAGGACGTCCAGGGCAGAGACAGACCCACGCGCTGGAGCGCTTTTGGGGTATCGTCACTGGGGGCAGGGCGGATAAACGAGTCGGAGCAAGTTCATGGGAAGTGCAAGCGCAAGTGGCACGCTGAACGGACTCAAGGTGATGGTGATCGACGATTCAAAAACCATTCGACGCACGGCCGAGACGTTGTTGAAGAAGGAAGGTTGCGATGTGGTGACGGCGGTCGACGGCTTCGAGGCACTGTCGAAAATCTCGGACCAGCAGCCCGACATCATCTTCGTGGACATCATGATGCCCCGGCTCGACGGGTATCAGACTTGCGCTCTGATCAAGAACAACCAGCTCTTCCGTTCCACCCCCGTTGTGATGCTTTCCTCCAAGGACGGCATCTTCGACAAGGCGCGAGGCCGCATCGTCGGCGCCGAGCAGTACCTGACCAAGCCGTTCACCCGCGACGAGCTTCTCGGCGCGATCCGTCGTCACGTCGACGTCGCCGCCTGAGCGGGCACAGGAAGATCGCTGCCATGGCTCACATTCTGATCGTCGATGATTCCCCCACCGAAGTGATGATGCTGAGCGACATCGTGCGCAAGGGAGGTCATCGCGTCAGCACCGCGTCGAACGCGGCCGAGGGCATCACCCTGGCTCGCGACCAGCGACCGGACCTCATCCTCATGGACATCGTCATGCCGGAGATGAACGGCTTCCAGGCGACGCGCAGCCTGAGCCGCGATCCACTGACCGCGGAAATCCCGGTGATCATCGTCACCAACAAGACCATGGAGACCGATCGCGCCTGGGGCATGCGCCAGGGTGCGCGCGATTTCGTCGTGAAGCCGGTGCGCGAACGCGACCTGCTGGACCGGATCGGCACGGCGCTCGGCGGCGGACGCGGAGCGGCGGCATGAGTAGACGCAAACGCCACGCCTCGGGCAAGCGCGACACGCCGGCGATCGCGGCACCCGCCAATGCACTCGGCAACGATGTTGTCGAGTCAACCGCCGAATCGGAAGCCCTCGAAGCCGCCGAACGTGAAGGCAGCAACTTCGAAGGGAGCGATTTCCTGGAAGCAGGCAGCGTCGCTTCCGAGAGCGTCGCGGCGCCGCCCGCGGATGCGACCCCCGACGCGGCGGAGCTGCACCGCGCTGGCCAGTCCGCGCCCAATCCCTACGCGGTGCTGGCCGACTACGAGCGCCGCAGCTTCGCGCACGTGGTCGCCAGCGCCGACCAGGTGCAGGCGCCCGGGCTATGGCGCGGCATCGCTTTCCGGGTGGGCAGCCGCCGGCTGATGTCATCGATCACCGAGGTGTCGGAAATACTGCCGGTGCTGCACCACACGTCGGTGCCCGGCACGCAGCCGTGGCTGCTTGGCGTGGTCAACGTGCGCGGTAACCTCGTACCGCTGGTCGACCTGCGCGGCTACATCGAAGGCGAGCGCACGCCGCTCGGCGATACCAGCCGGATGCTGGTGGCGCGGCACGGCTCGAATGCAATCGGCCTGCTGGTGGAGGAAGTGCTGGGGCAGCGCAACCTCACCGCGGAGAACGATCCGCTGAAGCTCGAGAACGACGCGATCAACTGGGCACGATTCGTGCCTGCGCACTTCGAGCTCGATGGCAAGTTGTGGGGAGTGTTTTCGATGGCGGCGCTGGTCGCGGCGCCGGATTTTCTGCACGCTGCCGCCTGATCGCGCAGCGGGGAAGGGGTTGGAACGGGAGTGCGGGTGCGGGATACGGACAAGGGACGGCCACGTGCGGACGGCGCACGGCCATTGCGTTTCGTGCGCGCGGCGCGGTCGTGACGACGGCAATGCGATTCCATATCGATCACTGGGCGAGGTAGCGAAATGAGTACGTCGGGCGCATTGTTGGGAGGGCGACTGGGTCGCGGCTTCCAGTTTTGGGGATTGATCGGACTGGCCGCGCTGGCGGTGCTGATCGTCAACTCGATCTGGGCCGGCATCAAGAACAACGAGGACCGGCAGGCAGCGGCCCACGTAGCGGCGATCCAGGTGTCGTCGCAGCAGATCACCAAGTTCGCGTCGGAGTCGGCGGCGGGCAACCTCGATGCGTTCGAGGAGCTCAACAGCACGCGCCTCGACATCGATCGCCGCGTGAAGGCGCTGCTGACCGGCGACAGCACCGGCATCAAGGACGCCGACAGGATTCCCGCCTACGCCAGCCAGGGCGACATGGGCGACGCACTCAAGAAGCTGTCCGCGACATGGGCCGAGATGAATACGGCCGCGAACACCATCATCGCCAACAAGCAGACGGTGCTCGACATCGCGGACACCGCCAACGACTTCTCGGCCAAGATGCCCCAGCTCACGCAAGGCATGGACGAGATCGTGCGCGTCCTGCAGGAACGCGATGCGCCGGGTTCGCAGGTGTACTTCGCGACGCGCCAGCTGCTGCTCGCGGACCGCATGCTGCGGCGAGTGAACGAGATCCAGCAGGGTGGCCCGGGCGCCGTCAGCGCCGCCGACAGCTTCGGCCGCGACGCGAACTTCTACGGGCAGGTGCTCACCGGCCTCATGAACGGCAACGAGATCATCCCGCGGCCGCTGACCGACCCGCAGGCGCGCGAGATCCTCGAGCGCATCAACACGGACTACAGCGCGATCGGCGAGAACGTGGACAAGATCCAGTCCGCGTCGACGCAGCTCAACGACGTGACCGACGCGGCCGACACGATTTCCGAAGCATCGCAGCGCCTGCTCCTCAACGCGCGCGACGTCGAGACCAAGCTCGCGGAGCTGCCGAGTTCGCGCCTGCTGCCCAACGATTACGTCAGTTACGTCGCGGCTGCCATCGCGCTGCTCGCCGCCATCCTCGCCGCGCTCTCGTACAACACCGGGCAGCGTCGCGCGGTGGTAGAGGCGGCCGACACCAACAAGCGCAACCAGGAGGCCATTCACCGCCTGCTGGACGAAATGGGCTCGCTGGCTGAAGGCGACTTGACGGTGAAGGCGACCGTGACCGAGGACTTTACCGGCGCGATCGCGGACTCCGTGAACTTCGCGGTCGAGGCGCTGCGCTCACTGGTCACTACCATCAACGCGACGGCGGAACAGGTCGCGTCCTCCGCGCAGGAGACCCAGTCGACCGCCATGCAGCTCGCGGAAGCGGCGGAACACCAGGCGCAGCAGATCACCTCCGCGTCGGCGGCAATCAACGAAATGGCGACGTCGATCGACGAAGTGTCGAAGAACTCGGCGGAGTCCGCGGACGTTGCGCAGCGCTCGGTGCAGATCGCATCGAAGGGCGCGGAAGTGGTGCGCCAGACGATCCAGGGCATGGACTCCATTCGCGACCAGATCCAGGAAACCTCGAAGCGCATCAAGCGCCTCGGCGAGTCCTCGCAGGAGATCGGATCGATCGTCGAGCTGATCAACGACATCGCGGAACAGACCAACATCCTGGCCCTGAACGCAGCCATCCAGGCAGCGTCGGCGGGCGAGGCGGGCCGCGGATTCGCGGTCGTGGCGGACGAAGTGCAGCGACTTGCGGAACGCGCGTCTAACGCGACCAAGCGCATCGAGACGCTGGTGCAGACGATTCAGTCGGACACCAACGAAGCGGTGTCGTCGATGGAGCAGACGACCGCGGAGGTGGTGGCGGGTGCGCGCCTCGCCGAGGACGCGGGCCTCGCGCTGGGCGAGATCGAGAAGGTGTCGGGCGACCTTGCCGACCTCATCCAGAACATCTCCGAAGCGTCGCGCCAGCAGTCCTCGGCCGCCACCAACATCTCGGCCACCATGAACGTGATTCAGGAGATCACGGCGCAGACTTCCGCCGGCGCGAGCCAGACGGCCGATTCGATCGGCAATCTGGCGCAGCTGGCATCGAACCTTCGCAAGTCGGTCGCGGACTTCAAGTTACCTACTTGAGCAGGCCGACCTGAGGCGAGCGGTAGTTCCGAAGTGCACGGGCCGGGCGATTTCCGGCCCAGGGTTCCGGGCGACGGGGTAGGGTTGAATCGAACACAAGGGCGTGGCGATGCGATTGGAAGACGATATCGACTTCACGACCCTTAACTGGGTCAAGCAGGAGCTGGACGACACCCTGCGCCAGGCGCGGCAGGCGCTGGAAGCGTACGTCGAACAATCGTCCGACCAGAGCCAGCTGCGATTCTGCGCCTCGTTCCTGCACCAGGTGCAGGGCACCTTGCGCATGGTCGAACTGTATGGCGCGGCCATGGTGGTCGAGGAAATGGAGCGGCTCGTGCAGAGCCTGCTCGACGATGAAATCCGTCGTCGCGACGACTCCTACAGCGTGCTCATGCGCGGCATGGTGCAGATGCCCGACTACCTGGAGCGCCTCCAGGGCGGGCACAAGGACATTCCCATTGTCCTCCTGCCGCTGCTCAACGACTTGCGCGCGTGCCGCGGCGAGAAGCTCCTCAGCGAGAGTGTGCTGTTCGCGCCCGAGCTCGGCGCCAGCCTGCCTGCGGGCGCGTCCGGGTCCGCGCAGCCACTGGCGGACGCCGAAACCCGGCCGCAGGTGACGCGCCTGCGGACGCGATATCAATCCGGCTTGCTGGCCTGGATCAAGAACGAGGATTCCGAGCCCGCCATCACCGGACTGATCGACACGCTCGACGAGCTGCGGGCGATTTCCTTCCATCCCGAAACGAGGCGACTCTGGTGGATCGCGGCGGGCCTGCTGGATGCGGCTCGGCAGCGCGCGGTGGACATCGGCTCCGCAGTGAAGCTGCTGTTCGGCAAGGTCGATCGCGAGATCAAGCGCATGGCCGACGGCGGCGAGCAGATGCTCGTCAACGACCCGCCGCGCGAGCTGGCGCAGAACCTCCTGTACTACCTGGCGCATGGCGCGGCCTCGGGCGAACGCGTCGACGCGATCCGCGAGACGTATCGCCTGAGCGAGCTGCTGCCGACGCAGGCGGAGCTGGAGCACGCCAAGGGCAGCATCGGCGGCAAGAACCGCGCGCTCCTCGACACCGTTTCGCTTGCCATCAAGGAAGACCTGTTGCGCGTCAAGGACGCGCTGGATCTCTATCTCCGCCGCGGCGATGCCGTACCCGCGGAGTTGAGCGGCCAGTCGGCCGTCCTCGACCGGGTGGCGGACACGCTCGGAATGCTGGGGCTCGGCGTGCCCCGCCGCGTTGTGCAGGAACAGCGTCGCGTGCTCGACGACCTCGCTTCGGGCGCACGCGTGCCGAGCGAGGCGTCACTGCTCGATGTCGCGGGCGCATTGCTGTTTGTCGAGGTATCGCTCGACGAGAACATCCGCACGCTCGGCGTGAGTGGCGCCGAGGCGGAAAGCGACGCACCGGTTTCCGTTACGGATCCGACCTCGCTGCCGAAGGCGGAGGTCAAGCGGATCCTGGATGCGCTCCTGCGCGAGTCGATCGCCAACGTGCAGCGCGCCAAGGCCGACATCGTCGCGTACATCGAATCGGGATGGGAGGGCGAGCGCCTGCAGGCGCTGCCGGTCGCGCTCGAGGAGATCGTGGGCGCGATGCGCATGCTCGACCAGCAGGAAGCCGCCGACCTTGTGCGTGCCCTCAGCCGCTTCGTGGAAGTCGAGTTGGTCGGCGAGGGTCGTGTCCCGACCGGCGCGCAGGTCGAGCACCTGGCCGATGCCTTCACCAGCATCGAGTACTACCTCGAGGCCACCGGCGAATCGCGGTCCGGTCGCGAGCAGATCCTCGATGTCACGCGCGAGAGTCTCGCCGCACTGGGCTATTGGCCACCGCCGTCCGCCGAGGAGCTGCGCGAGCGCGACAGTGCTCCCGAAGGCTGGCCCACGGCGGAGTCCGCCCTGATTGCGGTCGGCATCGACGCTGCCATCGAACCCGCCAACGATTCGCCGGAGGTGCTCGATGCGGTGCCTCCGCAGGTCATGGAGCCGGACGGCGCCGTGGCGGCGAGCTGGAGCGAGTTCGGCGCGATTGCCCGCGACGCCGCCGTAGCTGCCCCTGCCGACGTCGATCCGGCAACGCGATTCGAAGCAGTCCCCCCGGCAGTGGATTCGGGGATGGAATCGGCGAGCACTGACCGCGATGCGCCCGCGGATATCGACTGGGCGGCCGACGCGGAGCGTACCGGGACGGGTTTCCCCGAGCCGCGCGTCGAGCAATCGGCGGCGTACGCGGCTGCCGACCCCGATGCGGATATCGGGCAATGGAGCGCTGCGGCGTCGGAACTCGCGGATGCATTCGGGGAGCCCCCGCCTGCCGCTGTCCGGGACGATGCCACCGCAGACGCCTCTGCGGATGAAGTCGTCGCGCTGGTCGAACTCACCGAGGCCGGCGATCCGTCGACAGGCGGCGAGATCGATTTCACCTTGCGCGACGACGGTACCGAATGGCCCGCCATCGGCGATTCGCCGGTATTCACGACCGACGTGCTCGGCCAGTCGCGCGCATTGACCGCGGAAGCCGACGCCGGCGTCGCGGCCGAAACGGGTGCCGCCGACGAACCGATCGAGATTGCGGAGCTGCCGAGCGACGGATTCGATGAGTCCCTGCGCAACCTCGAAGCCGATCTCGGTGGCGGCAGCGAGTCGCCGCAGGTGGCGGCGGCGCCGGAATCCGGGATGCTCGCGCACTCCGAGGATGCAGGCTTCGAATGGATCGAAGTGGAGGAGGAAGTCGAGGAGGAGATTCCACTCGACGAAATCCCGGGCGAGGCCCTGCCCGGCGGCTTCGACGCGAGCGCCGGCGAAGACATCGACGATGACATCCGCGAAGTTTTCATCGAGGAAGTCACGGAGGAAATCACCAACATCGGGCGCATGCTGCCGCCGCTCCGGAACAATTCGGACGACGTCGAAGCGCTGCGCAACGTGCGGCGGTCGTTCCACACGCTGAAAGGCAGCGGCCGGCTGGTCGGTGCGCTGGCGCTGGGCGAGTTCAGCTGGCGCGTCGAGACTCTGTTGAATCGCGTTCTCGATCGCACTATTCCAATGGATTCGCAGATCATTGGCGTGCTCGAGCATGCTCGCGTCGCACTGGACCAGCTGCGCACCGAATTGCGCGGCATGGGCGTCGCCACCGCGTTGCCGCGCCTGGTGATGCAGGCTGCCGATCGGCTCGCCGCGGGCGAGCCCGGAACCATCGAGACGACCCGGCGCGTCCTGCGCACGCGCAGCGTTCGTGTTCCGCTCGCGGCACCCGCGGCACCCGCGGTCGTCGCACCCGTCGCGGCGGAGCCGGTCGAAAGCGTCATTGCCGAGATCGACGTGCAGGCGATGGAACAGGCAGAACTCGAAGCGGCAGGCATCGAGGCGCAGGCGCCCGTGGCGGCTGACGATGCGGCGCCCGCCGAACGCATGCCGGAGATCGAGCCGATGTTGCTCGAAGTCCTGCGCAGCGAAGCGGGTGGCTACCTGGTCGCACTCGAGGGCTGGATCGAGCAGGCGCGGGACAGCGGTAACCGGCTGGTGCCCACATCCGAGCTGCTGCGTGCGGTGCACACGCTCCACGGCGCGCTCGGCATGGTGGAAGTGCCGGTGGTGGCCGAAGTCGTCGGAATGCTGGAGGGATACCTCAAGCGTCTGGTCAATGCCGGTCGTACGCCCAGTGCGGAAGGGCTGGAGGCCATGGCCGACGTCTCGGGCGTAGTGGGAGCGACCCTGGCACTGCTCGACCGGCCTGGCGCCGCGGTCCCGCCTGCCGGCGACTTGAACGATCGGTTGGCGGAGCTGCGCGACGACCTGCCGGAGTCGACGAGCCCGTCGATACCGGCGTGGGGCGATGCGGACGAGGACGAGCAAGAGGAAGAGGCGCAGGACCAGGCCGCGGACGCGTTCGTCGCGGCGGCGCCCGAGGAAGAAGATGCGCAGGCGGTCGCGGCGCAGGCGCCGACGGATGTCGAAGCGGTCTCCTTTACCTTCGACCCGACGATCTCGGATGAAATCGCCGACGCCACCGGACCGGCCGCAATCGAGGCGGAGCGGGACGACGACGCCGCGCTCGAGCGCATCGCTGCCGCGACGGACGAGTTCGGCGATGCGAACCGTTTCACCGCATCCGAAGAACCGCTCGCGTCCGAATTGCTGGGCGACGTTCCGGCCGGCGACTGGGAAATGCCGCCGCCGGCATATCTCGAGCCCGAGGTGGTCGAGCATGGCGCGGAGCAGTTCGACGTGCATCTCCACGATGAACTGGCCGCGCTGGAAAGCGGCTACGAGCCCGCATCTCCCGAAGCAGGGGACGTCTTGGCCGGGCAGGAAGACCTCGTCGTTCCGACCACCGTCGACCTGACCGAATTCCGTGACCCGGGCGTCGAGCCCGCATTCGGAGAATTCGAGGAGGCCGGGTTCGCTGACGTGCAACCGCAAGTCGATGACGCTGTGTGGCAGGACTTCGTGGAGGCTCCTGCCGAAGTGTCCGGTGTGCCCGAGGCGCTCGAAGGTGCGGACGCCGAGGCAGTCGAAGGGTCGGAAGACGCGACGTCCATCGCCGGGATGCCGGTGGAGGACACGCAGTCGTCGACTGCCGAGAGTCGCAGGCAGAAGCGCAAGAGCGCGCGCCAGAGCAAGCGCGAGCAGACCGCTGCCGGCAGCGGCGATGCCGCCGCAACAGCCTCGATCGAGGCGCCGGATGCGCAGGAGGACCTCGACGAAATGCTGGAAAGGGTCGAAGAGTCCGCAGCCGAGTCCAGCGAACCCGACGTCGTCGATGAAGCGGCGGAAGCCCCGCTGCCGTTGGCTGCCTCCGCCGGCATCGACGAAGCCGCGTTGGAGCCCGAAGAATTCGACGAGCCGCTGACCCATGCAGCAATGGAGATGGGCGACAGCGTGATCGAATCCGACTTTGCAAATGCGCCGCTGGTCGCGGGCGCTGGCGCGGAATGGCAGGACGAAGTCGATCCGGATCGTCCGCTTGTGCTTCCGGACCTTGACGCGGACCTGCTCGAAATTTTTGTGGAGGAGGGTCGCGAGATCCTCGACCAGGCCGATCCGGTGCTCGCGCAACTGCGCGACGATCCGGCTTCCTCGTCCGCCATATCTGCGATCCAGCGTCACCTGCACACCATCAAGGGCAACGCTCGTGCGGTCGGATTGTCCGGCATCGGCGACGTGAGCCACTCGCTCGAGACGCTGATCGACTCCGCGCACGGCCGAACGTCCGCTGCGATCGAGCTCGTGCAACGCGGCTTCGACCGCCTGCACCGCATGGTGAGCCGTGTGGGAGCGGGTCGCGATCTCGCGTATCCCGCGCGCCTCATCGCGCTGCTGGAAGCGAGCGCCGCGGGCGTTCCCCTGCCCGTTGCTGCCGAGACCGTCCCGGATGCGCATGCGCCTCCTGCCGCCGAGCCGGTCGACGAGGCCACCGCGCACGATCGCCTCGCGCTCGAGGAAGACCTCGCACCCTGGCGCACGCCGGAATCTGCCGCCGAACCGATGGCGGGCGAAGTCGAACCTGTCGACGAACCGGCCGCATACGCAGCAAGCGACGCGATGGTCGCCGCTTACGAGGACGGAAGCACCGAATCGCTGGTCGAGTTCGAGCAGCCGACCCATGCCGAGTACAGTGACTCGGACGATCGCGCGATTTCCGATGGCGAGACAGCGCAGCACGATCTTGCCGCGTCCGTCGATTTCGACGAGATGGCCGCCGCCGCCGAACTCGATATGCCGGAACAACCCGACGCAGGCGTGGATGCCGCGCCGGTCGAGGAGGCTTCCGCGCCGGAAGCCGCAACGTCCGAGCCGGAAGCCGCCGCGATCACCAACGTCGTCCGTCTCGACGATTACCGCCTGCCTGCGCAGGTCATCGCGACCGACGAGGCGGCGCAGCGCCAATCCCAGGAGCTCATCCGAGTTCGCGCCGACCTGCTCGACTCGCTGGTGAACTATGCCGGCGAAGTGTCGATCTACCGTTCGCGGCTCGAACAGCAGCTCGGCGCATTCCGCGCCAACGTGGGCGAGCTCGAACAGACCGTCGAACGAACCCGGGAGCAGTTGCGCAAGCTCGACATCGAAACCGAGGCCCAGATCATCGCGCGCTTCCAGCGCGAGACCGAAGACGACCTCGGTACCTTCGATCCGCTCGAGCTGGACCGGTTTTCGAACCTGCAGCAGTTGTCGCGGGCGCTGGCCGAATCGGTATCGGATCTGGTGTCGTTGCACGGCACCCTCGACGACCTCGCGCGCCAGCAGGAAACCCTGCTGCTGCAGCAGTCGCGCGTGGCATCCGAGTTGCAGCAGGGCCTGATGCGCACCCGCATGGTGCCCTTCGAAACGCAGGTGCCGTTCCTGCGCCGACTCGTGCGCCAGAGCGCGGACGAGCTCGGCAAGCGCGCGCAGCTGTTCGTGGATGGCGCACAGGGCGAGATGGATCGCAACCTCCTTGAGCGCATGAAGGCACCGCTCGAACACATGTTGCGCAATGCGTTGGCGCACGGCATCGAGTCACCCGCCGAGCGCAGCAACCAGGGCAAGGCGGGGGAAGGCAACGTCCGCATCGAGGTCGCCCGCGAGGCCAGCGAAGTGCTTATCCGGGTCAGCGACGACGGCCGCGGACTCGATCGCGAGGCGATCCGGCGCGAGGCGATCGAACGCGGCCTGATGCGCGCCGATTCGACCCTGACCGATCGCGACCTGTTCGGATTCATCACGGAAACGGGCTTCAGCACGGCGGACACGGTCAGCAAGCTGGCGGGCCGCGGTGTCGGCATGGACGTCGTCGCGAACGAGATCAGGGAACTGGGCGGCTCGCTGTCGATCGACAGCGAACAGAACCAGGGCTCGCGATTC